>NZ_JAMXSI010000008.1:0-206536 GCF_024124705.1 Halomonas sp. Mc5H-6
GGGTCTTTCGCTTCTTGTTCTGGTACTCGGCTTCGGAGAAAGTGATCTGATCCATGCGGTAATGAATCCTAGGCAGTTGACGATGGCCGTATTATCGCTGATTTCGGAGACTTATTCAGAGTCTCCTAAGTGTTTTTTTCATTGGACTAGCTTCGCTCGTATCAGGGTAAATGGCGTAACAGCGGCGGGTATGAGCGTTAGCGCAGCAGCGTTGACCACTCGACTAACTCAAATTGACCATCGACAATAATCGTCGGCCAGACACTGTCACTGGCCTGGTGATCGTCAGGCCCCAGATGCAGCGGCTCCTCCAGGCCGATATCGATCTCGCCAAGCCCAAGCAAGCCGTCAACAATGGCTTCTCGATCCGGCGAATCGCCTGCCGCCTTAACCCCCTCTACGAACAGTTTTGCCGCTATATAACCTTCCAGGGAAACAAAGTCGGGTTCACTGCCATCGGCATACGCATCGAGCGCCTGGCGATATTCGTCGACCACCGGCAGTTCGGAATCCAGTGGCGGCACAACCTGCGTCACGATCACCCCGTCTGCCTGGTCACCCAGCTCGTTCAACAGCGCCTGACTGCCGACGAAGGACACGTTGAGGAACACCGCGTCGGGCATATCCTGGCGCGCTTCGCGAATAAAGTCGGCGGCGGGACCATAGGTACCCACGATAATCACCGCCTTGGGCGTTTCAGCGGCTTGCAGTATGGTGGCCAGCCCCTGGTGGACATTGCGGGTACCGCGAGAAAAGCGGCCATGGGCCAGGTTATCGGTGCCGGTAAAGCCCTGCGCCTCAAGCGCTTGCTTTGCGCCGTTATAGCCCGCGTCGCCAAAACTGTCGTTTTGGGTAAAAAAAGCGATCTCTCGCGGCTCAATGCCCGCCTCTATCAGGCCATCCACCATGGCGGCGGTTTCCTGCACATAGCTTGCGCGGTAGTTGATGATGTAACGGTCGGGTGGCGATTTGCGTAGCACCCCCGCGCCGGTAAAAGCGCCAAACAGCAGCGTTTCGGCTTCGTTGTAAACCGGGATGGTGACGGTCGCGGTGGGGGTGCCCACATTGCCGATGGCTGCCAGGACATCCTCGTCCTGAACCACTTCGCGGGTATGGCGAGCAGCGGTGAGCGGGTCATACCGGTCGTCAAAGGCGGCAAGTGTCAGCGTTTCGCCATTGACGCCGCCGGACGCGTTGACTTCAGCGAAGTAGGTGTCGATCCCTTTTTTCATGCCCTGCCCAAGCGAGGCGGCCGGCCCGCTGTCAGGTGCTACAATGGCAAACTTGAGTTCCGCGTGGGCTGTCGAAATTGACACCACACTCACCAGTAACGCTATCCAAAATCGTCGCATTGCCCCCTCCTTTATCTGCTTGCCCGCTTGATTGCCAAGCACGGCTGCCTCAGCACTTTTTAAAAAAAATTAAAAACGCTTTTAAAACAGTGTTATAGAACTTTATTTATGCCCACCGGAAAACCGTCGTGAACATGCACAACACTACTATCGGCCGCAGAATATAGGACTAAAGGACAATTATCCTTAATTTCTAAGTAAACATTGTCGCAAAGTATGTAAACAAACGTTCGTTAGGCAGGTGCTGGTCAAGCTTTGCCAGCTTAGCTGGGGCGCTGCAGCGCGAAACGGTCGGTGGTGCGAACATAGTCACTACCTGCCAGTCGACCCACTGGGTTGAGGACTTCCAGGCTGACGTGTCGACCGTCCCAGACATCATCATCAAGATGCAGGGAAATCACGTTGGCAAGCACCAGGTTGCCTGACATGGGCTGGTCGCCAAAGCGAATGATGTCGCGCAAGCGGCAGCCAAACGCGATCGGGGCCTTGGCAATGCGGGGGACCGATACACCGGGCATGGCCGCTTTTTCGAGCCCGGCCAGAGTAAACTCATCCTCGCCGGGAGGCAGGCTTGCGCTGGTGGTATTGAGCGCCTCGACCAACGCTTCGCTACCGACATGCACCACACATTCGGGATTTTCTTCCAGGTTGCGCACGGTATCCTTGCTTCTGCCCTGACCATTCTGTAACGGTGAAAATCCCAGCACGGGCGGATCGACGCTGACCACATTGAAGAACGAAAAAGGGGCAAGGTTGGCATTGCCCTGGCGGTCCTGGGTCGCTACCCAGGCAATCGGGCGTGGGCAAACCGAGCCGGATAGCAGCCGATACAGGGTGCCCACTTCCAGCGGCGTCTCGTCGAGCAAATAGTGCATGGTGTTTCCTCATCGCAGACAAAATAAGTCATCACGCTACCACACCCAGCGAATGCGCGAAGACATGATACCCTTGGCTCTGGCAGTTTTAACCACCGTTTTGTGACAGCCAAGAGGTAAAACGATACCTGTGACTTCATCACTCCCTGACCGTCCGCTCTCCCCCTGCCGTCAGATATGCCGCATTGAGCCAACCCAATCACTTTGTGAAGGGTGTGGGCGACGTCTGGATGAAATCGCTCGCTGGGGGCAGATGACCGAGGCCGACAAGGCCCCGGTGTGGGAACGCATCGAGGCTGAAGGCTATGTCGTCTCTGAAAGTAATTCAGCGCGGGGCGGGTGATGGCGGTCGCTCAGGATGTGGTGAAGCTCGCCGCAGTTCACCAAGGGATCATCGCAGTTGATCACGATATCCGAGTGGGCCAGCACATAGCTTCGCCCGGTAATGGTGTTTTCCACCACCTGATAAGCGCCTTCCTGGTGGGTATCGATGAAAGTGCCGATAAAGCCGGTGTCGCGCAGCGATACGGTTTCCAGCTTGTCGCCCTGCCTGAGCCGCCCTTCGTAATGCATCAGCGCCAGCCGCGCGGACGTCCCCGTACCGGTGGTGCTGCGGCAAATAACACCGGGATGCACGTAGGTCGTTGAGCGAGAACGTACATAACCTTCAGCGACCTGTTCTTCAGGCCCCATGAAATGCAGGAATGGCAGCGGCCCGACATCCCCCAGGGTGTAATGGGAAAAACCGCGCTCCGCCTTGATGGCTTCGACGATTTTATGCGCGCACAGCGCGAGCGCCGACTCTTCTTCCAGCGTCAGCTTGAAGCCTAATTCAGCGGCATCCACCAGGGCATAAAAGCCGCCACTGTAAGCGACCGAATAGGTCACCGGGCCGATGCCGGGCACGTCGATCGTCTCACGGTAGGTGTCGATATAGCTCGGCAGTCCGCCACAGGTGACCGACTCCACCACGCCGTTATGCACCCGGGCCTCTACCTGTACCAGACCCGCGGGGGCTTCGAGCTTGAAGCGTTGAAGACCTTCCTGCTTGGGAACGATACCGCTTTCCAGCACCGCGGTGGCGGTACACAAGGTGTTGGACCCCGAATAGATCGGATAGCCCATGACCTCCATGATGATGTAACCGGCGACGGCTTCCGGATCGCAGGGTGGCACCAGCAGGTCCACGGACATCTCGGGAATGCCGTAGGGCTCCTCAAGCAACAGCCGACGCAGACCGTCGGCATCATCACGCAGGTATTCCATTTGCTCGCGGACATTCTTGCCCGGGAGATGATCGATGCCCCCCGTGACAATACGGCTGACATCGCCTCCCGCGTGGGTGTCCATTAACTGGATAGTATGCTGAGTATTCATTCGCCGGACTCTTTGCGGTTAGGAAGCGTTAAGGGCAAACGGAGCGCCATGGGATTCCCACTGGCTATCCGGGACGATCACGATCTTGCCTAGATAGTTACTGCCACGATTGACGAAATAGCGCTCGGCGTCGTGGAGTTCGGACAGCTTGAAGGCGGCATGCAAGACGGGCTTCAACTCGCCGCTACGAATCCACGCCATGAGCTGTTCGGCCTCTTCCCGCGTGCCGTGGGAAACCCCAAAGATCTGCACCTGGTAGAGGTAGATACGCGTCCACATGATCTCGCTGAGGTTGCCACCGCTGGCCCCCGCGATGGAAAGCCTCGGGTAGCGTTTGCGGTGCTGCATATCGACAATCATGGTGTCGATAAACAGGTTGGTCATCTCCCCGCCGACCAGGTCCATCACCGCGTCGATGGGCTGACCGCCGGTGGTGGCCAGTACGCGATCGACAAAGGTCGGCAAGTCGCCACGGTCAATCACGGCCTCGGCCCCCAACGCGATCAACGCATCGGCTTTATCGGGCTGGCTGACGGCGTAGGGAATCGCGCCGACCACCCGGCAAAGCTGAATCAGGGCCGTGCCTACCCCGCCGCTGGCACCGGTGACCAGCACGCGCTCTCCGGCGCCGATCCCGGCGGATGTCATCATGTGGTAGGCCGTCTGGTAGGAGCACATCCCCATGGCGGCAAGCTCGGCATCGTGCAGTTCCGGGTTGGGCACGTGGTGGAACTGATCGGACGGTACGGCGATGTACTCGGCATAGCCGCCATCCGCTCCGTGGCCATAGTAGTCCGGGGTCAGGTTGATATCGCGGCGATCATCGGCATAAAGATTGAAATCCAGAAGCCCCCGCTCACCGATCCGCGAGGTATCAACGCCCTCGCCTACCGCCACGACACGGCCCGCCACATCGGCGCCCTGAATGCGTGGGAACGTCAGCGTGGGCTCGCCGCCCATGGCAAAGGAGGTCACGTCGCCCTTGTCCTTGGTGGGGTACAGACCCTCGCGGGCTTTACGGTCGGTATTGTTCTTCGCCGTCGCCGTCACCTGCACCAGCACCTCGCCCGCTTGGGGTTCGGGGGTGGCCATATCCTGACGGTACTCGAGCTTCTCAATACCGCCATGCCCGGTGAGCAGCATGGCCGCCATGGTCGGCGGCGTTGAACGAGCAGTCACGTCTGCCATTGACTGGGCTCCTCTTGACTTGACTAAGAGATAAAGCTGTTGCGCCTGATGATGACCATAACAAACTTTCGCGCCGTCTCCATCAGGCCACCGAGGGCGTCAAAACCAGTGTTTGCGTTTGAATAGCCAGATCAGCATCCCACCGATTCCCAGCATCACTCCCCAGACAAAGAAATAACCGTAGCGATAGCCAAGCTCGGGAATGTACTCGAAATTCATGCCGTAGACACCGGCAATGAAGGTAAGCGGCACAAAGATAGCGGTAATCACCGTCAGCACGCGCATGGTGATGTTCAGTTGATGCGATGAAATCGAAATGTAGCCATCGACCAGATCGCCGCAGATATCGTAATACATTTGCGTGAGGGTATAGAGCCGCTCAAAGCGCTCTTCCACATCGGTAATCGCGTGGAGGGTGTCGTTTTTATCCCGCGGCAGGTGGGCATAGTCGTAGGCGGTCAGCTCCTGGGTAATGCCCTTGTGGTAGCTGAAGATTCGACGCATTTTCACCAGCCGCGAGCGGTAGGCGGTGATACGCCGCATCAAGACATCATTGCCGTTATCCAGCAGTTCATCTTCCAGATCGCTGAGGGCGACTTCGAATTCCAGCAGGCTGTCGATGTAATACCCGGCCGACAGGTACATCACCCGCAATGCCACGTGCTCTGGGGAGTGCGCCAGCAGTGCACTGCCCTGCTCGTTGAACAGACGCTTGATGCTTAACGCCTCACCCGGGTGCAGGGTGACCAGGAAGCGCTCGCCGACAAAAAAGCTTACCTGCTGGGGCACGAAGTTCAACTGGGCATCGAACGAGGAAATACCGCGGTAAATGATCAGCGTATGGTGCTCAAACTCTTCGATTTTGGGTGGATGACGCTCTTTTTGAGCATCCTGAATCGCCATCGGATGGCATTCGAAGTCTTCCAGAAAACGCTGCTCGACGGCCTGGCTTTCGCCCTGCATATCCAGCCAGATATGACTGCCCGGCGTTTGTCGCCACAGATCGATGAGCTGTTCGTCGCCTTCGTGTACGTCCCCCTCGGGAGTGGTTAGCAGTGTCCGAATCATGATCGTCCTTGAAGGTTAACGGATGACGTTTTGGTAGGCATGTTCACTCTGGCGCGTCTGCCATATAGACCTGTGCTTTACCGGCGTGTTTGGCGTTGTACATGGCAACATCGGCGCGCTTGAGCAATTCAAGCGCCGTTTCGCTTACGTCTGGCTTATACAGCGCCACGCCAATGCTGGCACTGACATGCACCTTCGCCTCCTGCAACTGTACCGGCTGTTCGAGGGTATCAACCAACTGCCGGGCAAGCCGCTCGGCGGCATCGAGGGCGATGTTTTCCAGCAGCACGACAAACTCATCTCCGGCCCAGCGGGCGACATAGTCGGTTTCGCGTACGGCGGCGCCTAGACGTTTGGCGATTTCACGCAGCAACTCGTCACCGGCCGCATGGCCATGCATGTCGTTGACCGCCTTGAAGCCATCGAGATCCATGAACAGCACGGCGAGCGCGGTCTGCTGGCGCCGGGTGCGCGCCATCGCCTCTGGCAACCGTTCATCCAGGGCCCGCCTGTTGGGCAGTTGGGTAAGGGCGTCTTCACGGGCTTCCAGGTCGCGCAGACGCTCAAGCTGTATGCGCTCGGTAACATCGTGGAGAAAAAGGCTACGCTGATTGCGTCCCTCAATATCGAGCGACTTGATGCGTATTTCCACCGGCAACGAGCTGCCATCACGACGCGCGGCGTAGTAGTTGAAGGGCGTCTGCTGATCGCCTTCCGGCACGCCATCAGGGAAAATCAGCTGCTGAATGGGACGCGCCAGCGCTTCCCTGCGCGTCCAGCCAAACATCGTTGTCGCGGCGCGATTCCAGTCAAGCACTATGTCATTATCGTCAATGCTGATGTAGGCGTCATAGGCCGACTCGATCACCAGGTTCAGTTCCCGAGTGCGCCGCTCAATCTGGTTTTCGAGATCCAGATGCAGCGCTTCGAGGGATGACTGGGACGCTTCCCGACGCTGTTTTTCAAACAGAAAGTGCTCGCGCAGGTGAATTTCATCGGTAACAATCGCCCCAAGGTCCTTAAGCGCATTAAGCTCGGCGTCGCTAAGCTGACGTGGCCTTGTATCCACAGCACACAGCGACCCCAACGCCAACCCCTTTGACGTGCGCAGCGGAATACCCGCGTAAAAACGCACCCCGTCAGGCTGGGTCACCAGCGGATTATCCGCAAAGCGCGGGTCCTCGAGTGTATCCTCGACCACCAGCGGCGTGGTTTCCGCAATGGTATGGGCGCAGAAGGCCACGTCACGGGACGTTTCACTCAGCTCCGTCCCCACCCGTGACTTTATCCACTGGCGTTTTGCATCAATCAGCGTGACGGTCGAGGTGGGCACATTCAGTAACTGGGTGACCAGGCGGGTCACCCGATCGAATGCGGGTTCTTCCGGCGTATCCAGCAGCGCCAATTCGTAAAGCGCCGCCAGCCGAGCTTCTTCGTCGGGAAGAATAGGGTAGTTCATTGACTGTGGCCCATGATGGTAGACGATAACTTACCATCATAACGTGATCAGCCATGCTTTGCCCAAGACGCCCGGTGACCGACCACTTTCGCCCAGCCGATACTCACCAGTGAAGAAGCCAATAGCGCACCAAGGAAAGGCCCCAGGGTGGGAATACCCGCAGGGAAGGTCGCCGCCATGAGCCCCGCTGCAAGACTGCCGCTGGCGATCCAGCCGGGTAACACCGCGCCTAATAGCCCTGCAATGCCGCCGCCGATCGCCGCCGCGGTGGACATCCGTCTCCATAACCCCAGCAATACCGGTACCACGATCGCGGCACACAGCAAGTCCGCGATCAGGAATAGTCGCAGTACGGAAAGACCCTGCAGGCCGATGATTACCACCGGCACCATCAGCGCGACCGTCCACCAGCGGGCCGTGGTCAGCGACCTGCCCCGCTGCTCATGCTGGGAGACGATCAGCGAGGCAATCGCGTTCTGCAGCGTATCGACACTGGATGCCACCAGTGTCACCGCCAGCACCAGGGCCAGCAGGGCGAGCCACGACGGTGCGCTGCCCAGGAGAGCAAAAAACGGGATAGGCGGTTCACCCAGCGCCACGCCACTCATCGCAGCAAGCATCCCCAGGCCGCCGATCACCATCACTACAGCGACGGTCAACCCACCCCCCAGCCAGGCACCTAGGCCCAGGCTGCGTGAATCCTGCGCGGCCCACACCCGCTGCCAGTAACCCTGATGGAAAAGGTTCGCCGCCGTGACGGCAATGACCAGTGTCACCGCCACACTCAGTGCGTCGCCCAGCGGGGCGCTCGGCATCGACGATGCCTCTGGCAGGGTGGGTAAATAGGTGAAGGCAACACTGCTGACGATCAGCAGCAGAGCGATCAACAGCCAGGCCTGCCAGCGGTCGGTGGCAAGGCTCGCCCTCAGCCCGCCGAGCACGGTATAGGCAAGCGTGCTCAAGGCGACGCCAAGAACAACCAGAGCAGGCGGCACATCGGAGAGTAATGCGGTAATCGCCCCAATGGCCGTCAGCTCTGCGGCCAAAAAGCAAGCCATGTAGGCCACCGACACCAGTGACACCCAGCGGCGCACGCTGGTGCCGTAGCACGCCTGGGCAAACTCGGCGATGCTTCTACCTTCGGGCAACGCGCGGCGAATGGCCGGTCCGTAAAGACCGAGTACGATAAACGGCAGCGCGGAACCGATGGCATAACCAGAAAGGGCCACTGGGCCAACGAAGGCGCCGATTTCCGGCGGCGCAAACAGGATCCATGCGCCCATCCCGGAGGCAAGAAACGATAACCCGAGGGTCGCCCCGGACTGGGAATTGCGAGCTGTAATGTAATCATCGACCGTGCCACCGGCCCAGCGAGCCCGCAGGCCAAGTATGATAAAAATACCGAGTGCCGCGGCCAGCGCAGCGGATGTCAGGTAGGGCATGTCGCGCTTCCTCCGCCGGTATCATCCGGATCAGGTTCCAGGGTTAGCGCAAGCGCACTCTCAGCCTCTTGGAGGCTCCCCTGGCGACAGTGTGTGAAAGAACTTTATGAACAGGTATTATTCTCAACGAGAATCGCACCAGCGTAAAGTGGCGAGTATATGCCATTACGCGCAAGCCCCTGCGCCCCAGGGCTTTTAATCCGCGTCACCGCTGGCCATACTCAGTAGGTAATCTAATAACGTTATAGAAACCGTGCGCCTGGAGCGACACGGTTCGCTCAAAGGGAAATCTCTAATGCGCTATACAGAAGCCAAGGAACATACGCCGGGCAGGCTACATGCATTGTTTGCTGACCCTTACAATGCGTTTGAAAACGATACCGACGAGCGGCAACTGCATCTGCATATTGCGCTGTATTTGCTGCTGGCACGCCCCATGGAGCGCGGCTTGATGACGCTGCGTGTCATACACGGCTGGGAAAATGGTAGCTTTGAGCCAGCTGATTTGCAGCATGTCGACTACGCCATTAAGACCGTGGCCGACTTCAAACGCGCCGTAAAGGACTTCACCCAGGCTTCAAAAGACAACGTTGCCTTCCCCGCCGATGAAGACGCCCTGCTGGAAGCCCCACTTGACGATGCGATCGCCAATGCCGAGGCAGACGGGCAAACGCTGGATGAAGAAACGCGCACGATCCCGGCCCGTTGGCCTGCTTTTGAAGGCGGTTTGGCCCTCTATACGCTGTTCAAGATGTACCACCGCCTGGTATACGGCGAGGACGAAGCATACCGCTGTACGCAGTGCTATACCGCTGATGGACTACGTGAGATGCACGAATTTCATCTTGAAGAAGGTGAGTTTGCGCTGCTGGTGCCGACCGGCAAGCATTTTGCCTCAGAGCCCTCGATGCTGGTGCTGCACGAAAGTCAGCTTGATCCGATTGAACGGCTGCTGGAAGAAAGCTTACCGCTGTTTCAGGATTTTTAGTCCTCGCATTGACGCTCCCTCGGCCCCTTCAGGCCGAGGAAGCTACCACCCGGCGAGTGACATCAGCCAAGCGAAATGGTGCTGTTGATCCCGCTGGAGACGTTTTCGGGCTCAAACCAGCGGGCGGTCACCGTCTTGGTCTGTGTCCAGAAGGCAATCGCCTGCTTACCGTTAGGCCCCAGGTCGCCGAGCTTTGAGCCTCGCGAGCCGGTAAAGCTGAAATAGGCAACCGGCACAGGGATCGGTACGTTGATACCGATCTGGCCCACGTCAATATCGTTTTCAAAGCGCCGTGCCACCCAGCCCGAGTTGGTAAAGATAGAGGTGCCGTTGCCGTTGGGGTTGGCATTGATGAATGCGACCGCGTCGTCCAGCGTCTCCACGTTGACCACGCAGAGTACCGGGCCAAAGATCTCTTCACGGTAGATGGTCATGTCGGCCGTCACGTCGGAAAACAGTGTCGGCCCCACAAAATTACCGTCCGGAAAGCCATCAACCGAGCAACCGCGGCCGTCGACCATTAGTTTGGCGCCCTCTTTCTCGCCTGCGCCAATCAAGCGTTCGACACGTTCCTTGGCCTGGGGGGATACCAGCGGGCCCAGGTCAGCATCGCGCTGAGTGCCAGGCCCGACCTTCATGCCACGAGCGCCTTTCACAATATCGTCTAACCATTCACGGGCTTCGCCCACCAGCACCACCACCGAGTTGGCCATGCAGCGCTGCCCGGCCGCCCCAAATGCCGAGCCCAGCAGGCTGTCGATGGCCTGGCTGCGATTGGCGTCGGGCATGACCACGCAATGGTTCTTGGCGCCCATCATCGCCTGCATGCGTTTACCCGCCGCGGCGGCGCGGTTATACAGCAGCGAGCCTACGTGGGATGAGCCAATGAACGACAGCGCCTTGATCGACGGGTGATCGGCAATCTGGTTCGCCACTTCGGGGCCGCCGTGAACCACATTCAATACGCCCGCCGGAATGCCTGCCTCATGGGCAAGCTCCACCAGTCGCATGGTCGAGCTGGGATCCTGCTCCGAGGGCTTCAGGACAAACGTATTGCCGGTGGCAATGGCCAGCGGGAACATGAAGCAAGGCAGCATGATCGGGAAATTGAAGGCGGTAATGCCCGCCCCGACGCCCAGCGGATGGTGCATGGTGTAGACATCGACCTCGTTGGCGGCATTATTGGCCAGCTCGCCAAGCTGTAGCGAGGTAATGGAGCAGGCATGCTCGACCACCTCCAGCCCGCGCCCAACCTCGCCTTCAGCATCCGGCAGGGTTTTACCGTGCTCTTCTGTAATCAGCGCCGCCAGTTCAGGTGTGTGCTCGCGAATCAGCGCCTGAAGCTTGAGCATGATGCGCATGCGTTTACCCAGGGGAACCTTGCGCCACTCCTTGAAAGCCGTTGCGGCACTGGCAATGGCGCGCTCGACTTCGTCGGCGGTGCAGAAAGGCACCCTGGCAACGACTTCCTGGGTGGCTGGATTCACCACATCACGCCACTCCTGGCTCTGGGACGTGACCGGCTGGCCATCGATAAACATGGGGATATTGCGAATGGGCATGGCGTTGCTCCTGTTGTCGTTGTATTAGAAAGTTTACGTAAACGTAAACGAGCTAACGCAAGAGTAAACAGAATCTATCGGGCGGCGTCAATTAGCCCTTCCAGGGGGACAAGCCTTTACCTGTCCGATGCATGGATTAGCCACCAGGAAAGTAAAGGATGGAGACCATGTCTAACACGCGTTGGTTAACGCTGAATCAAGGCGTTGGTGAGCCAGGGAATCCAGGCTAGCAAGACCAGGGTGACCAATGTCGCCAGCAAAAACGGCAGCAGGGCACGGAAGATTTTCAGCGGCGGAGCGCCGGTCATGGATGAGGCAATAAACAGCCCGGCCCCCACAGGCGGCGTTAACAACCCCAATACCAGGGTCAGACATACCACGACGCCAAACTGATAAGGACTGATGGCAAATTGCGTCTCGGCAATCGGCATCAGGATAGGCACCACCAGAATCAGCGCGGCGATGCCGTCGATGACCATGCCCACCAGCAGTAATGCGCCAATCATCATCAGCAGAAACACAAAGGGGTCGGTCGTGAGGGCGGCGATCCACTCGGCCGCCATTTGCGGCAACTGCTCGTAGATCACCACCCAGCCAAACACCCCGGCGGCAGCAATCAGCATGATGACCAAACCGGCGTTGACCGCCGTGCGCTTGAGCACCTGAGGCATTTGAACCAGGCGCAGCTCGCCATACACAAAACGCCCCATGATCAAGGCCACAAGCGAGGCCAGCGCCGCCGACTCGGTGGGCGTGGCAATGCCCAATAAAATGCCACCAATGATGATGACCGGAATCAGCAGTGCTGGCAGTCCCCAAAGTGCATCGTGCGCTGCCTGACGGCGACTGGGCCACTGGCCCTTGGGGTATTGCTGCACCAGCCCGACCAGCGCGATCACGACGAAGAAACTCCCTCCCAGCAATAACCCCGGCAGCAATCCGGCAATAAACATCTCGGCGATAGGCACCTGAGCCATCACCCCAAACAGCACGAACAGCATCGAGGGCGGAATAATCGGCGATAGCAGTCCACCTGCCGCGGTAATCGCCGCGCTGTAAGGCGTATCGTAGCCCTCTTCTTCCATGGCGGGCACCATGGCCCGGGACATGATCGCGATTTGCGACGCTGCCGAGCCGATAATGGCCGCCATCATCATGTTGGCCACCAGGTTGATATACGCAAGACCTCCGCGGAAACCGCCCACCAGAATTCGTGCCAGGGCGATCAAACGCCTGGTGAGACCGCCTTCGTTCATCAGCTCGCCGGCCAGCATGAATAGCGGGATCGCCAGCAACCCATAGCTCTCGATGGCGCTGAATAATTGCTGCGGATAAGACTCGAACAGCACGCTATTGCCCGACACGTAGATGTACACCATCGCCGTCAGTGCGAGCACCAGGGCAATCGGGACAGCACTCAGTAGTAACAGTAAAAATACGGCAATGGTCATAAGCGCGCCCACCTCATGGCAGTGTTTCGACCGTCGGCTCATCGCCAGGGTGGCGCCACTGGGTGACCGACTGCCAGACGTTGGCCAGCCCATGCAGGCTGAGGGATAGCGCAAACCACGGCACGATCAGCCATACCCAGAACTTTTTCACGCCCAGCGTCGAGGTGTTCTCGGCGTAAATGAAGTTGAAGGTCTGCCCCTGAAACGCCCCCGTGTCGAAGCCTAATCGAGCAAGCGTGAATGGCTGATACCAGCGCCAGCAAAGCCAAACGAGTAGCAGGGCAAATACCAGCACCATGACGTCGACCCAGAGGCCTATCAGTTGTCGTCCGACACGGGGCAGCCCATCGCTCAACAAGGTCACTGCCACTCCCTGGCGACGCTTGAACACCGCACCCGCAATCAAAAACGTCATCCAGATCATGGCGTAAATCGATAGCTCGCTTATCCAGTAAAGCGGGTTACCCAGCACACGAAAGACGATATTGATCAGGATCAAACACGTCACCGCCGCAGCCAGGGCGGCAGCGGCGGTCTCTTCAAAGCGGGCAAGCCCCGAGGAAAGGCGTTGCAACATGATCGTGGAGAATCCTCGTCAGTGGTCGAGTGGTTGACTTGTCAGCGGGTTACTCGCGCAGACGCTCGGCTTCTTCGCGCAGGGTTTCCAGCATCGGTGCCTTGGGTGCCCAGATAGCTTCCCACTCGGCTATCGCGTCTGAGAAGAATTCGGCATCCGCTTCGACGATGTTGATATCCAGGGCGCGGATCTCTTCTTCCTGAGCAGCGTCTTTTTCTTCAAAGCCTACCAGCACGTTCTCCAGATGCTCCGCCATGGTCGTGTCGATCAGTTCACGATCTTCCTCGGATAGCTCTCGCCATACGCGACCCGACACCACTCCCACCATGGGGAACATCATGTGATTGGAAATCAGCAGGTTATCGGCCTGTTCGTAGAATTTGAGAATCAGGATGGAATCGAAATCCATGTCGATGGCGTCTACCTGGCCGTTGGCCAGAGCGTCGTACACTTCCAACAACGGCATGGGCGCAGGGGCTGCACCGGTGGCGGTATAGAAATCACGAATCGGCTCGAAGGGGGTGATCCGCAGGCGCTGACCTTCCAGGTCATCGGCGCTCTCGATGGGGTCACGGCTGAGCACCTGGCGCATGCCCACCATACCGTAACCGACACCGACCAGACCGACACCTTCCGGCATCAGGTCGAGGAGCTCGCCGGCGGCGTCCGAACGCAGCAAGCGGGCGGCGTGGTTGACGTCATCAACCAGATAAGGCGCATAAAGCGCACCGAAGTCGGGAATCCGATTGGAGATTTCGGCAATGGTCAGGAACGCCATGTCCAGCGCGCCGCTTTGCAACTGCTGGACCATCTGCGCTTCATTACCCAACTGCTGGGCAGGAAAAACCGACACGCTATGCTCGCCATCAGAGCGCTCATTCAGCGTTTCGGCAAAGGCTTCCGCTTCGGTTGACCAAAGGTGCTGGGCGGGGGTGATCAGGCCTAAACGAAAATCACGCGCCTGGGCATTGAAGGACGTTACGGCCAACGCGGTGGCAGTAAGTGCAAGGGTCAACCGTTTGCAGTGATTCATAACTCGCCTCTTGTCATTGGCGCGGTCGCTTCGCAGGACCGCATTATGATGAATGAGGCTAAGAATACCCTACACCAAGCGTTGAGGGCAGCTATCACCACCAACGTCGCATCCGGCCAGGCCGTTCCGATTAACCCCGTTCAGACTGACGCAAGGTAGGCCGCCTTGAGCCGATAAAACTCATCCACAATCGCCGCCATTTCATCCGCATCATAGGGGCACAGCCCGCTGACAACCAGCTTTTTGGAGCCAACCCCCACCGATTCACCTGCTGACTCAATGGCAAACTCAAGCAGGGCGTCGGCGCGCTTTCCCTGCACATCCAACGACGAATGGCTGAGCGTCAACCCAGGCGACACAGCGTTCAGGCGCGAAAGCGAGAACCCCATGCTGTCGTAGATCACCAGGGGGCGCTTGGGGTTGAACATCACCCCGTGCTCCTCCATCAGCGGCTTGAGGTAGTGAGGAAAGTTCTTGCCCGAAAATGCCACGTAACAGCGAGCAAAGGCTTCTATCACCGAGGCGTCGTCGGTCCAGTCCCCGCGCCGTTTAACCTGTAGGTAACATTTACCGTCTTCATCGTATACGTGCAGCTCACCATTTTCAGATTCGCTGAACACAAGCGGGGTATCGGCCCCCACCATGCTGGTAAAACGAAACTCCATGTGCCGCGACAAACCAAACTTTGCCAATACCAGCGCAAAAAGTAGATCCCCCGGCACACAGAAACGCCGCGCATCCGGATTATGGATCGGGTTATAGTCACCTGCGACGCCCTTAGCGAAGCGGCTGGCCTGCTCAGCGGAGATCACCACATACTCTCCGCGCTGCGTGTAAAATTCCTTGAACATGGCGTAGGTTGTCTGCTCAGCGTTGAAATCAAAAGTCGAAGGTGGGCTTACGACGCGCATAATGCCATAAAACGTCGATCAGCAGGAGTCATCTGCAAGGAAGCCGTATGCCAAATCAGCGTCCCAGGTCAAAACGTCTTTCACACATTCTGCTCATCACCCTGGTAGGCGTTTTGACAGTGGCGCTCATCTGGCTACTCGGTAGTGCCTGGCTGCTCAATAGCCAATGGTTGCCGCAGCAGCTCTCAAAGATCGAAGGTGTCGAGGTGCGCTGGTCAAATGCCCAAAGCCTGCACCCTGGACGCTGGGAGGTCGAGAATCTCTACCTCGCCCGTGAAGACGATCGGATGCCCGTCACCGTTGACGCCCGACAAGCCACCCTTTCGCTGTCCTTGCTCGACCTGCTGCGCGGCGAATTGCATATCAAGGCGCTGGAGGCCAGTGGGCTCCGCCGCCTGACCGTTGGCGCTATTGCGCTTGAAGCCGAGGGCCAACTCCAGATAAAGGACACTCAGTTCAGCCGTGATGCCTTGGCCGTGCCCCATGTATCGCTGGATATCAACCAAGGGCGTTTGGTACGGCTAGGCGACCAAGCCACCCTGGCGCACGATATCAGGTTAGCCGCCAGTGCCAACCTGGAAAGCGTAACCACCGCACAGGTCCCCCGCGATGAGCTTATCGCCAGCCTGCTTGGCGCTCTTTCAGCACAGCTGACCATCAATGCCCAGGCCGACGCGTGGGACGTCTTCATGCCCTATCTGAAAGCACTGCCCTGGTTAACGCTTGATGGCAGCGGCGCACTGACGGGCAAGCTTGCGCTTGATGCTGGCAAGTTACAGCACGGTAGCCAGCTCACCCTGGTGGCGTCGGCCTTACGCCTATCGGTGGATGAGCAACGCCTGACGCCCGATGCCAGTGACTCACCGCGCTGGATGACTCCCGACTCTTCTCCGCCGCTTCATACCGCCGTCGGCGAAGGGCGCGTTCGTCTGGCAGCACAGGACAATACGCTGACCTTTTCCACTCAGTTAAACAACGTGGTGTTGGCTGACAGCCATCCTTACGCTGACGATACCCAACTAGGCCTGATGACCGGCATTCCCAACCAGCGCTTGGACCAGTTGGACCTACCGACGAGCGCCACCCTTGAGCTACAAGGCCAGGTGACCCGACTGGATATGCTTGACCGCTACCTGGCAGATACCTTTGACGGTCAGGGTGTTCGCCTGGCCGGGAAGGGTCAAGTCGACGCCACCGTAACGCTACGTGATGCCCAGCCTCACCGTGCCTCGTTGTCGATTCAGGCACCCGAACTGGCCACGGAACTGCTGGATTTCAACGCCATGGGAAGCGGTTCCCTGACGGCACAGCTAACCCCCGACGAGGTCATCGATGCGACACTTACGTTCATTGATGGGACCCTGCGCCACCATGAGCAAACGCTGCTGGCGGATGCCGCGATCACCCTCAACGCGCGCAGCCCGATTGACCCTGTGCAAGCCCGGGAAGACGCCACCGCCCGGCTGGCCTGGCAATCTGCCCGCCTGCCGGACATCAGCGTGCTGCAACCCTACCTGGGCGCAATATTACCCGACCCCGGCCCGCTGCAGTTGCTTGACGGTCAAGCCAACAGCAACGGCCAACTGGCGCTCACGACAGAGGAGATGAGCGGCGAGATCTATTTATCCGGGGAGCAGTTGACCACGCGCTGGCAGCACGGCGAAGAGGACGGCACGCTGGAAAGCAGCGCCCAGCTCAGCCTGGCGATGCGTCGGGCAGCGCTCGACGGCTCCGCGCTGGACATCAGCGGATCACGCTTGCGTTGGCAAGTTGCGGATACGGACGCTCCCTCTGAGACGTTACAGAGTACCCTGGTACTCAATGAAGGCCGTTTCAAGCGAGAGAGGATCGCTGACGCCAGTCGCATTAGCGGTGAGTTTTCCATGGAGGGCAGCGTACAACAGCTGGGCTTTTTGAATGCTTTCCTGCCCGAGGCCCACGGATTAAAAATCGCAGGTAACGGCCAGCTATTTGCTCAAGGGGCATTCCGCAATGACCGCCTGCTGGCGCCCACCCGCCTGAGGATCAACGCCAACCAGCTGGAGGTCGGTTTTCTGGACTATCTGGCCACGGGCCGCGGCGAGTTGACGGCTCAATTGGATAGCGCCGAGCACGCCCAGCTTTCGCTGGGCATACCGCACTTTACGCTCACGCGCCGGGACGACGACCGGCCCCACTTGGAAGGTCGCCACTTTGCCCTGACGACCCAGACCGAACGTTTCAGCGAGGTGCTGGCAGCCCCCGAGCCTGCCTTCTTCACCACGCGTATTGCGCTGCCCATTACCCAGGTTCCTGACTTCACCCGTTATAACCACTATCTCCCCGAAGAAGCAGGCATTCGCCTGCTCGGGGGCCAAGCAAGCCTGACCAGCGAATGGCTACTGGAGGGCCTGACCGCTGAGGGCGAGATCAACCTGCGCGCCTTTGGTGCCGACCTGGCGTTGCTCGACCAACGTATCAGGGGCGATGTCGAACTGAATCTGCAACTCGACAAAGGTGATCTGGAAGCACGGCGCTTTAACGCCGACGACTCATTCCTGCGTCTGGAAAACGTGTTTCGACAGAGCGAAGAAGGCACGCAGGATGCCGGGTGGTGGGTTCAATTGAGCCTTGACGACGCAGTACTCGAATGGCGCGACCCTATCAGCCTGACCAGTCAACTCCGCCTTGGCATGCGTGATACCGGTTTACTGGCCCGGCTCTTCTTGGCGCGCGCCCGGGAAAGCGGCTGGTTAGGCAGATTGCTGAACGTCCACGACATCAACGGTGACGCGCGGCTGCAGATCGACGGCGAGCGCATTCGTCTTTACGACCTGACGCTAACCGGCGGGCCCCTTCTGCTGCTTGCCGATCTCACCCTGGCCGAGAAACAGGCTAACGGCGCGCTATATGCCCGTATCGGCGCCCTGGGAACAGGTGTCGAGCTGATCGACAGCGAGCCTGAGCTGAAAGTCCTGCAACCCAGGCGCTGGTTCGACCGCTGGCGGGAGGCAAAGCGTTTTCCCAGGCCTTAACGGCGATTTCGCTCACGGCGAATCATCCTGACCCGCTGTTTGGCTTTTTGCGGCGTGGAAAGGGGAGCGGCCGAATCATCGGCAGTTTTCGGGGGTAGGGTCACCCAGGCAAATACCGGCAGCGCCAAGTGCCAGTGAATCGCCGCGATTCGCAATCCCAGCGTCACAGTCAACGAGGCGGCAATGGTCAGGGGCAGCGGCGCTTGCAGGGCATCTAGCACCACGTATGCAGTGCCACCCGCCATCGCCGCCGTGGCGTAGACTTCCTCGCGCAGCACCATGGGGACACGCTGGGCCAGCACATCGCGAATCATGCCACCCGCCACCCCTGTCATCATGCCCATCAGCACCGCCACAACGCCGGATGTCCCCAACAATAGCGCTTTGTGAGCGCCAATCACGGTAAATAACGCCAGGCCAAAGGCGTCCGCAATCGGCAAAAAGCCCCGTGACAGCCGGTGAATATAGTGAAACCCCACCAGCGCGGCGCACACGGTGGAAAAAATTACCCACAGATAGGTTGGGTCAGCCACCCAGAACACCGGCCTCACCCCCAACACCAAGTCGCGCAGCGTACCGCCACCTATCCCCGTCACAGCTGCCAACACCAGCATACCGAATGGATCCATCCGCGAGCGGCATGCCAGGACAACACCGGACAGGGCGAAGACGATCACCCCCGCCATATCCAACCAATAAACGATACCCGACACAAGATGCTCCTTTTTATCCACGGCCCTTCAATGCGGGCAGAATAGCACCCGCCTTGCCGGGCCTAACACGAATATAAAAACGCCTATGATAGGCGTGTTAAGACACATTAGGTTAGGCTGTCGTCGTAATACCTTTATCGATTGACAACGGAGTGCCCATGGACTGGAACCCTGCTTATAGCTGGTTGGTACTCGCCCTTCTACTGAGCTTGGCGGAGCTAACCTCTGGCGCGATGTTGCTGCTTGCCCTGGGAGTGGCCGCAGCGTTCACGGCAGCGGTCACAGCGCTTGGCCTGACGCTAACCTGGCAGTTGATCAGCATGGGAATATTTTCCGGTGTGCTGGTGCCTCTGGGGGTGATGGTCATTCGCCCGCACTTCTCACCCAAGGGCGTACACTACGGCACCACCGGCACCGGGGTTGAGAAGGGCAACCACTACACCACATTGAAACGCGACTTCGATAACGCTGCCGGCATCAAGGTCAACGGTGATTTTTATCGATTACAGGTATTGGAAAGCGGTGATACCGACCTACCCCAAGGCACGCCAGTGCTGTTTAAACGCTTTGACGGCACAACAGCTCTCGTTAGCCTCGCCTCCACCGACACCGATCGTCAGGACGATACTTCCCAACGCAAGGAGTTATAAAAATGGATTTACCCATTAGCCCAGGCCTACTGATAAGCCTGATCATTGTCGTCATCGGCATACTGATCATTTCGAAAGGCCTGGTGATCGTTCGCCAATCCGAGGTGATGGTCATCGAGCGACTCGGTTCGTTTCATCGCGTACTCGAAAGCGGCATCAATATTATTGTGCCGTTTATCGAGCAGCCGCGTGCCATCACCATGCTTCGCTACCGCAAAATGGGCGAGGACTACACGGCCATTACCAGCGATGAAACGCGTATCGACCGCCGCGAAACGGTGATGGATTTCCCGGGCCAGCCGGTGGTGACCACCGATAACGTCACCGTGCGCATCAATGGCGCACTCTACTATCAGATTATCGACCCGAAACGTGCGGTCTATGAAGTCGAGAACATGAGTCAGGCCGTGGAAGTACTGGCCAAGACCACGCTGCGTTCGGTGGTTGGCAAGATGGAGCTGGATAAGCTGTTCGAGTCCCGCGCAGAGGTCAACAATGAGATTCAGGCGGCCATGGAAGAGCCTGCCTCCAAGTGGGGCGTCAAAATCTCTCGCGTTGAAGTGCAGGATATCGCCATGCCGGATGAAGTCGAGTCCGCCATGCGTCTACAGATGGCCGCCGAGCGTAAGCGTCGTGCCACCGTTACCGAGGCAGAAGGCGAAAAATCCGCCGCCATCGCCATGGCGCAGGGCCAGCGTGAATCCTCAATCCTGAATGCCGAGGGCGATAAAGAATCTGCGATTTTGCGCGCCCAGGGCGAGCAGGAATCGATCAAGCTGGTACTCAGCGCGATTGGCGATAGCGAAGAGAACAAGCGCACCGTGGTGGGCTATCTGCTGGGCCAGAGCTATATCAAGGGGCTGCCCAACATGGCTAAAGACGGCGAACGGGTTTTCGTGCCCTACGAGTCCTCTGCCCTGCTTGGCTCCATGGGCATGTTCCGCGAAATGGCGGGGTCGCCGGAAGACACCGTGGCCAGCCACCTCAAAAACCGTAACGGCAGTCGCGAAAGCGGCTTCCAGGGTGGTGTCGTTGGCGGGGCTGCCAGCGGCCAGTAGGTATTAGCAAAGGAGGCTCCTGGTGATGGTCCTTGTGCCCCCCGAAGCAACGCGATCCGACCGGGCTGGCGACAGTCCGGTTTTTTTATGGCCTTTTCATGAGGCCGGGACAAAAAATCGTTGAAGAAACAGCACCACTTTGACTCGCTTTTTAGTTAAGATTGGGATCAACGTACTAACGCTACTGTACCTCGCTGCATCAGCCTCTCGCCGTATATTGTTGATGCCTTTCATCAGCGGAATGATCGCTATCATACGAGGACGTTCGCCATGCTGCGCCGTGGGTTCGCCATACGACATCGCATTCTGCTGATCGTCTCATTTATTGTGTTGGCGATACTCTCTGATGGCCTCAAAGCGGAAGCCCTGCCCCAGCCGCTAATGGACTGGGAGTACCGTTGGGGCGACTCCCCCCTGAATGCGAACGGCGAGCCCGAGTGGTTGGATGATGAATCCGCCGACTGGCAATCAGCAGCCTCCCCTTCCAACCCACCAGGCCGTGAAGGGCATCAGCACCTTTGGTTACGCACAACCTTGCCTGAGGGCGATTGGAATGACCCCGTCCTTTATATCACCAGTATCAATTTAATCGGCCAGGCCTACCTCGGCGATGAGCTGATTTATCAGTACGGCGAATTTGACGACCAGGGGCGAGGCGATTTTGCTGGCTGGCCCTGGCATATGATCGACCTGCCGGAAGGGGCGGCTGGCCAGGTACTTACTTTCCGGCTCTATTCCTACTACACCAGCATTGGTCTTTGGGGCGAAGTGCAGATAATGGAGCGTATCGATGTACTCAAACACGTCATCCATGAGTCCGCCCAGGATCTTGGCGTCAGTGCGCTCGTATTGGTGCTGGGCATTCTGGCCACCCTTTTCGCCCTTATCGGGCCTGAACGGCGTGGTTTCCTGGCCATCGCGCTGTTTGCCTACGCCTCCGGGCTGATGCTGCTCGCCGAGGCACCCGCCCGCCAATTGATCGCCGATGGCCCCCTGGCCTGGGATATGCTCAGAGCAGGCAGCTACTATACCCTTCCGATCGCGCTGGGGATGTTGCTCAGCCATTGGCTTGAAGGCACCGCCAAGCGCTGGATCAAGCGACTCTGGGCCTTACACCTGGCCTACCTGGTGATGGCCATTGGCCTGGTGCAGTTAGGCTTTATCAGCCTATCGATAACCTTCCCTGTGTTTGATGTCTTGCTCGCCGTGACCATGCCGTTCATGCTGTTGCTCGCGCTATTTCGCTTCAGCAGGCTCAATCTCGAACAGCGCTTGCTGGTGCTAAGCTTCACCTTTTTTGCTCCCCTGCTGCTCGCCGACATGGTTGTCGCCCATGGCTTCGTGGCCTGGCGAACGGTGCCATTAAGCTATGGCAGCTTAGCTTTTTCTCTGGCAATTGCGACTATATTTCTATGGCACTACCGACGCACCCAGCAGCAACTGGCAACGGCCAACGAAACCCTTGAACAGCAAGTTACCGAACGCACAGCAGAACTTGGCCAGCTTGTTCAGGAGCTGGAGGGGCTTTCGTTTGAAGACCCTCTCACCGGCCTTCACAACCGACGCCATTTCAATACGGTATTCGACCATGAGTGCCGCCGCGCTCAACAGCATGGCAGCCAGCTTTCTCTGCTCATGTTGGACCTGGACCATTTCAAAGACATCAACGATCACTTTGGCCACGATGCAGGCGATGCGGTGCTGGTTAAAATGGCCGCGTTACTCAGCCAGCATTTTATGGAGTTAGGGGTGGTCTGCCGAATCGGAGGCGAAGAGTTTGTTGCCCTGCTCCCGGAAGCCTCGGCCGATTCGGCCGAGTCCAGTGCCAACGCGCTGTTAGACGCCGTCGCCCAATGCGCCTGTGCTCATCAAGGCGTCCCGCTCAGGCCAATCACGCTGTCTTGCGGCATTGCCACCTACCCCGATCATGCTCCAAACCCGCATAAGCTTCTTCGACTCGCTGATGAAGCGCTTTATCACGCCAAACGCAGCGGCCGTAACCGCTGCGTTGTATGGTCTGAGTCATTCGAGGAACATGGCTTTATACTTGGCCGACGGCAACCACAGTAACCTGTGTTCCGTTCATCCAAGCAGCGCCTGAGGCTTAGGGGGAATCGGTCGCCAGAAAATGATCAATGAACACGCCATAGTCCTGTTCGACGCAATCCGCGTAAGCCACCGCGAGGGTCGACACCACCTCCACAAACTGTTCTTCACGCCCTTTAAGTCGCTGGCAGATCGCCATGGCAAAAGGTCTATGATCCCCGCTATTCAGCGCTTTCGCCCCCCGCAGGTGTTCCCGGGCGAGAATCTGCCCCCACTGGTGTGCGAGCTTGCGATACGGCTTTCCGCTGGAAAGTTTATGGGTAGGGAAATCCTTCTTGAAAGGAGAGCGCTCGCGGACCGAAAACACCTTGTCATTCATGGTTAACCAGCCAAGGTAGGCATCCGGGTGTTCCGCAATGGCATGAAACGCCGCCGCATGGCGAATACCTTCATTGGGAAATAGCTTGCGCCATGCCTGCTGTTGGGCCTTGCTCATGAAGCGATAGGCTTCCGGGGTTACCTGCTCTTTGACATCCAGAATGATGTCGTCGTGCTCGTGGTCGACCCCGCCTTCAATCAGTACATAGTAGCGCTCTACCCCGAGCGAACCGGTACCTGCGTCCAGCCGACGCGCGGTGTCTTTGACGCGGAAATGGCGGGGGTCGCTCTCTTTTGCAGCATCTTGAAGGGTTTGCTGGTATTCCTGCTCTATCAGTCGACGCAGTTGACTGGCCATATCAGCGGGCAAGTTAGCGAGCTTACCGGGGCGCTCCGCAAACTGCCGACCTCGCTGGTCGTCAAGCGTGGTCCATTTTTCCAACATGCGCGCACGGCTCTGCTTATCCGCCACCTTGCTCATGAAAGGCTTCAACTGACCTTTGGCGCTATCCAGCGTGACTGCCTCGATGGGCACATCGTCGGTATAATCCGCAAGCGTGTAATAGTACCCCTCTAGTAGCTTGCCAAGGGCTTTATCAATGGCTTTGGGGCTAAGCTCGGCATTTTCACGACCATCCAATACCACGCTGATGGCCAGCCTCCACAGGTCGTATTGGTAATCGCCGATTAGCGCATCGTCAAAGTCGTCCATGCCGTAGCGCACCTGGTCATCATGATGACCGTAAGCACCAAAATTGTAGACATGGGCGTCACCCTGCAACCAGGTTTGGGTATTGGGCCACCCCCCAAACAGCGAAAAGCGCCAGTCGTGCCATACGTCTTGCCAGTACATATGATTGGTACCGCGGAAGAAACGATATGGCGATGCCGCCATCTTGGCAAATTTGGCCTGGCGGGTCGCCGCGTCCAAGGGCGCGTTGGCTTGCTGGATGGCTTCAATCACTTGCTGGGGGCGGTTGTGTCCCGTTAGTGCATGACTCATTGCGATGCCTTTGTGGGTGCATAAATGCTGTCTTGTCTAAGGGTAGGCGACAAACGTTAAGAGATTAAGTCACGGAAGCCACAATACGCCTTTAAAGCCCCAACTGTCGTGACATCACCGTGACGGGTTCGCCCCGGTACTCAAGGCTTTCTACATCTTGCCAACCCAAATGCCGATAAAGCGCCTGCTGGTCGGGGGTGTAGAGATAGAAGTGCTCGATGCCGTTCTCAACGGCTTCTGCTTCTACCCGGCGCACCAATGCAGAGGCAATGCCCTGCCCCCGCCACTCGGGCACGACAAACACGGAGGCCAGCCAAGGGGTAAGTTCAGGGCGTATGCTCATGTCATCGGCAATCAGGCTGGCGGTTCCCACCGGGGTTTCGCCCTGCATCGCCACAAAGATTGAAGGCACACCGCCCTGCCCACACTCGGCTTTCAATCGTGTAATAGCCTGTTCCAGCGTTAAGCCTGGATGCAAATGCCCCCAGGATTCATATGTCCAGCCCGCGACTATTTCAGCATTAGGATTGTCGGCTCTTAGCCGCTTGAGGGTGATATCACTTTGCATAAATGACGCTCTTCTTCAGCATGAGCGAATACATTAGCGACAAATAAGGTATAGCGCTATAGCGCGTCAAACCAGGGACCGGCAAGCGGCTGCCCCCATTGATCACCATGAACGAGTTCACTTAATGGCAAGCGGGAGCGCCAGCCTTTGGCTTCAAGCTCTGGCTGATCTAAAAACTCGCTCACGTAGCCAAGGCAGAGATATGCCAGCGGGTAAACATGCTCAGGCAGGTTTAACGCCGTGCTCAGCTGTTCCTGGTCAAGAATACTCACCCAGCCAACACCGATACCTTCTACCCTCGCAGCCAACCAGAGGTTTTGCACCGCCAGACAAGTGCTGAAGAGATCGGTTTCCACAATGCTATTGCGCCCCAGCACATGGGGCCCGCCACGGCTACGGTCGCAGGTAATGCAAAGATTCAACGGGCTTTCCATAATCCCTTGCAGCTTGAGGCTGCGATAATGCTCTTTACGCTCGCCTTCAAAGCGCTCGGCGGCCTTCTGGTTCTCCTGCTCGAACATCGCCAGCACCGTTTCCCTGACGCTGCGACTTTCAATCACGATGAAATCCCAGGGCTGCATGAATCCCACGGAAGGCGCATGATGCGCGGCCTCCAGCAGTCGTGTTAGTACTTCAGGGGGAATCGGGTCGGGCAGAAACTGCGAGCGCACATCGCGCCGCTCATTTATGGCGCGGTAGAGTCCACGCCGCTCAGCATCGGAAAAAGAAGGGTTCGAGGTAGACATGTGGGTGGTGGCGCCTTTTCCTGGTCGGTTTTATCGTTAAAGGATACTCCGCTCCATATAGTGAGTCCCGCCCTCGGTTTTACGCACGCGAAATCCCATTCGCTCGTACAAAGCGCTTGCGGGGTTGATACAAAATACACGTAACCGAAGTAAGCGAATGCCTGCTTGCTTAGCAATTTCCTCCGTGTAGCGGATTGCCACTGTACCTACGCCTTGACGCTGCCACTTCTGATCAATTTGTAGTTCCCGAATGTAGTAGGCATTTTCATCGTGATTTATGCATAGCAGCCCTACTCGCGAAGCGTTGATGACCAGCTCGTAGCTGTCTAAATCACCCCACTGCTTATCAAACAGGTCGGTATCCCAGTGCATATCCAGCCGCTTGTAGTAGGCTGACATATTTTGACGAATTATTCTTGCTGCGAACTCTTTGTCATCAGTTCGACGAATGATGGCGTCCATATGCGTGTCTCTAGGCTTTAGTTACCTGAGATATCTTGGACTTATAGTATGCAAAACGCCAAGGCATTGCCTTGGCGTTTTGGTTGTTAGCTTAGCTTAAGCCCTACCCCAACTGAAACGGATAAACAGACCCGATCTTTAACAGCTGGGTGAGTTCATCCAGTGCTGTCAGCGACTCTTCTGCGAGCTGCGGGTCTTTGAGGTCGTCCACAGCAAGGCGGTCGCGATAGTGGCGCTCCACCCATGCGGTCAGCTCATCACAGAGCGCATCGGTGAGCAGCACGCGGCCGGTTAGCGCTGCTCGCTCTGCCTCGGAAAGAACCACGCGCAGCCGCAGGCAGGCGGGGCCGCCGCCGTTGCGCATGCTCTGCTTGACGTCCTTGACGATCACCTCACTGATGGGGTTATTGCCCGCTAGCAGCGAATCCTGAATGGTGCGCCATACCGCCTCGCGTTCCTGGCATTCGCCGGGCACCACCAGGGTCATGGTGCCATCCGGGTTGGAGAGCAGCTGCGAGTTGAACAGATAAGACGCCACGGCGTCTTCCATACTCACTGCTTCCTGAGGCACTCGCACAGGAATGAGTGGTGTGGCCATTTTGGCGCGCAGCTCATCGAGCGTGCCCTCTTCATCCAGAAAGGCCATTTCGTGGTAAAGCAGCACGGGGCCGTTACCCACGGCGATGACGTCGTTGTGGAAAACACCCGCGTCGATGGCCTCCGGATGCTGTTGGGCAAACACCGTTTGCGCGTCCGTCAGCCCATGCTGGCGGGCCACCGCCTGGCTGGCTTCCAGGGTCTGCCTGGCAGGATAGCGCTTGGGCTCTCGCTCGCCGCTACGCGCGCCGCCAAACGCCTGACGCCCATACACGAACAGATGAACGCCCGGCTCGCCGTGCTCACCGCATAGACGGGTATGGTTGGCCGCGCCTTCGTCGGCAAAGGCGGGGGTGGCGGGCAGCACCGGGTGGTGGGCAAAGTGCTGTTCGTTGCGGAAAATCGCTCTTAGTACGCGCCCCGTAGTTTGCGGTTCCAGGTAGCGGTGAAAGCTGGACTGAAGATTGGCCGGGGTGAAATGCACCCGGCTATCCGGCGCGTCCAGGCTTGGGGTAATCGTACCCGCGTTGGCGGTCCACATGCTGGACGCCGAACAGACCGCGCGCAGCAGCTGCGGCGCCTCTTTGGCGGCGCGGGCCAGCACGTCGCTATTGCTGCCGCTGAAGCCCAGATCGCGCAGCGCACCGATATCCGGCCGCTGCTGGGGTGGCAGAACGCCCTGGGCATAGCCCGCGTCCATCAGCGACTTCATCTTTAAAAGCCCCTGCAAGGCGCCCTCTTTGGGGCTGGACACCAGGCCGCCGTGACTCATGGAGGCCACGTTACCCACCGCCAGGCCCGAGTAGTTATGGGTCGGGCCGACCAGGCCGTCGAAATTGACTTCCTGGACGTTGCTGATGGCCGTTGTGTTCATAGATTGACTCCCGGGGGCAGGGTGTCGGGCATTTCCAGGGTGTCGGCTTCCATGGAGGCCACCGGGTAGGCGCAGTAATCCGCCGCATAGTAGGCGCTGGGACGGTGGTTACCGCTGTCACCCACGCCGCCGAAGGGCGCATCGCCGGACGCGCCGGTAGTCTGGCGGTTCCAGTTGACGATCCCGGCGCGAATGCGCAGCAGGAAGTCGTCCCAGTCGGCCTGCTCGCCGCCAATAAGCCCGGCCGAGAGACCGTAACGGGTGTTGTTGGCAAGCTGTAGCGCTTCATCCCAGTCGCTATAACGGTGGATTTTCAGCAGCGGGCCGAAGTGCTCCTCGTCGGGCACGTCCAAGCCAGTCACATCGATCAGCGCGGGGCTGAGCAGGCTGGTATTGTCCTGTAGACGCTGCATACGATTGATCACCGTGCCGCCCATGGACTCCAGCTCATCCTGGGCCTTGAGCAGGCCATCTGCCGCCGCCACGCTGACCAACCCGCCGAAGAACGGCGCGGGCTCTTCCTCGAACTGGTCCGCCACGTGCAGCTTGCCGATCGCGTCAGACAGCGCGTCGATCAGCCTGTCACCGACTTCACCCTTTGGCACCATCAAGCGCCGCGCACAGGTGCAGCGCTGGCCACCGGAGAGGAACGCCGACTGCAGAATGCTCAGCACCGCGGCGCGCTCATCTTCCACATCTTTCACCACCAGCGGGTTGTTACCACCCAGCTCAAGCGCGAGGATTTTATCCAGTTGACCGGCAAACTGCTGGTGGAGCATGCCGCCCACCTTGGCACTACCGGTAAACAGCAGTCCATCGATATCGGGGCTGCCTGCCAGCGCCTGACCGACCGGCACGCCACCCTGCACCAGATTGATGACGCCTGCGGGCAGACCGGCTTCCAGCCAGCACTGCAGGGTCAAATCCGCGGTCAGCGGCGTCTGGTCGCTGGGCTTGAAGACCACACAGTTTCCCGCCAACAGCGCGGGTACCATGTGGCCGTTGGGCAGGTGGCCAGGGAAATTGTAGGGGCCGAACACCGCCATCACGCCGTGGGGGCGGTGGCGCAGCACGGCTTTGGCGCTGCCGACGTCTTTTTCCCGTTCGCCGGTGCGCTCGTGGTAGGCCTTGAGGGAAAGCGCCACTTTACCGATCATTGCGCCCACTTCGGTGCGCGCTTCCCAGAGCGGCTTGCCGGTCTCGGAGGCAATGGCGACGGCCAAGGCTTCGCGGCGGGCGGTCAGCACCTCGACAAAACGCTCGACCAGCGCCTGGCGTTCGGCAAACGGCGTACGCGCCCAATCGGGAAAGGCGCTCCGTGCGGCGCTGACGGCCGAGGCGACCTGTTCACCGGAGGCTTCTGCCCCCTGCCAAAGCAGCGACCCGGCCACCGGGTCGACCTTGGTCAAGATGGCCGCTTCGCCGGCTACCCAGGCGCCATTGATCAGTTGCTGCTGTTGGGCGTGCATAAAAACTCTCCTGTAAACGTCGCCTAGGTCTCGAGTAGCCGTAGGGTATCGCCGGTGGTAACGCCTAGGCGCTGCGCTTCTTGTTCGCCAAGCACGATGGTGTTGTCGTCGCTGGGTGCACGGCCTATCCAGCTCGCGGTAAAGCTGAGCATATCGGTGGTCGCGGCAAGCCAGCGGCTGACGCTCTCTTGCGGCGCGCTATTGGCCACTTCCACCTGGCAGAGCCGCGAGTTGCGGATGGCGCGCACATCGTCAATGTAGGCCTCCACCGTGGGGCCACCGTCGAAAATATCGATATAACCTTCCCAGCGCAGTCCCTCTTTTCTGAGCATTTCCATGGCCGGACGGGTATGCCGATGCACCTGGCCGATGCAGGCCCGCGCCTCTTCCGACATAAAGGTGGTATAGATCGGAAACTTGGGCATCAGCTCGCCGATAAAGCTCTTCTGCCCCAGGCCGGTCAGGCGGTCGGCCTCGTTGAAATCCATGGGAAAAAAGTGCTTGCCCAGGCTTTCCCAGAAGGGGCTGGTGTTTTGCTCATCAAAAACGCCGCGCATTTCCGCCAGCACTTTATCGGGGAAACGGTCGCGGAACTGGGCGATAAACAGCCAGCGCGCCTTGGAGAGCAGCGCACCGTTGCGCAGATGCTTGTTGGCTTCGCCGCGGTATTCTGGGCGCAGAAACAGCGAGCACACCTCGGCATCGCCGGTATGGTCAGAGCTTAAAAACAGCGTGTCGATGGTGCGATGCAAGTCCAGCTGTATGGAGGAATGCGCCAGCGTGCCCAGCCGGTAATTGTAGAACGGCACTTCGCGACCAACCTGGCCCTCAATCGCGCAGCAGCCGGCGAGCTCGCCGTTGTCTTCGTCTTCCAGAACGAAGAAATACAGCCGGTCATCCACCGGGGTGCGCTCTTCAAAGGCGCGGGCGGCTGCTTCAATCTTGCCAGCCAGGAACTCGCGGTTATCCGGCAACGAGGTAAAGCCCACACCGGCCTGCTGCGCAAGCGCCTGGAGACCATCCAGATCATCCCGGGCAATGGGTCGAATGCGCATTACATTTCTCCTTCATCGAGCGCATCTACCGCGCTGGGCAAGGTTAACGGCGCGGCGAGCACCGCGCGGCCCTCTTCCACGCCCAGGCGTTCGGCGTGCTCGGGGGACAGCATCAACTGACCGGTGGGCGACAGCGCATAGCGCGCCACAATGCAGCGAAAGCCCCCCAGCTTCTGGTTGGCAATCATCGCCGGTTCCGCATCAGGCAGCGCGTGTTCCGGGCGAACCCGGACCGGGTGCCACGCTGCCGAGCGGAAGGTTTCCAGCCGCTCGCGTTCGGTTTTGACAATCGGCCCGGCGTCGAAAATATCCACATGCCGCGAGCGCACAAAGCCTTCCGCCAGCATTTCTTCCAGGGCCTCTTCGTGGGCCGGGTGTTCACGGCCAATCGCTGCCCGCGCCTGGGGCGTTAGCAGCGGTAAATAGAGAGGAAACTGGGGCATGACTTCGGCGATAAAGCTTTTCGAGCGCACCCCGGCAATATGATTCATCTCCTGGAAGCTGCGGGCAAAAAAGTGCCGCCCCACGCTCTCCCAGAACGGCGACTCGCTGCGCGTATCCAGATAGCCAGGGAATGCCACCGCCAGAATGCACGAAAAGCGCTCAGGGTACTGGGCGATAAACATCAGCCGTGCACGGCGTAGCAAGCTTTCGGCACTGGTGCCCTTGTAGCGCGGATTGAGCGAAAAGGCACACAGCAGGGTGGCATCCGAGACTTCATGGGAAAGCGCCAGGGTCTGCACTTCCCGGCGCACGTTGAGCTGCTGGGAGGCGTGAATCAGCGTTTCCTGGCGATAGGTGTAATAGGCCTCATTAGCGCCTGCCTGAGCGCGGATGGTCGCCGTTCCCAGCACTTCGCCACTGGCGTCGTCCGCCAGCACGAACGTATAGTGCTCGTTGCCGGGGAACTCCACCTCGCCGCTGAAGGCGGCCTCGGAGCGCACAATGCGCTCTTCAAGACGCTCGCGGTTGGCGGGTAGATTGGTAAGCTTGGGCACGGCGTGCTCGGCTAGCTGTTCCAGCGCCGACAGGTCGGCCATTTTCACCGGTCGAATTACCAGCATCCTCAACGCTCCCTCAGCATTTGAGACAGTTGTTGCTGCGGCTTCACTCATGCGGCGGCAACTAACCGTTCAATCGCACGTTCCAGGCGGGCCATGCCTTCGGCAATGTCCGCTTCCGGAATGACCAGGGAAGGCGCCATGCGCAGCACATTGGGCCCGGCAATCAACGCCATCAATCCCTCTTCAATCGCCAGCGGGAGGATGTCTTTGGCACGCCCTTCATAGGCATCGGACATTTGGGCGCCCATCAGCAGGCCCATGCCGCGAATCTCTTTAAACACGCCGTGCTTGCGATTGATGGTTTCAAGGTGCTCGCGAAACAGGTCATGACGCTTTTTGACACCTTCAAGCACCTCGGGGGTATCGATAAACTCGACCGCCGCCAGGGCAACAGCAGATGCCAGCGCGTTGCCGCCGTAGGTGGAACCGTGGGTACCAATGACCAATGATTTTGCCACCGCATCCGTCGCCAGCATTGCCCCCACAGGGAAACCACCGCCCAGCGATTTGGCGCTGGTGAGGATATCCGGCGTAATGCCGTAATTCTTGTAGGCGTAGAGTTCGCCGCTACGGCCAACACCGGTCTGCACTTCATCAAAAATCAGCAGCGCATTGTGCTCGTCGCACAGATCGCGCAGCCCCTGGAGGAAGTCCTGCTTGCCAGGCACGATACCGCCCTCGCCCTGCATCGGCTCCACAATGATCGCGCAGGTGTCATCGCCGACCAGCTTGCGCACGCTTTCCAGGTCATTGTAGTCGGCATGCAGGATGCCACCGGGCACCGGGCCAAAGCCCTGCGAATACTTGGGCTGCCCCCCCACGCTCACGGTGAAAAAAGTGCGGCCATGGAACGACTGATAAAACGAGATGATTTTATCTTTATGTTCACCGTGGTGATCCACTGCCCAGCGGCGAGCCAGCTTCAATGCAGCCTCATTGGCTTCACCGCCGGAGGAGCACAGGAAGACCTTATCGGCGAAGGTGCGATCGACCAGCGCCTTGGCCAGGTTCAGCGCTGGCTCGTTGGTAAACACATTGGAAAGGTGCCACAGCTTTTCACCCTGGTCCTTTAGCGCCTCGACCAGTACCGGATGGCAGTGCCCCAGGGAGTTGACCGCGATGCCCCCGGCAAAATCGATATATTCGCGCCCCTGTTGGTCCCACAAGCGGCTACTCTCACCTCGCACCGGGATGACCTGCTGCGGGGCGTAATTGGGTGCCATATAGTGATCGAAATCCTGACGGCTTGGGGTGTGGCTCATGGGACGCTACCTCCAGTGGAGTAAGGGAATGAAAACAGTATAAGGGGACGAATAGGGTAACTGCTTTCAGCAATGGGACGGCAAATTATGAAAAGCAGCATTTAACTGCCCCCTTTTGTAACACTCTATTATCCATCCTTTATCCTCCCTTGTTCACCTCACGCTATCTCTGACGTATTCAGGCCTGATGCCCTTTGGTGGCTGTAAGCGGCGCACTTTCCTCAAACATTGAATAAGGCACGGGACCCAGGCATCGGCGTGCGGTGTCGGCCATCAAGGGCTAAATCCGTGAGCCTGCATATCCAAGCCCCACCTGCACTTCAACGCTGTTCGCGGTAGGCTTGAGGAAATCCCCCGAGGAGCACGCCGCATGCTCGACGTAACCCACCTGCGTGGTAGCCGCCATGCCATTGGCGTGGCCCATGGCCAGCGCCATGCCGCGCAGATTCAGAGCAGCATTGAGGTCTATGACCGGCTGTTTCAAGACTTTGCAGGCCTCGACTGGGCCGCCGCCCGGCAGGTGGCGCGGCGCTTTATACCGGCTATCGAACGCGGCTTTCCGGCGATCCTGGATGAGCTCGAGGGCATTGCCGAGGGCGCCGACCTGCAGCGCGACGACATTCTCACCCTCAACTGCCGCAGCGAGATCTCGCTAACCCAAGCCAGCGGCGGCTGTTCCGCCTTCTCGCTCTACCAGCAGGGTCGCCAATGGCTGGCCCAGAACTGGGACTGGCGCCTCGACCAGCTCGATAACGTGGTGGTACTGCGCATAGAGGGCGAAGACGCCCCGCCGCTGGTCAGCGTCGGCGAGGCCGGGATGCTGGCCAAGATCGGCCTCAACGCCCACGGTCTCGGCGTGTGTCTCAACGCCATCCGCTCGCAGACCTGCGGCGACGGCCTGCCGATCCACGTCGCCCTGCGCAAGCTTCTCGAGAGCGACGGTTTCGCCAGCGCCCAGCGCATCGTCGCGGAAGACCGCGTTGCCTCACCGGCACACTTTCTGGTCGCCAGCGCTGCAGGCCAGGCCGCCGGTTTCGAGGTCCAGCCCGGGCCGCCGGGGGTACTCGAGGCCCGCGACGGGCGCGTGACCCACACCAACCACCTCTACGCCGCGGCCGCCACCGCCTGTGTCGCCGACTTCCCCAAGCCCGACTCCCATGTGCGCCTGCGCCGCCTCAATGAGCTGCTCGACCCACCGCCCAAGTCCAGCTTCAGGGCGCTGTTCGACGTACTGAGCGACCACCACAATGCGCCCATGTCGATCTGCAAGCACACTGACATCGACCTGCCCGAGGCCGAGCGCATGGAGACCCTGTTCGCGGTGGTGATGAACCTCGACGAGCGCACCCTGCACCTGCGCCACGGCTACCCCTGCAAGGCCCGGCAGACGCTGAGCATCGCGCTCGACTAGCGGCGCGAGAACAGAGGCTGCTGTATCAGGAGGGTCGGCGGGATACACTGGCCCAGGATCGAAAGCTTCAGCAGCAACAGCTTCAGCAACAACAAAAGGGAGAAGCGCCATGAAATATATCTTCGAAGTGCATATCCGCGACGGCTACCGCGCCGAGGACTACGCCGATGCCTGGGTCCGCGCCAGCCAGCTCATCCAGCAGGCGCCAGGGGCACGCGGTACCGAGCTGCATCGCAAGATCGGCGATCCCAACACCCTGATCGCCATTGCCCACTGGGACAGCAAGGCCAGCCGCGACGCCATGGAAGCCCAGCCCAACCCGGAGATAAAGGAAATCATCCGCCGTGCGGCCCCCTGCTGCGAGATCCGCCTGATCGGCGAATTCGAGGAGCCGGAGTGGGTGGTGATGCCGCCGAATGCCGAGTCATAAACGGGCGGGCTAGCGATCACATTTGGCATGAATGAGCCTGGTATGGAAGATCGCCGCCCTTGAAGAGCGCTATAAGAGCCCCATATTCCTTAGCAAGCTATAAAGTTATTCGTTGTGTAGTGAGGTACTGATACTCAGGACGAGAGGAGCACTCCATGCAGATTGATCTCAACGGCAAGCACGCCATTATCACCGGCTCGACCGCAGGTATCGGCTTTGCGATTGCCCAGGGCCTGGCCAATGCAGGTGCCGAGGTGGTTATCACCGGGCGCACCCAGGCACGCGTTGACGAGGCCATCGCGGCCATCAAGAAAGACATTCCCAACGCCAAAGCGACGGGCGTGGCCGCCGACCTGGGCACCGCCGACGGCTGCCAGACGCTGATCGAGCAACAGCCCAGCACCGATATCTTGATCAACAACGTCGGCATCTTCGGCCCACAGGACTTTTTTGAGGTCGACGACGCCACCTGGCAGCAGTTCTTCGACGTCAACATCATGAGCGCCGTGCGCCTTTCGCGCCACTACGCTCAAGGCATGCGTGAGCGCAACTGGGGCCGCATCCAGTTCCTGTCCAGTGAATCGGGCATCAACATCCCCAGCGAAATGGTCCATTACGGCATGACCAAATCGGCGCTGCTGTCGGTCTCGCGGGGGCTTGCCAAGGTATTGAGCGGCACCAATGTGACCGTCAATGCCATTCTGCCCGGGCCGACCCGCTCAGAAGGGGTGCTCAACATGATTCGTGAAATGGCGGAAAAAGAAGGCACTTCCCAGGCCGAAGTGGAAGCGCGCTTCGTACAGGAAAACCGCCCCTCATCGATCATCCAGCGCCTGGCAACCCCCGAGGAAGTCGCCAGCATGAGCGTCTATGCGGCCTCGCCCCAGGCCAGCGCCACCACCGGCGCCGCCCTACGCGTGGAAGGCGGCATTGTCGATACGCTAACCTAACCGCTCTTCCCTCGGTGTCATGCCGAAGTGGTGGCGGTAGGCGGTAGAAAAATGCGCCCCGGAAGAAAAGCCGGTGGCAAACGCAATATCGCCTACCGCCAGGTCGCTTTCCCGTAGCTGCTTGCGGGCTTCCTGAAGACGCAGGTCCAGGTAGTAGCGGCTGGGCACCGCCTGCAGGTATTTCTTGAACAGCCGCTCCAACTGGCGCCGGGATATTCCCAGATGCTCGGCAAGCTCCAGGGTAGAGAGCGGCTCCTCGATATTGGCTTCCATCAGCGTCACGGCATCCACCAGGCTTTGCGGTGCATGGCCCAAGCGGCTGCGCAGCGGCACATGCTGGCGTTCGTCCGCCAGACGAATCCGGTCGCAAACGAACTGTTCCGAGACCTGCTCGGCCAGGCGAGCGCCGTGGTGCTGACCGATAAGCGTCAGCATCATGTCCATCGCCGCCGTGCCGCCTGCGCAGGAAAGCCGGTCGCGATCAATCTCAAACAGCTGCTGGGAAAGCGTGACTTGCGGATAGGCCTGGGAAAAGGCGTCGAACCGCTGCCAGGGCAGCGTGGCGCGGTAACCTTCCAGCAGCCCGCAGCGCGCCAGCACCTCGGTGCCACCCGCCAGCCCTCCCAGCATCACGCCGCGCCCCACGTATCCCCGCAGCCATTCATTGAGCTTGGCGGGCAGCGCATAGGGCAGCGGCGTCGGGGCGCAGACCAGCAATAGATCAAGCGGCCCAGGCGTGCCTGCCAGCGTATGCTGCGCCAGCACGGAAAGCTGCGCGCCACTGCGAACGGCTTCGTCGTCCATACTCAGCGTGACGGTGTGATAAAGCATCTGCCCGCTGAGCTGGTTGGCCATTTGCAAAGGTTCCAGCGCGCCAGCATGCGCCAGCATCGAAAACCCCGGCAGCAGCACAAACGCTACCCGCCGTCGCGACGCGGCATTGGGGGAGTTGACCGGGTTATGCTGCATGGAAAACCGCCGTGACGAAAACAAACCGACATCTTAACCAATTGCCTGGATAAAGGCAGTGGCCGCGTCGCGGTAAACAAAACATGACGTATAAATGCAAAAACGCCGAGCTCCCAGGCCCGACGTTTTCATAACGCTAATACCGCCATTTAGCGGCAACTGGTTTACAGGTTGACCACATCAAAGTCGACCATCGGGTCAACATCGGCGTCGTAATCAACATCGTCGCGCTCGAAGCCAAACAGCTTCAGGAAGTCGTGTTTATAGCTTGCGTAGTCGGTGATCTCGAACAGGTTATCGGTAGTGACTTCCGACCACAGGTCCTGGCAGGCCTTCTGGATATCGTCGCGCAACTCCCAGTCATCCAGGCGCAGACGGCCCACTTCGTCAGTGGCCATCTCACCGCCCTGCGGGGCATAGAGCCGCTCGCCGAACAAGCGGTTAAGTTGATCGATCGTGCCTTCGTGGACGCCCTGCTCTTTCATGATGCGATACACCATGGCGATATACAGCGGCATCACCGGGATCGCCGCGCTGGCCTGGGTGACCACCGACTTGAGTACCGCCACGTTAGCGCCGCCACCGGTCTCTTTCAGCTTGGCATCAATCGCCGCGGCGGCACGGTCCAGGTCTTCCTTGGCCTTGCCCAGCGCGCCGTGCCAGTAGATCGGCCAGGTGATCTCAGTGCCGATATAGCTGAACGCCACGCTGCGTGCGCCCTTGGCCAGCACGCCGGCCTGGTCCAGCGCATCCATCCACAGTTCCCAGTCCTCGCCGCCCATCACGGTGATGGTGTCGTCGATTTCCTGCTGGGTGGCGGGCTCCACCTCGGCTTCGATGATGGCGTCCTTGTTGGTGTCGATCGCGGTCGCCCGGTAGGTTTCGCCAATCGGCTTGAGGCTCGAGCGCTTGAGCTCGCCGCTATCCGGCAGCTTGCGCACCGGCGATGCCAGCGAGTAGACCACCAGGTCGACTTCGCCCATGTCCTGCTTGATCAGCTCGATGGCTTTCTGGCGCGCTTCGTGGGAGAACGCATCGCCGTTGATCGACTTGCTGTAAAGGCCTTCCTGCTTGGCGAACTTGTCAAACGCTGCGCTGTTGTACCAACCCGCTGTGCCAGGCTTATTCTCGTTCGCCGGTTTTTCAAAGAACACCCCCAGGGTATCCGCTCCGTAGCCGAACGCCGCGGTAATGCGCGCCGCCAGGCCGTACCCACTGGAAGCCCCGATCACCAGCACCTTTTTGGGCCCGGCGCTTTTATCCAGGTTGCGGGCGCGAGTGGCCTCGATCTGCTCGCGAACGTTCTGCTCGCAGCCGACCGGGTGGGTGGTCGTGCAAATAAAGCCGCGTACTTTGGGTTTGATAATCAAGGGGAACCTCGCTTTCAAAATAACGTGTTTAGCTCATCAGTGGCACTATTCTAGCGGTCTAGAGCGGCGCTGTCCGCTATTGAGCTTATGGACCTTTCACGTCAGGATATTGTTTTATCACAGACCGCCCGTGAGGCTTTGTTAATGAATGCACAGCAGCTAGTCGATGAACGTGGCGATTTATGGTTGGCACTGGCCCCGTTATGGCTGGACCGCGAGCCAAGTGAGCGCGATTATGCCCAGATGGTCGAGGTCGTTCAGCGCTTTGATATGACCTTCAAAGAGCTTGAATGGATGTTCCGCCTGGAGATGGCGCCAGTGATGGCCCGCCATCAACTGTCCATTGCCAGCGAATGGCGTGAGTTCAATAACCGCAAACTGATGCAGCAACTGGTCAGCCACAACCTGCGTTTGACAGGCTGGCGGCGCAAGAGCTGGGCACTGTTTTCAGGTCTGACGACCATGATGGTCCGCCATCGTTGGAACGAGTTGATGAACCGGGTAATGGTCGCCCGCGGCGAGACCTAAACCTCGTCGAGCGCGCGTTCCAGACGTAGCCGTAACAAGCGGCCATGATCCCGGGGACCAAAGCGCGCAATGACCTTGCCATCACGCCCGACCAGGAATTTTGTAAAATTCCATTTGATCATTGTCGTCCCCAACACGCCGGGGGCCTCGCGCTTTAAAAACACGAACAACGGGTGGGCGTCACTGCCATTGACCCGCACTTTTTCCATGAGCGGAAACGTGACGCCATATTGCTGCTCGCCAAAGGTACAAAAGGCCTCAGCGCTTTCCGGCGACTGCTTGCCAAACTGATCACAGGGAAACCCCAGTACCGTGAAACCGCGATCCCGATAGCGTTGGTAAAGCATTTCCAGCTCTTTGAGCTGCGGGGTATAGCCACAGCGGCTGGCGACGTTGACGATCAGCAACACCTGCCCCTGCAACGCCCGCAGGTTAAACGGCTGCCCCATGTGGTTGTAACAATCCTGATCGTAAAATGTCATCTGCCGCCTCCCCCCTGGAACGCCTCGCCACTTACCATGCCATGTCTATGCTCGACGCACCAGTTCCCCAAGCCAGTCTCTGCCAACCTAGACCAGCGGACCGGCCACCACGCGAAGCGCCAATGCCAGCAGCAAAATCCCGGTCACCCGATTGATCCAGTGGGCGCGGCGCTGAAGCCAGGGCAGCACCCGTGAATGCGACAGGGCAACGGCCACCAGCACGTACCATCCTCCGTCAATGACCATCGCCGTGACCACGATGAGCGCTTTGGCAACCAGGCTCATATCGGGCGTGACAAACTGGCTGAGCAGCGCAACGAAGAAAAGGATCAGTTTGGGGTTGCCCAGCGCCACCAACACGCCCTCCCTGGCGGCCCGAGCGCCGGACGTGACCATTGCCTGTTGCTGCATCGCCCCGGCACTACCGGCACGCAGCGCTTTAATGCCCAGCCAGGCAAGATACGCCGCCCCTACCCAGGTAATCAACTGGAAGAGGGTCGGCCACTGCACAATCAGCGCGCCCAGGCCCAGCACGGTCAGCAGGGCATAGAGCCCAACGCCACCGGCATGGCATAACGCCGCGGTCACGCCCACCAGCCTCCCCCCACCCAGGGTATGGCGCAGCACCAGCGCCAGACTGGGTCCCGGTGACATCGCGCCCATGGCGCATACCGCCGCGAGCGACAACCATAGCGAGAATGGCATGTGATCCTCCTAGATCGTTTATTGTCCTTTCACCATCGGCAAATGATGACGCCTTGCATTGTAAGCCATGTCGAGGGATGAGACGCCTGCGCTTACGCAAATAACGCTGTTAGCATGATATCCTGTTGGGTAAACTTTGGCTTTTTTGATGACACCCTGATCAGCAGGGGGAATCACTAATTACAGGACGTCAACATGGGTAGGGCTTTTCAGAACCGTAAAGAATCCATGGCCAAAACGGCCGATGCAAAGACGAAGGTTTACAGTAAGTACGGTCGCGAGATCTACGTTTGCGCCAAGTCGGGCGGCACCGATCCCCATAGCAACCTGGCGCTACGCGGCCTGATGGAGCGTGCCAAGAAGGATCAGGTACCCTCTCACGTGATCGACAAGGCGCTGGATAAAGCCAGCGGGGCGGGCGGCGAAGACTTTTCAGCGGCGCGCTACGAGGGCTTCGGCCCCGGCAATGCCATGGTGATTGTCGAGTGCTTGACCGACAACCCCAACCGCACCTTCGGCGACGTGCGCGGTTGCTTTACCAAGACCAAGAGCAAAATCGGCACCCCCGGCAGCGTCAGCCATATGTTCGACCACTGCGCGATTTTCGCGTTTGCCGGTAACGACGAGGAAGCCGTGCTGGAAGCACTGATGGAAGCCGATGTCGACGTCACCGATATCGAGCAGGAAGACGGCCGCATCACCGTGTTTGCGCCGCATACCGACTACGCCAAGGCCAAGCAGGCGTTGCTCGACACCTTCGGCGACATCGAGTTCGAGGCCGATGAAATTCAGTTCCTGCCGCAAACCACCACGCCGGTCGAAGGCGACGATGTGGCCATGTTCGAAAAACTGCTCGGCATGCTGAACGATCTGGACGACGTACAAAACGTCTACCATAGCGCTGAGCTGCCCTCAGACGACGAATAAATGCTTGATACACCAGCGCCGCCCATGATGGCGGCGCTGGTGCAAGGCAGGACCAGGCGCTAAGGCCTGACAGTAACGCTTTGGGGCTTATCCATCACTAGAAGGTCAGGCAGATTTTGCCAAAGTGTTTCCCGGCCTCTTGGTGACGGAGGGCATCGGCGATGTCGGTCAGCGGGAATTCACGGTCGATAATCGGCCGCATGCCATTGGCCTCGATGGCGCGAATCATTTCAATCTGGTCGCGACGGCTGCCGACGATCAAGCCTTTCAGGGTGGCCTGCTTGGCCATCAGCTTGGCAGTGGGAATCTCGCCCTCACGGCCGGTCAATATGCCGATCAGTGCAATATGACCGCCGATCTTGACCGCATCGATCGACTGCGGCAGCGTGCCGGAGCCCCCCACTTCCACCACATGATCAACGCCCTCGCCTTCGGTCAGCGCCTTGACGGCCTTGCCCCACTCGGGCGTCTCTTTGTAGTTGATGGTGTGCTCCGCGCCCAATTCACGCAGGCGGGCAAGCTTCTCATTGGAGGACGACGTGGCGATGACCCGTGCGCCCATCATCTTGGCAAATTGCAGCGCAAAGATGGACACGCCGCCGGTGCCCAGTACCAGCACCGTATCGCCAGCTTTCAGTCCGCCATCGACCACCAATGCGCGCCAGGCGGTGAGGCCAGCGGTAGTCAGGGTGGCTGATTCGGCGTGGCTGTACTCAGCCGGCTGATAGGTGAACGAGGTGGCCGGTGCGATCACCTGCTCGCGCGCATAGCCATCGATGCCATCGCCGGGGGTAGTACGGAAATCACCGACCCGCGCGGGGCCCTCCAGCCAGCCGGGGAAGAACGTCGACACCACCGGGTCGCCCACGGAAAACTCGCTCACGCCTTCACCGACGGCGTCGACAACGCCTGCGCCATCCGACATGGGAATACGCCCCTCCTCGGTGGGGATCATCCCGGCTACCACGGCGTAGTCGTGAAAGTTCAGCGAACTGGCGTGCAAGCGCACACGAATTTCGCCTTTCCCCGGCTCGCCGGGCGCGGCTTGATCCACTACCGTTAGCTTGTCGAGACCGCCGGGCTGATTGAGTTGAATCGCTTGCATGAACACCTCTTTGGACAGAATGGTCGGTACATTAATCATTGGGGCTAACAGCATCGACATCAAGGCCGATGAACCCACCCGATTGCCGACGCCATAGACGCGCATAAATGCCATTCTTTTCCAGTAACTGGGCATGGGTGCCGCTTTCGACAATCCGGCCTTCATCGACCACGATAAGCCGGTCGAGCATCGCAATGGTGGACAGCCGGTGGGCAATCGCAATCACCGTTTTACCTTCCATCAGGGTATCGAGCTGCTCCTGGATGGCGGCTTCCACCTCGGAGTCCAGCGCCGAGGTGGCCTCATCGAGTACCAGGATCGGGGCATTCTTGAGCAACACCCGGGCAATCGCGATGCGCTGCCGCTGGCCGCCGGACAGCTTGACGCCGCGCTCGCCCACATGGGCGTCCAGCCCACGCCGCCCTTTCGGGTCGACCAGATCATTGATAAAGGTATCCGCATGGGCGCGACATACCGCCTCCCAGACGTCGTCATCATTGGCGTGGGGACTGCCGTAGCGGATGTTATCCCGCAGCGAACGGTGTAGTAGCGAGGTGTCCTGGGTCACCATGCCGATCTGGTGGCGCAGCGACGTCTGCGTAACCCCGGCGATGTCTTGCCCATCGATAACAATGCGCCCGCCCTGAAGGTCGTAAAAACGCAGCAGCAGATTGGCGAGGGTCGACTTACCCGCCCCGGAGCGGCCGATCAGGCCGATTTTCTCACCCGGCGCGATAGTCAGACTCAAGCCGTCGAACACGGTTCTGTTCTCGCCTTTGGCTTGTTCATAGCCGAAGCGCAGCCCCTCGAAAGCAATCGCCCCATGGGGAACGCTTAGCGCCTGGGCATTGGGTGTATCACGAACGGTGGGCTCCTGGGCGATCGTGTTCATGCCGTCCTGTACCGTACCGATGTTTTCAAACAGCCCGGCGACCTCCCATAAAATCCAGTCCGACATGAAACGAATTCGCATGACCAGCGCGATGGCAATGGCCAGCACGCCCAATGAGATCGCGTCCAGGTACCAGGCACTGATTGCCATCCCCGCGGTGCCCACCAGCAGGGCCGTATTCAGCAGTGTCAGGCACACGCTCATGATGGTGACCAGGCGCATTTGACGGTGCACGGTACCCATGAAACCTTCCATGGCATCCTTGGCGTAGCCCTGTTCCCGCTGGGTGTCGGCGAACAGCTTGATGGTCTGAATATTGCTGTAGCTGTCCACTACGCGACCGGTCATCTGGGCGCGGGCATCCGCCTGGGCCATGGAAACATCCCGCAGGCGCGGTACGAAAAACCACATGATCGCCAAATAGCCAGCAAGCCAGAGCCCCAGGGGCAGCAGCAGCCAAGGATCAGCACGGCCCAGCAAAATCGCCGCGCCGGTGAAATACACGATGGCATAGACCAGCAGATCCATTACCTTGGTGACGGTTTCGCGAATCGCCAGCGCCGTCTGCATGACTTTCTGCGACACGCGCCCGGCAAACTCGTCCTGATAAAACGCCAGGCTCTGGCTGAGCATATGCCGATGCGATAGCCAGCGGCCGATCATCGGGTAGTTGCCGAAGATACTCTGATGCGTCACCAATGACTGCGCCAAGACCAACAGCGGCAGGCCAATCAGCACCAGAACCCCTACCCCGGAAAGCCACAGGCCATGTTCGGCCCAGAAGTTCTCCCGCTCCACCTTGCCGAGCCAATCCACCAGCTCGCCCATGTAGCTGAAGAACACCACCTCGGCGGCGGAGACCAGGGCAGTCAACAGCGACATCAGCAGCAACAGCGGCCAAACCGGGCGGGAAAAATGCCAGATGAACGCCGCCAGCCCCTTGGGTGGTGTCGTCACTTTACCTTCAGGATAAGGGTCAACGCGCGTTTCAAAGTAACGAAACATTGGCGCGAGCATACGCGAGAGCATGAAGAGTCCTTCCTCCGTTTGATGATGGGCAGGAAGGCCGGAAGCACAGCAGCCAACCGTCCCACCACTTACCGGTCAGGCGAGTAACCAGCAGCGCTGTTGCGGCGGTGTGGTTGACACAATCCTGTACCGGCTAAACTTGCCGTTGCTGCTAACCGTTTGGAGCGTCAATAAGGCTGTGGAATCTCGCCATCATCCTCGCCGTCGTCGCGCATGCGCGCCTGGCGCTCGGCTTCTTCTTCTTTGGCGTCGTCGATGACTTCCATCAGTTCATCCACGTCGGCAATGTGAGTATCAAAGTCGAAATGACCGGTGAGCTTGCTGTCGGGATGCAGCTCGCCGGATTCGTACAGTGCCCACATTTCTTTGCCGTAATGGGTGTCGAGAAGCGCGGGGGCGTACTGGCCGAAGTAGTTGCGCATGTTATCCACATCGCGATACAGCATCGCCGCGGCGCTGTTATTACCGGCGGCGTCAACGGCCTGGGGCAGGTCGATAATCACCGGTCCATGGGCATCCACCAGCACGTTGAACTCCGACAGGTCGCCGTGAATCAAACCGGCGCACAGCATGCGCACCACGTCCTGAATCACCTTCGCGAAGTAGGCCTCTGCCTGCTCCGGCGTCAAGGTGACTTCGTCCAGGCGTGGAGCCACGTTGCCGTCGGCGTCGGTGATCATTTCCATCAGCAGGACGCCATCCACAAAGCCGTGGGGCTCCGGTACCCGCACGCCTGCACCGGCCAGCCGGTAAAGCGCATCGACTTCCGCGTTGAGCCAGGCCTGCTCCTGCTCTTTCTGGCCGTAACGGGTTTTCTTGGACATTGCTCTGGCGCGGCGGGAGTTTCGCTCTTTACGTCCTTCCTGGTACTGGGCCGCCTGCTTGAAGCTACGCTGCTTGGCTTCTTTGAAGACCTTGGCGCAGCGCTCCTCTTCGCCGCAGCGCACCACATAGACCTGGGCTTCCTTACCGCTCATCAATTGCATGAGCACTTCGTCGATCATGCCGTCATCGACCAAGGGCTGTAATCGTTTAGGAATTTTCATGGGTCGCTGCGTTGGCTCCTTTTCAGTTCACGCTCAAATAGACACTTAATGGCGAATGCGACGGACGCGAAAGGCTCGCCCTTTCAACTTATCACGCTCAAGCTTTGCCTGGGCCTGCTGAACTCTGTCCCGCACAACCGCCACGTAGGCGCTGCGAGCAAGCACTTTTATCTTGCCTACCTGGTCACCGCGCAAGCCGCCTTCACTGGTCAGTGCCCCCAAAATATCGCCGGGGCGCAACTTGTCTTTCTTGCCACCGGCCAGTTGCAGGGTGGCCATGGGCGGCTCGAACGGCAAAGCGTTCGTTGCCTTGGGCAGCGGCTCGGTGGTCAGGGTTTCACTCAGCACGTCGGCCAGTTTTTCCAGCCGGTAGGTCTCCTTGGGGGTTACCAGGGTGCAGGCAATGCCGCTCGCCCCAGCTCTCCCGGTTCGCCCCACTCGGTGGACGTGGACGTCCAGCTCACGGGCGATCTGGTAGTTGAACACCGCATCCAGTTGGGCGATATCCAGGCCACGGGCCGCCACGTCGGTGGCGACCAAGATAGACGCGCTTTGATTGGCAAACAAGACAAGCAGCCGGTCGCGGTCTTTCTGCTCCAGGTCGCCGTGCAGCGCGACGGCGCTGAAACCGGCATCGACCAGTTGGTCGGCTACCGCCTGAGTCTCGCGCTTAGTGTTGCAGAACACCACGCTGGTGGTCGGCCGGTTGACCAACAGCAACTGTTTGAGTGCCGCAAAGCGGGCGTCTTCGCTTGCGACCTGGTAGAAATGCTGGTCGATGGTGGTGGCGTCATGAACCTCGGCCACCTTGACCGTCACCGGGTCGCGCATCACGCCGCGCGTCATCGCTGCCAGCCCGCCGGATGCCTGCTCGTCCGGGAAGGTGGCGCTAAACAGCAGCGTCTGGCGGTCGGCCGGGGTGTCGGCAATGATGGCGTCAATCGTTTCCTGAAAGCCCATATCCAGCATGCGGTCGGCTTCATCCAGCACCAGGGTCGTTAGCGAACCAAGCGTCAGAGCGCCTTTGCGCAAGTGCTCGTCAATGCGCCCCGGCGTGCCCACCACGATATGCGCGCCGTGGTCCAACGATGAAAGCTGTGGCCCCAGCGGCGCTCCCCCGCACAGGGTTAGGATTTTCACGTTGGGCATTGCCCGGGCCAGGCGGCGTAGTTCCTCAGCCACCTGATCAGCAAGCTCCCGGGTGGGGCACAGCACCAGCCCCTGAACGGCAAACGCCTCGACGTGCAGCTCGGCCAGCAATGCCAGCCCAAAGGCGGCGGTTTTACCCGAGCCGGTTTTGGCCTGGGCCATGACATCGCGGCCAGCCAGCATGGGCGGCAGGCTTTGTGCCTGAACCGGCGTCATGTGGTGATAACCCAGAGAGTCAAGATTACTGGCAAGTGCGCTTGGCAGTGCCAGAGAAGCAAAAGAAGTGTCGGACACGGAAAATTCCTGAAGGGGCGAAAATACCCCGCTAAGCATGAGCGGCCTTAATGCCTCGCACCATACCAGAAAGCGCCCTTTCGCGCCCTGTTGTCATGCCTGGATAGGAGCCAGTTGCGCTTGGCTGAGTGCTTGCAGATCCTTGGGCGCCAGCTCAATTTCAAGCCCCCGCCTTCCAGCGCTGACATAAATCGTGGCAAAGGTTTCTGCAGAACGGTCGATAAAGGTGGCCAGGCGCTTTTTCTGCCCCAGCGGGCTGACACCGCCCAGCACATACCCCGTTGTGCGTTGCACGTCATCGGGTTGCGCCATGGCGGCTTTTTTGGCCCCGGCGGCTTTGGCGATCTGCTTCAGGTTCAATTGCCCGGTGACGGGCACAATGCCCACCGCCAGTTGCTTGCCATCCAGCTTGACGACCAGGGTCTTGAACACCTGTTCAGCGGCAACGCCCAGCTTATCGGCCGCTTCCAGGCCGTAGGACTCGGCAGCCGGATCATGATGATATTCGTGGATTTGGAAGGCAATGCCAGCGTTTTGGGCACTTTTAATCGCGGGAGTCATGTCGTTCTCTTCAGTTAAAGGCATCAGCCAGCCTGGAGCTATCAGTAGCTTCTGCTAATATTGATAGCGTGAACAAGCACAGTGCGTCAACTGAGTAAAACGCATACCAAAACGCCAGCTTAACGTTCAGCTGGCGTTTTGGTTGACATTGCATACAGCATGGGGGTCAGTTGCAGGCCACCACTTTACGCAGAGTATCTTTCGCCCACAGCGTTTGGCCATCGGGCGTGCGGCCATGGTCGTTCCAACGCTCGGCTGTTTCCAGACAGAATGAACCGGCGCTTTCAACGGTCGTATCGCGGTTAGCGGGACGCTCACCACCGATTCGCATGATATCAGGGTTGTCGCTGGTGTAGCTTGGGGCAATGGTAGAAGTTGCACAGCCAGCAACCAGTGAGATCAATAGCAGTACAGGCAAACAGCGGCGCAATGGCATGTTTTTACGACCCTCAACATAACACTCTTAGACCGACACCTATTGTCGGCAGCACTTAATAGCACCGCCTTCAAGCAGACGTCAATCTTTTTCGTACGTTTCGGTCAGCGGCATAAGAGCAAACGGTAACGCCGTCAAATAAATGTCCGCATGGTGTCAGAAAGCGCTCATCCGGCGTTGACATCGTTCGTTGAAATAGATTTATTGGCAAAAAACGCCAATGCCTTCCAAGCTATTAAAAAGCGCTAAATAAGGAGGAACCAGGACACGCCATCTTAACGACACAGGCAAGTGTCATTAGGACGTAAGACGCACCTGCCAGTGTCGACGTTGCCGTCAACCACGGAGTGAATGCCACGATGGTACGACTCGATAAGAAAGCAACCAGGCTTTACGTTTTGGACACCAATGTCCTGATCCATGACCCCGCCGCGCTCTACAATTTTGACGAGCACGATGTCGTTATCCCCATGACCGTCCTTGAGGAGTTGGATAAGCACAAAAACGGTATCCGCGAAATCGCCCGTACAGCGCGCCAGATAAGCCGTACGCTTTCAGACCTCACCAGCCAAGTCACCTTCGACGAAATTCAAAGCGGTATTCCGATTCCACGCATCACCGGCGAGTCCGGCAAGCTGCACTTTCTTTGCTACCGTGACCTAAAACCCTTTGATTCCCTGGACGACAGCCCCGATAACCGTATTCTCGCCGAAACCTGTCGGCTACGCGAGGAACGCCCCGATGCCTCGGTGATCCTGATCACCAAGGATATCAACCTGCGGGTCAAGGCGGCGGCGTTGAAAGTCCCGGTCGAGGATTACCTGAATGATCGTGCGTTCGACGATAGCGACGCGATGATCGAAGGTGCCCAGGTATACACCTCGGCAGGCCCTCAAGGCGCCTCGCTTTGGGAAGCGCTGAACGTGGACGTGACCGTCGAGCGAGCCGATCATCACACCTTCTACCAACTGAGTGGCGACATGCCGCGTCATTGGCATGTGGGGATGCTGGTGTCGGATAGCGAAAACGGTGCTGAGTTCGAAGCGATCGTCCGCGAGCTGGGACCTTCCTCGGCACGGCTGCAACTGCTCACCAACTACCGCCACCATGCGGGCGTCTGGGGGGTTCACGCCCACGACAGTCGGCAAAACTTCACCCTAAACCTGCTGATGGATCCGGAGATTGACCTGGTTACCATCGCCGGTAACGCGGGCACCGGCAAAACCTTCATGACCCTGGCCGCCGCATTTCAGCAGACCCTGGACCAGAAACAGTTCGAACGCATTGTGTTTACCCGGGCGCCCATTCCCATGGGCGAGGATATCGGCTTTCTACCCGGCACCGAGGAGGAAAAAATGTCGCCGTGGATGGGCGCCTTCCACGACAACATGGACAACCTGTTGCGTAATGATGAAGGCGAGTCCACCTGGGATAACGGTGCCACCCGGCAGCTGATTGGCTCACGGGTGCAGATCCGCGCACCGAGCTTCATGCGCGGGCGTACCCTCAACGATACCTTCCTGATCATCGACGAGGCACAAAACTTCACCCCCAAACAGTTGAAATCCCTGGTCACCCGGGCCGGGCGCAACACCAAGATCGTCTGCCTGGGTAACGTCGGGCAGATCGATACCCCTTACCTGACCGCCAATACCTGCGGTATGGCCGCCGTGGTAGAGCGATTCCGCGACTGGCCCCATGCCGGGCATATCACCCTGAAAAGCGTCGAGCGTTCACGCCTGGCCCTGGCCGCCGAAGAACTCCTGTAAACCTTTCAACCCAAGCCCGCTTCCTGCCCGACGGCAGGAGGCGGCGTGCGACAGATTAGTCGTCGCGTGGATTATCCCGCGGTGTCTGGGTGTCGTCCTGTTCATGCCACGGATGCTGACGCCCCAGGGTGTCAGCGGCGTAGGCCTCGCGCTGTCCCAGCGGGCGTTCCTGACCAATGGTCGTGTCCTGGCGGGTCTGACGCTCCAGCTCGCAGTTGATTTCGGCACCCAGTAACACCACAAACGCCGAGAGCAAAAACCACAGCATCAACACCACCACGGCCCCCAGAGAGCCGTACAGCTCGCTGAAGTTGGAAAAGTAACGCACGTAAAGCGATAGCCCGCCCGACCCCAACAGCCAGAGCAGCGTTGCCACCATGGTACCGACGCTCAGCCATTCCCATTTGGCGGCACGCCGATAGGGCGCAAAACGATAGAGCAGCGCGATGACAGCACTCATCATCACCAGCAAGGCCGGCCAGCGCATGAAATCGATGATCCGGTCCAGGGGTGAAACAACCGCCAAGGCATCGACCAGCATCGGCACCAGGCCTATGAACCCAAGCGTAAGAAGCGTCATGCCAATCATGCCGAACGTCATGGTGGTCACCAGCACGGCCAAACGCCAAACGCTGCGTTGCTCCTGTTCGCCATACACCACGTTCAATCCCACGATCAGGCCACTGACCCCCTTGGAGGCGATATACATGGCAATCAACAGGCTCACCAGCGCCGCCATTTCATTACTCGACCCAACGCTATCCACCACGTCCTGGGCCTGGTTGTCGATCAGCTCGGCCGCCTCGGGGGGCATCAATCGAATGAGGTTGTAAAGTTGCTGGCTTGCTTCATTCGGATCGAAAAACAGCCCCCAGATGGAGATCACCGCCGCAATGGTGGGAAACAACGCAAGCAGCGCATAGAAGGCAACCCCCGCTGCCAGCAGCATGATGCGGTCACGGCGTGCCGAGCGTAAAACACGCCAGACGATGTCGTGCCAGCCTGGCTTGGGAATTTCGTTGGGGAGCTCGGCTTGGCGGCCACGCGAGGGTCGAAACATGCGCCTACTCCTGAAATAACGCTGACCAGCTCAGCGTAACTGTTTTCCTTAACTGCTCAGGCGCTGTAAAAGCCAGCGCCCGATATCGCTTACCTGCTGGGGGCAGAGCGAGTGGGCCATGGAGTACTGCCGGTAGTTGACGGCATAGCCCAGGCTCGTTAAGCGGTCAGCGCCGCTCTTGCCCAAGCTTTCCGGCACGATGGGGTCGAAGCTGCCGTGCTGAACCTCTATGGGAATCTGGCGATTGGCTTCGGCCAGTTCAATGCTGTCGGCGGTGGCGAAGTAGGTCGACATCGCCAGGAGCCCGCCAAGCGGCTCGGGAAATGACAGCGCGGCATGATAAGCAACGGCGCCGCCCTGGGAAAATCCCGCCACGATAATCCGCTGACTATCGATACCCTGGTCAATCTGCTCATGAATCAGCGTTTGAATACGCTTGGCCGAGACCTTCAGCTGTGCTTCATCGACTCGGCGGCCCAAATCCATCGCCAGGATATCGTACCAGGCAGGCATCACCATTCCACCGTTGATGGTCACCGGCAAGCGGGGCGCGTGAGGCATGATAAAGCGCACATTGGCGCTGGTCGGCAAGCCCAGCGCGGGAACTAAAGGTTCAAAATCATGCCCGTCGGCACCTAAACCATGCAATATGAACACACACGCATCGGCGGGTTTACCGCTTTTCGGCTCGATAATGAGTTCGCCAGGCGCTGTCATGATTATTCATCCCTTACTTAAAAAAACATCACCCTAGCGCAAAGCAACGTCTGGGGCGAGTAATGTGGCGATTTTTCATACACATACAAAAAACCCCGCATAAGCGGGGTTTTTCAGCACATCAGCTATCGGCTGATGGCGCACATCATCGCTCTAAATTACAGAACTTTGATGTTGGAAGCCTGAAGGCCTTTTTTACCCTGGGTAACGTCGAAGGAAACCTTCTGACCGTCTTGCAGAGTTTTGAAGCCGTCAGCCTGAATTTCGGAGAAATGCGCGAACAGGTCGTCGCCGTTGTCGTCCGGAGAAATGAAGCCGAAGCCTTTAGTGTCGTTAAACCACTTAACGGTACCAGTTGCCATGATCGAAATCCTCGATAAAGCGTATTTAAAGCCGGGTAATACCCGAGTTGCAGTGGGTAGAACAAGAAACTTTCACCAGACTCAACGCTTGCGGCGCTTCGATACTGCTGACAACGTTCGACTTGCTAACCTACTGCCCAGAAGAATGCGCCTTGTTTCAGCACACGTCAATACTATCGCGTAAAAAAGTGTCAGTAAGATGACCGCGCCGCTAATATCCACCCTGCGGCTTTTTCAGCGATCATCAGCGTCGGTGAATTCGTGTTGCCGCTGGTGATCGTCGGCATCACGCTGGCGTCCGCCACGCGCAGGCCAGTGACACCACGGACGCGCAACCGGCTATCGACAACCGCCATGGGGTCGTCGTCCCGCCCCATCCGCGCGGTGCCCACCGGATGAAAAATCGTCGTGCCAATATCGCCTGCCAGCCGCGCCAGCTCGTCGTCGCTCTGATACTCGAGGCCCGGTTTTACTTCTTCAGGCTGATACTTGGCAAACGCTGGCTGCTCGGCAATTCTGCGCGTCACCCGCAGCGAATCGGCGGCCACCTTGCGATCCTCTGGTGTGCTCAGGTAATTCGGTGCTATCGCCGGTGCCTGGCGCGGGTCGCGGCTTTTAATTCTGACGGTCCCGCGGCTGCTGGGATTCAGGTTACACACGCTCGCAGTGATCGCAGAGTACGGGTGTAGCGGCTGACCAAATGCTTCCAGGCTTAATGGCTGAACATGGTACTGAATATTGGCGTAGTCGTACTCCTCGGAGCTGCGCGTGAAGATGCACAGCTGGGAGGGCGCCATACTCATGGGGCCGGTCCGTTTTAGGGCATACTCCAGGGCAATTTTCGCCTTGCCTACCAGTGAGTTGGCTAAGGTGTTGAGTGTTTTACCGCCCTGCACCTTATACACCGAGCGGATTTGCAGGTGATCCTGCAGATTTTCACCCACGCCGGGCAAGGGACTCACCACCTCGATACCATGCTCGGCTAGCAGGTCAGCAGGACCTATGCCGGAAAGCTGTAATAACTGAGGCGAACCAATCGACCCGGCAGACAGGATCACTTCCTGCTGGGCCTCCACGCGCAGCGTTTCACCGTTGCGCACCACTTCGGCCCCCACACAGCGTGGTGTTGTGCCATCGTTCGCAAATAAGAGTTGATTGACATGGGTCGAGTGCCAAACGGTAAGGTTATGACGCTGTCGCACCGGCTTCAAAAATGCTTTTGACGTATTCCAACGCCAACCGGCGCGCTGATTGACCTCAAAGTAGTCCACCCCTTCGTTGTCGCCGCGATTAAAGTCGCGTGTCCGGGGAACACCCGACTGTGCCGCTGCTTCAGCAAAATCATCCAGCACTTGCCAGCTTAGCCGCTGCTTTTCCACCCGCCATTCACCGCCGTGGCCATGGAAGTCGCGGTGCTCGGCATCGGCATCGCCGCCTTCATCCAGGCGATGATGGTGTTCGTGCTTGATAAAATCAGGCAGACAGTTTTCCCAGCGCCAGGCATCGTCGCCGGTCACCTCGGCCCAGTGGTTATAATCCCGCGCCTGGCCGCGCACGTACAGCATGCCGTTGATGCTCGAACAGCCGCCCAGGGTCTTGCCTCGGGGGTAAATCAACGAGCGACCGTTGAGCCCTTTATCCGGCTCGGTGCGGAACATCCAGTCAGTGCGCGGGTTATTGATGCAATACAGATAGCCCACCGGAATATGAATCCAGTGATAGTTATCGCGCCCGCCCGCCTCAATCAGCAGCACCCGATGATCGGGGTTGGCGCTCAATCGATTGGCCAGCAGGCACCCGGCGGTGCCTGCCCCCACGACAATGAAGTCAAAGGTGTTGTTCGTTGTATCGGTCATGAGCTGGCTCCCGCAACGCGTCGGCGTTTACTTGGCGGTTGGCATGACAAAGTCTGCGCCACCATCGATCGAGTCGGACCAGCGCTGCATGATCGACTTCTGCTTGGTGTAGAAGCGCACGCCTTCCTCGCCGTAGGCATGGGTATCGCCAAACAACGAACGTTTCCAGCCGCCGAAGCCGTGCCAGGCCATGGGCACCGGGATGGGCACGTTGATACCCACCATGCCCACCTGGATGCGGCGACCAAACTCCCGCGCCACGCTGCCGCTTTCGGTAAAGCAGCTGACGCCGTTGCCGAACTCATGATCGTTGATCAATTGAATGGCAGTCGCCGCATCGGGAACCCGCACACAGACCAGTACCGGGCCGAAAATTTCTTCTTTGTAGATCGTCATGTCCGGGGTGACATGGTCAAACAGCGTGCCACCCATCCAGAAACCGTCTGCGCAGCCGTCGCCGGTCTGGGAAACGTCAAACTCACGCCCGTCAACCAGCAGTTCAGCCCCTTCGGCCACGCCCTTGTCGATGTAGCCGGTGATGCGCTGGTGCGCTTCGCGGGTCACAATCGGGCCCATTTCGGCGTCCAGTTGCATGCCGTTTTTCACTTTGAGCGACTTGGCGCGCTCTGCAAGCGCTGGCATGATCTTATCCGCCACATCGCCCACCAAGACGGCCACGCTGATCGCCATGCAGCGCTCCCCCGCGGAGCCATAGGCGGCGCCGACCAGGGCATCAACGGCTTTATCCAGATGTGCATCGGGCATCACGACCATATGGTTTTTCGCCCCGCCGAGCGCCTGGACGCGTTTCCCGTGGCGGGCGCCACGCTCGTAAATCAGATTAGCAATGGGCGTCGAGCCGACAAACGACAGTGCCTTGACCTCGGGGTGATCCAGCAGTTGCTCGACCGCATCCTTACCGCCCTGCACCACGTTGAACACGCCGTCGGGCAAACCGGCCTGCTTGAGCAGGTCGGCAATCATCAACGAAGCGCTGGGGTCCAGCGGGCTCGGCTTGAGGATAAAGGTATTCCCCGTGGCGATGGCGACCGGGAACATCCACATGGGCACCATGACCGGGAAATTGAACGGCGTGATCCCCGCCACCACGCCAAGCGGCTGGCGTACCGTCCAGTTATCGATCCCGGTGCTCACCTGTTCGGTGTAGTCCCCTTTCATCAACTGGGGAATACCGCAGGCAAACTCGACGATATCGATACCCCGGGCCACTTCACCCTGGGCATCGGTAAACACCTTGCCGTGCTCTTTGGTGATCGCCTCGGCCAAGGCGTCCTTATTGGCGTTGAGCAACTCCAGGAATTTGAACATCACCCGTGCCCGGCGTATCGGCGGCGTATCGGCCCAAGCAGGAAACGCGGCCTGGGCAGCCTCCACGGCGGCGTTTACATCGTGCTCACCGGCCAACGACACCCGCCCGCTCACCTGGCCCGTCGCGGGGTTGAATACGTCCTGGGCATCCCCCGTGCCCTGGCTTACCTGGCCGTTAATAAAATGCTGGATAGTGGTCGTCGTGGTCGCGGTGGTCATTGAAGTAACCTTTATAAGTGTCGTGATCGTTAAAATGGCGATAACACCAGATTAACCGCCTAACAGAGGCGATCAATTGAGTAATTCTTAACCACGATATAAGCTTTGCTAATAACAACACGCTTAAGGAAGGTTACCCATGCAGGAATACGCCTCACTACGGGCGTTCGTGGCGGTTGCCCGCGCTGGTAGCGTGTCACGCGCCGCCGAACAACTGCACCTCACCCAGCCCGCCGTAAGCCTAAAGTTGAAGCAGCTTCAAGCCAGCCTGGGGCTCACCTTGTTCAGCCGACGCCCTCAAGGCCTGAGCCTTACCGCCGACGGGCTTGCCCTTCTGTCGGCCGCCGAAAAGGCGCTGGCCAGCGCCAGCGCCTTCGAACAAACCGCCAGCGCCCTGCACAGCACACTGCGCGGCAAACTGACCATTGGCACCATCGTCGACCCTGAGTTTATTCGCCTGGGGGCCTTTCTGAGCCGCCTGATGCTCAGGGCGCCACAACTTGAAACCGAGCTGCACCACGGCATGAGCGGCCGCGTACTGACACGCATTGAAAAGGGCGAGTTGGACGTGGGCTTTTATCTCGCGCCTCCTGGTGAAGGCACCGGCCACCCGGCGCTGGCCTGGCGAGAGCTGACCCAGTTTGACTATCACGTGATTGCCCCCGCCGGCTGGGAGGCGCGACTTGCGGATACGCGTTGGGCGTCGCTGGCCCGCCTACCCTGGATCGTCACGCCCCCCGACTCCGTCCACTACCGGCTTCTTCAGCACCGCCTGGCCGACGGCGGCATCACGCCGAACCGCGTCGCCCAGGTCGACCAGGAAGCCTGCATGCTCGACCTTGTACGCGCTGGCGTGGGCCTTAGCCTGGCGCGTGATGCCCTGGCCATGGCTGAACGCCAGGAGAGCGGCCTGGCCGTGGCCGACCATGTTCGGCTGCCCTGTTCGCTGGGCCTTATCTGGCGACATGATCGTGCCACCGAGCCCCCCATCGCCGCCGCGCTAAAAACCCTGGACGACGTATGGCCCCCACGCCACGGCCAGCTTTAACGAAGGAATACCTGTCCGCCTGCAAGGAAAGTGAACCACCCGCAACCTAACAAATCGAAGGTGATGACAGTACGGTTCACCTCCCGGGAGTCAACCTCATGATGCAACAGCTACCACGTCGCCCGTTAGCACTGGGTATCGCTACGGCCGTCCTTGGCATCGCCAGCACCTCACTGCAGGCCGAAACGCCCGCAGAAGCGGTATTTGCCGGCGGCTGCTTCTGGTGCATGGAGCCCCCTTACGACCGCCAGCCCGGCGTGACGGCGACCATCTCCGGCTATACCGGCGGCGAGCTGGAAAACCCCACCTACGACGATGTCAGCAGTGGCGACACCGACCATATAGAAGTGGTCAAGGTCGAATACGACGCGGACCAGATCAGCTACGAGCAGTTGCTGGACATTTACTGGCGCAATATCGACCCCTTCGCCGTCGGCCGCCAGTTCTGCGATGTTGGCGACCAGTACCGTTCAGCGATTTTTTATCAGGATGACGAACAGCGCGAACTGGCCGAAGCTTCCAAGGAAGCGATGGAAGAACGCTTCGACGAGACAATAACCACCGAGATACTGCCCGCTGACACTTTCTGGGCGGCCGAGGAATATCACCAGAACTACTACGAGAAGAACCCGGTACGCTACAAGTTCTACCGCTTCAGCTGTGGTCGTGATGGTCGCCTGGAAGAGGTTTGGGGCGACGAAGCTGGCGGGCCTACGTTTGACTGAACGAGACATTGATATCCCCATAGGGAGAAGCTATTAGGCAACGCCTGCCATCTTCTACTACCTTAGTAAGGCATTCGAAATAGACCAGTCGGTCAACGCTAGCAACGCGCCAGGACGCGGTTTTTAAAGCAGCGTTGATTTCACCATGTTGATCTATAGATAGGAGATCTTATGAGCAACAGCATCACCACCGTTAACCCGACTACTGGCGAAACACTCCAGACCTATGCGCTGATGGATGAAAGCCAGGCGATCCAGATCGTTGAGGCCAGCCACCAGGCATTTCTCGATTGGCGGCTCAAACCCCTCGAACACCGTGCCAAGGTGGTCAAGGCTATCGGCGAGGCGCTCAAGGCACACAAGGAAGAACTCGCCGACTTCATGGTCAAGGAAATGGGCAAGCTGCCCTCGCAGGCCTATCAGGAAGTCGACCTGTGTGTGGGCATCTGCGATTACACCGCCGAGCGCGGTCCGGAATCCCTTGCCGATGAAACACGCAACCCGAGCAACGGTGAACGCGGCATCGTGACCTATTCGCCGATGGGCGTCATCTACGGCATCCAGCCGTGGAACTTCCCCGCTTATCAAGTCGTGCGTTATTCCATCGCCAACATCATGGCGGGTAACGCCGTGCTACTGAAGCACGCCGAATGCGTCACCGGCAGTGGCCTGCTGCTCGAGAAAATCTACCGCGAGGCGGGCCTGCCCGAAAACGTCTTCCGCACGCTGGTGATTTCCCACGATGTCTCCGACCAAGTCATCGCCCACAAGGCGGTGCGCGGCGTCACGCTCACCGGCAGCGACGGAGCCGGGCGCAAAGTGGCGGCCAAGGCGGCGGAGCATCTGAAAAAGACCGTCCTCGAGCTGGGCTCCAACGATGCCTACCTGGTGCTGGACGACGCCGACCTGGAAGTAGCGGTGGATACCTGTGTGATGGGCCGCGTCTACAATACCGGGCAAACCTGCGTGGCCGCCAAACGCTTTGTGGTCACCGAGGCCAACTACGAGGCCTTCAAGGAGCGTTTCGTCGAGAAGATGAACGCCCTCCAGGTCGGTGACCCCACGCAAGACGGCACCGATGTCGGCCCCATGGCACGCGTCGATTTACGCGACGATCTGCATGCCCAGGTGGAAGAAAGCGTACGCAAGGGCGCGAAGGTTCTGTGCGGCGGCCAGAAGCCCGACAGCAAAGGCGCCTTTTATCCGGTCACCGTGCTGGATAACGTTACCCCCGGCCAGCCCGCCTACGACGACGAGCTGTTTGGCCCGGTGGCGGCATTGATTCGCGCCAAGGATGACGACGACGCCATGCGCATTGCCAATGACAGCCGTTACGGTCTCGGCGGCGGAATTATTTCCAAGGATGTGAAGCGCGCCACCGAGCTTGCCAGCCAGTACTTCGATACCGGCATGGTATTTATCAACGGCTTTGGCGTGGCCACACCGGAAATGCCGTTTGGCGGCGTGAAGGATTCAGGCTACGGCCGAGAGCATGGCGGCTTCGGCATGCACGAATTCGTCAACGCCAAGTCGGTCATCGTCGTCAAGGAATAGGTGTCGGTAAGTACATCCTGATCCAATGACGAAAAGCGCCGCAGGCTAAAACCTGCGGCGCTTTTTAGTTAAGGCACATTGTCAGGTACTTTTTAGCGTTCGGCGTTGCCAGAGCTTCAACAGCAGCGCCAGCACGACCCAGGTCACGAGGGCGGCAATCACGTCGTCCAGCACAATTCCCAAGCCGCCATGAACATACTCGGCCAGGTGAATCGGTGGTGGCTTCAAGCCATCGAACAACCGGTAAACCACAAACGCCAGCAGCATGACCAGCGGCTGGCGTGCGGCCGTTAACCCGATGACGGCCAATGGAAAGGCGACATATTCATCGGCAACGATGCTGCCATGATCAAGACCCGCGTAATGCCATGCAGCGACGTGACATACCGGCACCGCCACCACCAACAGCACCGCGATCCCCGCAGCCTGATAGCCAACGGGCCTGCCCAGCAGCCACCACGCCAGCGGGATGCCAATCAGCGAGCCGAAAGTGCCCGGGGCCATAGGGGCCAACCCCAGACCAAAACCGGTGGCAACCCAGAAATTGAGTGTCTCGAGCATCAACCGGCCTGCCGGGCCTGTTGTTCAAGCTCGCAAGCCATGTCCGGCGATAACTCTAGGGCGCTTGCCAACTGGTCGAGCCAGGCGCGCTCCATGGGGTTTTGCTCGTCTGTCACGGCCACGCTGATCAGGTACATTTCCCGCGCTGCCTGGGGTGAATCCGCTTCAAGGGCCAGTGCCTGGGCGTCCAGGGGTGCCTTTAGCTGCCGCTCGACCCAGTTATGCATTTCCTGATCGGCGCCCAGTTCATCAATTTGCTCGGTGATCAGCGCCTGCTCCTGCTCGTCGATATGGCCATCGGCCCGGGCGGCCATGATCATCGCCTGCAGCAATTCCAGGCTGCGGCGTTCCTGATACTCGCCGTCCAGCACCTCGACGCGCTCACCTTCGGCACTGGCCGACGATTCGCCGGACGCGTTTTTACCGGCCTGCGAGCTTTGCCAGGCCTTCCAGGCCAATACGCCGACGCCCGCAATGGCACCGTACTTGAGGGCCTTGCCGCCCAGCTTGCGGCCGCGCTTGGAGCCGACCAGCATGCCCATGGCGCCCCCACCCAGCAGGCTTTTCATATCGAACCCGCTCGATGAACCACCACCGGACTTGCCGCCTTGATCACTTCCGCCCAGTTGTTTGGAGAGGCCATTCAGCATGCCTTTGACATCGACACCGCCACTGCTGCCGCCCTTCTGGCTACCGCCCGCCTGCTGCATCAGTTGCTGTAAAATCTTGCTTGCGTTCATCCTTGTACTCCTAAGTAGAGAGTCTTTTCAGGACTCGCTGACGACAATTCACGTTATAGAACATGCCATATGAACGCAGCATGAACTATGCCTACGAAAACCAATGCTCCCCTGGCATTAAAGCAGTGCCCCCTTTATGTCCACCGAGCTTCCCTGACGACTCGCCCGTACGTCAACACGGACCGGTATTTGCTCCTTGAGTTCGCTGACGTGGGAAATAATCCCGATCATGCGCCCGCCCATTTGCAGTTCGCTGAGCATGGCAATCGCCTGGTCCAGCGCATCCTGGTCGAGGCTGCCAAACCCTTCATCGATAAATAGCGTATCCAGTTGAATGCCGCCAGCGTAGGCCTGAACCACGTCGGAAAGCCCCAGCGCCAGCGAGAGCGCAGCCATAAAGGATTCACCGCCCGATAACGTCGCCACCGGGCGGTTCTTGCCGGTGTAGGTATCGGCCACGTCCAGCTCCAGCCCCGAGGCGCGGTTGCCTTTGGACGGGTCTTCCCGGCGCACCAGCTGGTAGCGACCGCGGCTCATGTGCACCAGGCGTTCGGAGGCTTGAATCAAGACGTCGTCCAGCAGCACGCCGAGCACAAACCGCTGCAGGCTAATGCGTTGCCCTGTGCGGCCATTGGCAACCTCGCTCAACGTCCCCCATACCCGATACTGGGCTTCAAGGGATGCCTGGGCGGCATGGGCGGCGTCGAGCTTTTCGCGCGTGGCATCCAACTGCGCCATCCGCGCGGCCAACTGCTGATAAGTTTTTTCAAAGGTCTGCTCCTGAGCCTTTGCTGCAGCTACCCGTTCTGCCAGGGGGGCGAGATCCGGCCGCTCCTGCCCCTCAAGGCGAGTGTGAATTGCCTCCAACTGCCCTTCCAGCTTGGCCAGTTCGCGCTGAAAGTGGGCCACCGCGTCGCTCAGTCGTCGCGCCTCTTCGTCGCTTAACCGCGCCTGGTTGAACGCCTCCTCGTCGTCGAAGACACTATCGGCCAGGGCGTGTTGCCACGCTTCCTGCGCCTCATCAAGGGCACTGTCGGCGCGGGCCTGGCGCTGGTTGACGTCGTCCAGGGTGGTCTCGGCGCGAGCCAGCGCCGTCTGGGCCTGCTGGGCTTTTTCCTGAGCGGTCTGCCAGGCGGTTTCGGCGGCTTGAATATCGGCCTTGAGCTTGGCCTGTGCGGCTTCCAGGGCCTCAAGCGAGGACTGCTCACCCAGTTCGCCGCGCAGCCGCTGGCAATGTGCCTCTTTGTCGGCGAGTTGCTGGCTTAACTGCGCGTGGTGCTGCTCGGCTTTCGACAGCGCCTGACGGGCTTTCTCGAACGCCGCACGCGCCTGCTTGACCTCGGCCTGGGTCACCGGCGCCTGCTCAGCGCTCGCCGGGGCCGGGTGCTCGCGACTGCCGCAGACCGGGCAAGGCGCCTGGGCTTCCAGTCGTGCTGCCAGAAGCGCCGCCTGCCCCTGATGCCAGCGCATTTCCTGCTCGGTGGCATGCTGCTCTGCGGCTTCAACCCCCGGCCGCCGTCGCGCGACCTCGGTGGCCGCGCCTTCGACCTGCTCGGCAAGCTGCCCACGCTGGGCCTCAAGCGCCGCCAGTTCCTGGCATTGCTCAACGGCACGGTGCAAGCGAAACGCCTGCTCGCGCATGGCGGGTAGCTGCTCAAACTGCGGCCTGGCATCCGCCAGCGCTTGCTGGGCATCGGCCTGCGCCGCTTGCTGATCGGCCACAGCGCGTTCTGCCTGGGCGAGCTCTTCGCGGGTCGACCGGGCCGTTTGCTGGGCGGCTTGCAGGCGTTGGTACACCGTTGCCAGCGCCTGCGTCTGGCCATGGGCGGCCAGCCGTGCCTGGGCGTCGTCGATGTCGTCTTTCTGATCTAGCAGCGCTTTCCTGGCCGCCTGTAGCTTTGCCTGTTGATCAAACTGGGCCTGCAGCTCCTTGCCCTGGCGCTCGGCGTTTTCAGCGGCCTCACGGCGCGCCCTGGCCTCGGCAAGGTCGTGCTGGGCGGCCTGGCGCTGAGGCTCGAGGGCGCGGCGTTCCTCGTCAAGGGCGGCATCGTTTTCCACGTCGCTGGCCTGCAGAATACCCTGCACCCGCTGACGGTGGTTATTGACCTCGCGCTCGATCTGGTTGGCCTGGGTCCGCAGACGCTCTTCGATGCGCTGGAAGATCTGCGTTTGAAACAGCTGAGAAAAGATTTTTTCGCGGTCTTTCGAGTCCGCCAGCAACATCTCGCGAAACTTGCCCTGGGGCAACACCATCACCTGTCGGAACTGGCTGGCATCGAGCCCTATCAGGCCCTGGACCTGGGTCGTGGCGTCGTTGACGCTTTTGGCGACCAGGCAATCGCCTTTCTCGCCTTCAGCGGTCAGTTGCCAAAGCTGGGCTTCCGCGTTTTGCGTAGTGGTCCCTTCACCACGCGCCTTGGGGCGCTCCTGCTGGGGCACGCGGCGTATCCGATAGGCGTTGCCGCGCAGACGAAAGTCCAGCGTCACTTCGGTAAGCGCATCTGCCGCGGCCTGGTCGCAGCGCATCTGGCTGGCGTCACGTTCCGCACCGGTGGTCTGGCCATAAAGCGCAAAGCACAGGGCGTCCAGAATCGAGCTTTTGCCCGCGCCGGTGGGGCCGTTGATCAGAAACAGCGGGCTTTGCCCCAGCGCGGTGAAGTCGAGGGTTTCCCGACCGGCGAAGGGGCCAAAGGCCTGCATGGTCAAGCTTAGCGGCGTCATCGGGTTTCCTCGTCACGGTTGAGCTGGCTGATCAGTTCGTTCATGGCCTCGGCCTGCTCGTCGGTCATCGCCTCGCCGCTGGTCTGGGCGAAGAAGTCGCTGAACATGTCCAGCGCACTGAACCGCAGCCGCTCGCGATCCAGCTGTTGGCGGCCGCGGGATTCCAGCATGCCGGGCTTTTCTAGGTGCAGTACGTTGGGGTAGGCCTCGCGCAGCTTGCCCATGGGGTCGAGGATGGCGTGGCGATCGGTCAGGCGAACCAGCAGGTAGTCGTCTGCATGGGGGTCGCCAAGCCCCTGGGCAATGAGCGAATCCAGCTCGCCTTCCAGGATCCGCACGTCCAGGCGCGGCGTCAAAGGGCGGTGTTCGATGTGGCGGACGCCCTGCTCGTCGATATCCACCAGGGTAACGCCCTTGCGCTGGCTTGCTTCGGAAAAGCTGTACTTGAGCAGGGAGCCACTGTAGCGGATATGCTCTCCGCCACGGCATTGGGGGCCATGCAAATGCCCCAGCGCCACGTAGTCGAACGATTGCATGGGCTCCCAGGCGACACTTTCAGCACCGCCAAGCGTCAACGGACGCTCGGAGTCCGAGGCACTGCCGCCATCCACAAAGCAGTGGCTCATCAATACCGTGGGGCGCGTTGGGCGGCGCTTTGTGTTGATGCATTCGACCAGGTGACGGTGGGCGCTGTCGAAGTCGCGCACGTCTACCCCTAACTGGCTGCGAACGTATTCCGGGTCGGCGTAGGGAATGCCGAAAACATCCACCTCCACGCCGTTGGCAGACAGCGTCACCGGCCGTTCGATGTCGGCCAGGTCAGACAGAATGTGCAGCCCCGCCTGGCGTAAATGGCGCGCGCCAAAGCCCAGCCGCTGGGCGCTGTCGTGGTTGCCGGAAATCATCACCACCGGCAGGTTGCGCTCGCTGCACAATGCCCTCAGGACGTCGTCCAGCAGGGCGACCGCCGAGGCAGGCGGCACCGAGCGGTCATAGATATCCCCGGCGATCAGCACCGCATCGACGGCCTCCCGGTCGATGATATCGATCAGTTGATCGAGGACGTAACGCTGGTCATCCAGCAGCGACAGGTTGTGAAACAGCCGACCCAGATGCCAGTCGGCGGTGTGCAGTAGGCGCATGGCAAACTCAGCAGCAAGAAGAATAACGGCATCATACTAGCAAAACGCCCCGCTCGTGGCGGGGCGTTACAGGCCAAGCTCAACCGCCAATGAATCAACGGCGGAAGGCGTCGGGGTAGCTGGTCAAATCAACGCCCCACATCATCGGCAGCAGGATATAGACCGCCGCGACGATCAGCACCAGCGCCAGGATATTGAGCCCGAAACCGTTGCGCACCATTTCGATAATCTTGATTTTGCCCGTGGCGAAAATGATCGCGTTGGGCGGCGTGCCCACCGGCAGCATGAAAGCGCAGTTGGCGGCCATGGCCGCGGGCACCATCAGCACGAAGGGGTGCACGTTCAGCGCCAGCGCCAGCGACGCCAGCACGGGCAGAATCATCGTCGCGGTGGCGGTATTCGAGGTGATTTCGGTCAGGAATAGCACCATGGCACTGGCCAGCAGAATCACCAGCAAGAAGTTGACGCCTTCCAGCACGCTCATCTGTTCGCCGATCCACTCGGCCAGGCCCGAGGAACTGAAGCCCGCTGCAATCGCCAGGCCGCCACCGAACAGCAGCAGAATGCCCCAGGGCACATCCTTGGCCACTTCCCAGTCCAGCAGGCAGCCGCCGCGACTTTTGGAGGGAATCAAAAACAGCGCAATGGCCGCCACCATGGCAATCATGGTGTCGTTGATGCCGGGGATATTGAGCAACTGCCCTTCCCATAAAAACGAGCGCGTGATCCACATGAAGGCCGCAAACAGGAACACGGCCAGCACGGCTTTTTCTTCAAAACTGGTCGTACCCAGCGCCTGTTTTTCCTTGTCGATCACCGCTTTGCCCCCTGGCAAATCGGCAAGCCTGACGCGATAAACCACCTTGGTCAGCAGCAGCCAGGCGGCGAAGAGCAGAACCACTACCACGGGAAAGGCAAAGAACATCCATTCGGCGAAAGATATCTGCACCCCGAACAGTTCCGACACAGTCGCTGCCAAGATGATATTGGGCGGTGTACCGATCAAGGTGCCCAGGCCACCAATGGTACCGCCGTAGCCGATACCAAATATCAGCGCCTTGCTGAATTTATCGATATCGTCGCTGTGGTCCCCGTCGGATTTGCTCAGTTCCTGGGTGACTTGATACACAATCGCCGTGCCAATCGGCAGCATCATCATTACCGAAGCGGTGTTGGACACCCACATCGACAAAAAACCAGTGGCCGCCATAAAGCCCAGCACGATGCGATTGATACTGGTGCCCAACAGGCCAATAATCACCAGCGCAATACGCTTGTGCAGCCCCCATTTCTCCATCGCCAGGGCGATCATGAAGCCGCCCAGGAATAAAAAGATAATCGGATTACCGTAGGCCGCCGTTACCCGACTGCCCTCAAGCGCCCCAGTGATCGGCAGCAATACAATGGGCAAAAGCGACGTCACCGGAATCGGGATCGCCTCGGTAATCCACCACACGGCCACCCACAATGTGGTGGCCAGCACCATGCGGCCTTCAACGCTGAGGTCGGCAGGATGGAAAAACAGCAACACAAAGGCGAACAGCAGCGGCCCCAACACCAGCCCGACTTTTTGCGGCTTTGTATATGCTGGCGGACGCGGCTCCCCGCCCGAGCCATTGCCTGAAGAGGCACCGCCTCCCGACCCACCCGAGGTGGGCAGCGCGCACATCAAGAGTGTTTTTGCCTGTTGGTGAGAGACCCAGAGCTGGTCCCACACCGTCATCATTCCATTGCTTCGCATACGACAATTTCGCTCACGGAGTAGGGTGTAAGGTATTGAACAATGCTCACGACCCACCATTGACCAGTGAGCCTATCAATACACGCGGATTCTCGGGGCCCCGTTTTCCACTTCCCTACGCCTTTAGTCCAGTACTTTATGGCTTACTAATACCAAAGTATAAAGACTTTAGTATTAGCAAATACGGCAGCCCAGGACACCGCATCACTGATTAGTCGATATGTTAACTTACTGTTTTTCTTCCAAGGAGCCCCATATGCTCGATCGCTGGACCATGCCCCTGTCCCACCGCCCGCTTGAGCGGCTTGCTCAACGGCTGAAGGGGCGCGCCACGCCCGACCAGGTGACCTGCGTCGCTTTCCTGGTCGGCATCAGCGCCCTGCCGCTGCTGGCCTGGGAATACTACGGTCTTGCGCTGGTGGCCGTGGTGCTCAACCGCCTGGGTGACGGCCTGGACGGCGCGCTGGCACGGGTAAGCGGCCGGTCGAGTGAGGCAGGCGGCTTTCTGGATATCGGCCTCGATTTTGTGTTTTACGCCGCGGTGGTGCTGGGCTTTGCCCTGGCTAACCCCGTGGAAAACGCCCTGGCGGCGGCGCTGCTGCTGTTTGCCTTTATCGGCACCGGCACATCGTTCCTGGCCTTTGCCATTGCCGCCAAACAGCAGGCCATCGAGCGTCCCCACTTTCCCAACAAGGCGTTCTACTATCTGGAAGGATTGACCGAAGGCACCGAGACCGTTGTCGCCCTGGTGCTGTTTTGTCTGTTTCCGGCGCATTTCACTACCCTGGCGGTAGTGTTTGCGGCTGCCTGCCTGATTACCACGGCCACGCGGCTATGGGGCGGCTACTGGACGCTGCGCGCCCACAAAGCCGACGGAGGTGGCATGGGATAAGCCACCCCTAGCCGGGCTGGCAAAGCACAGGCATTGCTTTGCGCCAGCACAATGACATGGGCAGTACCCGACACCAGCGTCATGCTTTTGACGTTAAAGCATCTCTAAGCCGCTCGCGCTCATGCGGTTCATAGAAGCTTGGGTCGTCAAAAAGATCACGCTGGGCATCATCAAGGATCATTTCCAGTGCTTCTGCACTACTTTGCACCATGGGCTCAAAGTGCGCCGTGTGGGTCACCAGAGCCGTTACCCGACGACGCCGGTAGATAGCGTACGCACCCAGCAGGGCGAACACACAGGCAATATAGATAGGTAGACCGTGACCACCGACGACCGTCATCAGTGAACCCGCGGCAATCGGTGCCACCGCGCAGCCTGCGCCGTGCATCACCAACATGTCCGCCGAGCCGGCGACAATTTCATCGGGATGGAGTTGATCAATCAGCTGCGCCACCGCCAGCGGGTAGAGCGAGAACGCCAAACCGCCCCAGATAAAATACAGTCCGAGCAGTATTTCATGGCTGGGCGCAAAGGGCATGGCCGCGGCGACCAGCGCCGCCAGCAGTACCACCCAGGTCATCACTTTGGGGCGGTCGTGCTTGTCCGAGAAGCGACCAATGGGAATCTGCAATAGCGCGCCACCGATGATCGCCACGCTCATCACCAGCCCGACGCCAGCGATATCAAACCCCAGTTGCGTGGCATAGACCGGCGTCATCGACCAGAACGCCCCCATGGCAAGCCCCGAGAGCGCGGCGCACGCTACCGCCAGCGGGGCGAAGCCCAGCAGTGCCCGCAGGCTGCTTTTGGGTCGCTCGGAAATCTTGGGCTGGACGCGACGGGTCATGGTAATCGGCAACAGCGCCCAACTGATCAGGATGGCAATCACCACAAACAGCAAAAAGCCTTGGGGCGACGAGAGCCGCAGAAGCTGCTGAGCCGTGGCCAGCGCTCCCAGGTTGACGACCATGTAGACGGCAAAAATACGCCCGCGCTCATGGCTGGCGGCCTGGCTGTTCAGCCAGCTTTCGATCACGGTAATCAGGGTAATAAACGAGAGGCCGTAGATAACCCGCAGCGGCAGCCATACCCAGGGCGTGATAAACACCAGGTGCAAAAGCGCCACCGTCGCACAAATCGACGCACAGAACCCAAAGGTGCGGATATGCCCCATTCGCCGAATCAACCGTCCGCTCACCCAGGTGCCGCAGATGAAACCGACGAAATAGCCGGACATGATCATCCCCAGTACCGCGCTGGAAAAACCTTCTCCCGTGCCGCGCAAAGTTAACAGCGTATTGAGCAGGCCATTGCCCAGCAGCAACAGCGCTACGCTCCAAAGAATCGATCTGACCGGTTTGAGCATCGCCAATGAACGCATTGAGCTTCCTCGTGGCAGTACCTCAATGGTGATGCATAAAGAGTGCCATGAAGCGCCCTGATGGCCAGGTGAGCGAGGATACATCGGCGGCGGGTAAAGAGGCGGGATGCCGACGCAAAAAACCCCCTTTCGGGGGCCTTCATGCATCTCACCGACATCCTGTCGTTTGTATCCATCCTGGATACCTTTCCTTGGCTTGTGCTGAATGACGTCCTGTCGTTCGACTTCCTATCATTCGACTTCCTGTCGTTTGACGTCCTGTCATATGATTTCCTATCGAGCTTACCGGCTTATCCATAAGCCTGCCTTCCTGGCGAGTCAGACAGTCCCCTGTCCTGCACATAATTAACACTAGATGCTACCCGGCAGTCTTGCAAACATTTGCACAAATTTATTTATTTGGACGCTAACAATTAACTTCAGTATCCGCCTTGCATAGCCACACGCCTAATCAAAAGATAAACTCATGTTATATAACCATAAATTTTAAAATAACGCTCATATTAAAAGACTTTTCATTTGCATATCCTAGGTTATGGTACCGAGATAGACATTATAATAGGCTCTCAACGTACAATTTAAGTACAAGATTAAAGGTATCGGTAACGTTCGACACCGACTACCCAGCATTCACAAGGAGAGGTGCTATGCAACGCGAACAGCGTATTGAGATTTCTCAGGCCGGGCTGCAACTCGCCATTCAGGAAATCAAGGACGACATGTTTGATACCCCCGCCTGCGACTACACCGTCGCCAAGCTACTTAGCCACTGCGGCCGCTTTAACGAAGCCGAACAGCTGATCGACACCATGCTGTTGCGCTGGGGCTCATCCCCGGATGTGGTCGCACTGGTTGAAAAGGGCTACGCAACTATCGATGCCATGAGCGTACCCATTGAAACCGCTTTCAAAAGTACCGCTTCAGCCTAGCGCGGTAACTCCTCACACCCACTGACGGCGGGAGCCAACGGCGTCGGTTGGCAGGTTGTTTGACAGCCGCCTGTTCTTTATATAGAACGTTCTATAAAAGGAACATCTATATAGCCAACAGGCGGCGCTCCCATGGATTCACTTTCACTCAACACCCTTGGCCACCATTTACAAAGACTCCGCCTAGAACGCGGCTGGTCGCTTTCGCAGCTGGCCAGCGAGGCAGGCATCGCCAAATCCAACCTGTGCCGCCTCGAGCAAGGCAACGGCAACCCTACCCTGGACACGATCTGGCGCCTGGCCGTGCAGTTGAACGTACCCTTCGGCACCTTGGTCGCGCCTATTTCCGTGCCGCTCGGCGAAGACGGCGTTCAGGTGCGTCTAATCGATCAGGGCAAGGATTCACCCCAGGTGGACGCCTACTGGATGCGCTGCGCACCCCATACATTGCGCCGTGCCGAAGCCCATACACCGGGCACGCGAGAATCCCTCACGCTGATCAGCGGCTGGCTGGAAGCAGGGCCCGAGGGAGACACGATAACGCTGACCCCTGGGTGCCATGTCACCTTTTGCGCTGACCGGCCTCACCTCTACCGCACCCAAGCGACGGCGGCCACCCTGCTCATGACCATTACCTACGGCAAGGAAGGCGAAACACCATGAGCCAGCTTGCCCGATATTCTGCCGTCCGAAGCGCGCTACAGGGCGTTCGTGAAGCAATTCCACTACTGGGTGGCTACATACCGGTGTCCCTTTCGTTTGGTTTGATTGCCACCCAGGCAGGCTTCAGCACTTGGGAAGCGGTCGTGATCTCGACGCTGATTTACGCCGGCGCCTCGCAGTTCCTGTTCGTGGGCATGGTGGCCGCTGGGTCTCCACTATGGCTTGTCGTGGCCATGACAATGCTGATTAACGTACGCCATGTGGTGTACGGCCCTAACCTGGCGGCGTTATTACCGCGCAGCCGCCACTGGCCCTGGCTGATGCACGGTCTGACTGATCAGGTGTTTGCGTTGGCCCTTACACGCCTCCCCCAACTGCCTGACGCCAAACGGTTTAGCTGGTTTGTCGGTGCCTCGCTGCTGGCCTGGGGCGCCTGGATCATCGGCACCGCCGTAGGCGCCACCGCCGGGGAAGCGTTTACCGCCCGCTGGCCACTATTGGGGGAGATTATGCCCTTCGCGCTCCCCGCACTGTTTCTTACCATGGTGGCGCCTCGCTTCACCGATAAACGCTGGGCGATGGCCATGGGGCTCACTATCCTGGCTGCGCTGGGTTTGACGCTGGTGGGTTGGAGCAACGTGGCCATTCCGCTAGCGGCCGCCTGCGGCGCGCTATGCTTCTATACGGTCAAATTCGACAACAGGAGGCGTGATTCATGAGCACCGCGCTTTGGCTCGCCGTTGTGGTGTCGGCTTTGGGCACCCTGCTCATGCGGGTAGTGCCATTCATGTGGATGCAGCGACGCCTGGATAGCGACACCGGTATGAACGCCATGCCCCAGTGGCTTGGCATCCTCGGCCCGCTGATGATTGCGGCCGTGCTAGGCGTATCCGTCGTGCCAGTGAACCCTGGCCTCATTTCCTGGATAGCGACCGTCATCGGGCTTGGCGTCACGCTGCTGGTGTGGCGGCGGTTACGCTCGCTGGGTTGGCCAGTGGCCGCCGGCGTCAGCGTGTTTGGCCTGGTGGAAATCGTGGCGGCTTTAGTGGGGTAAGCCCTCGTCAAGCCACCATTTATCACGCCGAGATCAAAGGCCTTATCGCGTCACCAGTACAATGCCAACCAGGATAACGCCGCCACCCATCAAAAAATTGATGCTTAGCGGCTCGTTAAGCAACAGAGTGCCGAAGAGGATGCCGAACAGCGGGCCGAGAAACGAGAACACGCCCAACTGGGACGCGCGATAGCGGCGTAGCAGCGTGAACCACAGCATCAGCGCGGCAAATGAAATGATCAGCGCCTGAAAACCAAGGCTGGCAACCGCCATGGAGGTAAATTGCGCGCTCATTAACTGGCCTGATAACGCCGCCACTGGCAATAGCACCAGCGCCGTCACACTCAGTTGATAGCTCAGGGTGAGCTCCGCGGGCGCCTCGGAAAGCGAGGTCTTGCGGATCACCACCGTCGTCGCTGCCCAAGAGAGCCCGGCCAGCAAACCCAGCGCATCGCCGATGAGGATATCGATGCTATAGGCACCGCTAGGCGCCATGGCAATCACCATGCCCATAAACGCCAGACCAACACCCCACCATTGGCGAAGGGAGAGCTGCTCGCCCGGCACCCACAGGTGCAGCCCCAGCGCGGCGAAGATGGGGGCTGTATAGAGAAAGACCGACATATGCGATGCCAGTGTGTAGGTCAGCCCCCAGGCAACAAAAGCAAACTCGGCCGCAAACCCGAGCCCAACCAGTAACCCAGCGCCCCGATGGCGGCTCATATCCGCCCAGCGAATGCCGCGCCAATAGGCCAGCACCCCCACCAGACAACCAGCGATAGCGGAGCGCAGGGCAATCTGAACGACGGGTGAGATATCCTCAGCCACGCCTTTGATCGCAACCTGCTGAAACCCTAGCACCAGGCAAAACAGGAGCATTAACGATGCGGCTGTAGTATCCACAGACTTTCGCTGCGAACGCCCAAGTATGCTGGCAGCACCGGCATTTGAGACTATCCTTTGATTATTCATCGTGAGCTCCTCTAGTATCAAGGCGCTCATTGCAGCAGTCAGCAAAATTGCGTACAAGCGATTACTTATCGGGTCTAGGCTCAGGAAAACTCATGCCATGAGAATTGAGAGGCTACCGCTGAATGCACTGCGCGCGTTTGCCGAAGCGGTGCGGGAAAATAGCTTTAAAGCCGCCGCGTCTCGTTTGGGAGTAACCCCTGGCGCCGTTAGCCGACAGGTGAAACAGCTGGAAGATCGATTGGGCGTGGTGCTGTTTGAACGGCATGCCAATGGCGTGTGCGCCACCGAAGCTGGCCGGGGGCTTGCCGAAGATGTTCAAGCGGGGCTTTTGCGCATCGCCAGCGGCGTGCAGAACGTCACCGAGCGCTCAGAAGACGCTTTTCGATTGCTACTGAGTGCGCCACCTTCTTTCCTACAACTTTGGCTACTCCCCCGCTTACCCGGTTTTGAAGCCAAAGAGCGGCAAATAGAAATCTCTCTGGATGCCGAGGCGCGCTTAACACCACCGTTATGGATGCCTAACAGGGCACGCTTATCGCTGCGCTACGGCCAAGGCCCTTGGCCCGGCGTCACCAGCCAGCGTCTATTTGAAGACACCCTCTTTCCTGTCTGCTCGCCAACCCTGTTAGACCAGGAAGATATACACGAGCCCGCCGACTTGCTGGCTCAGACACTGCTTACCGTCGATTGGTGCAGCCATGCGGGCCACCCGATCCCAAGCTGGCAAGACTGGTTTAAAAACGCCGGGGTGGCCATAAAGAAGCTCCCCCACCAGCGCCAATACTCGCTCTACAGCTTGGCACTCGACCAGGCTATGGCCGGGCAAGGCGTAGTACTGGCCAGTTACCCTCTCGTGGCCGACCGGCTCGCCAGCGGCGTGTTGGTGCGCCCATTTGGGGAACAGTATCCGCTCTCCTCTCCGTTCGCCTATGAACTGATTCTGCCTTCTGAAGGGGTAACACCTCCGGCAGTGGCGCGTTTCATCGAATGGTTAGAGCAAGAAGCCGCTCATTTTCGTGGTACAGCGCTTTAGGATTTTGCCTCGGCTTCACGTTTGTAATCCTGAAACAACCCATACTGCCACTGCCTTACCGCCAGCACGGAAGTGGTGCCAAACCGCTGGTGGATAGGCAGCCCGCTCTCTCGTTCGCATAGCGCATGAAACTCTTTAGCCAAGCGCTGCATGGTCTGCTGCCACTCGGTGTTACCGGCGGGGGACAACAAGCCATTGAGTACCACCAGCTTCTCGCTGTCGCTATCGAAACGGGAGTGGAAAAACTCGTTGGCGATATGCTGCTGAAAGAAGCGCTGGATCGGCCCATCCGCCTGCCAGCGGAAATTGGCAGCTACCCGCCGCCTGATCCGATTACCAGGAAGCAGCTCAATGAGTTTAAGACGCTCAAGCTTGAGTAACTGCTGAATACACTCGGCTTCACTTAGCTGGTACTGGTGATGAATTTCGTCGAAGCTATAGCCATTGATAACGCAGACCGCTACCAGAAACAGCTCACGGTCATCGACGATACTTTGCTCTTGGGCCTGAGTCAGTTCCTGAAGGCGTTGCTCTCCTGCCTGCATGGTCTGCACCAGCTCAGCGAACTCAAGGTTAAGCTGATCACAGATGCACTCTAGCCGCGCCAAAGTAAAGTGCTTTTCAGCGAACAGGCGCTTCACCGAGGCCTCGCTAAGCCCCAACCACCGGGCAACATCGGCATAGGTTTTACCCTGAGCGCGCAACTGGCTTTTAAGCGTTTCAATCAGTGACTCGGCTTGAGACATAAAAACTTCCTTGGACGGCATGGAAGGTATTACACATCAAAGTATCGCATAACGCTACCAACCGGCACTTATATCACAACTTTGTGCAAATGAGTTGCAACCAGTAAGCCTCATAGAGAAAGTGCCAACACTTCCAGGGACTTAAAAGGCTACACAACCATGCAACGACTGCTGCATTTAAAGGGCGCCTTGCCCTACCTGATCGCCATCTTTCTCAATGCCTTTGTGGATTTGGGGCACAAGATCGTTATTCAGAACACGATCTTTAAAAGTTACGATGGCGAAGCACAGGTCGTCCTCACCGCGTTGGTCAACGGGCTTATCCTGCTGCCCTTTATTTTGCTGTTTAGCCCGGCGGGGCACGTGGCAGACAGCTACCCCAAGGTACGCGTTTTACGCGTCTCTGCCTGGGCCGCCGTGGCGGTTTCTCTGGGCATTACGGCTGCTTACTATCAGGGCTGGTTCTGGCTGGCGTTTGCGATGACGCTAATGCTGGCGATTCAGTCAGCCTTCTACTCACCGGCCAAGTACGGCTTGGTCAAAGAGCTGTTCGGCAAACCGCGCCTGGCAGAAGCCAACGGGTTGATCCAGGCCGTCACGATTGGCGCCATTCTGGCGGGCACCGTGGCATTTACCGCCCTGTTTGAGACCTGGGTATCGCCAGAGGATCACACCCCAGCGCAGCTATTGCGCCAAATAGCGCCGCTCGGCTGGCTGCTGGTGCTCAACAGCGCTATTCAAGTGGCAACGCTTTACCGTCTGCCGCTTGATAGCACTACGCAACCGGATGCCCCGCTCACCTGGCAGCGCTACATTAAGGGGGCTGCGCTGAAAGATAACCTGCAGCTTATAGTCCGCCAGCCCGTCATCAGGCTTTCCATTATCGGCCTGGCCACCTTCTGGTCGGTGGGCCAAGTGCTATTGGCGGCCTTCCCCGCCTATGCCAAAGACGCCCTCAGTATCGATAACACCCTGGTGCTGCAAGGCATTCTGTCGGCTAGCGGTATCGGGATTGCGCTGGGCTCCATGCTGGCCAGCAAGCTTTCACATAACCGCATAGAAACAGGCTTGATTCCGGTAGGCGCTGTTGGGGTTGCCGTGGGGTTATGGTGTCTGCCGCTGTTCACCACGCCCGGCAGCCAAGCGCTGAACTTCGTATTTATCGGCATGATGGGCGGGCTGTTTATCGTGCCGCTTAACGCCCTGATCCAGTTTCACGCCGCAGACAACGAACTAGGCACCGTGCTGGCCGCCAATAACTGGATCCAGAACATCGCCATGCTGGGCTTTTTGGTGCTCACGGCGCTATTCGCCCTCGCGGGTGTGGATAGCCACTACCTGCTGCTGCTCATCGCCACCGTGGCGATGGTCGGCGGTGGCTACACCATTGTTAAGCTGCCCCAAAGCCTGGTGCGCTTTCTGTTGAGCTTCCTGCTGACCCGCCGCTACCGGGTCGATGTGCAGGGCTTGCAGAACCTGCCCGCCCAGGGCGGCGTGCTGCTACTGGGCAACCATATCAGCTGGGTGGATTGGGCCATGGTACAGATCGCCAGCCCCCGCCCGGTACGCTTTGTGATGCTCAGATCGGTTTACCAGCGCTGGTACCTCAACTGGTTCTTCAAAGCACTCGGCTGTATTCCCATCGAGCGCGGCAGCGGTGCCGACAAGGCCCTGGCCGATGTCGCTGAACAACTCAACGCAGGCGAAGTGGTGTGCCTGTTTCCTGAAGGGGCGATTAGCCGCACCGGCCAACTGGGGGAGTTCCGCCGCGGCTACGAGCGCGCCTGCAACATGGCCAACCCCGACGTCAAGATTGTGCCTTTCTACCTGCGCGGCCTCTGGGGCAGCCAGTTCTCCCGCTCATCCAGCAAGTTAAAGGAGCTACGCAACGCACCGCTGCACCGCTCGGTGGTGGTCGCCTTTGGCAAGCCGCTGCCCAAAGATACACCCGCTGATGTGCTGAAACGGCGTATTTTTGAGCAGGCAACCCGCTCCTGGCAGCAGGCCATGGGGGAGCTTTCCAGCCTACCCAACGCCTGGATTCAAAGCGTTAAACGCCGCCCTGGCGAGCTTGCCCTGGCCGATAATCTGGGCCGCCCACTCAACGCAAGCCAGGCACTCACCGCCAGCCTGCTGATGGCAAAACGGATTCGCAAACTCAACCCAGGACAGAACGTTGGCCTGCTGCTGCCCACCAGCAGTGCCGGGGTCATTGCCAATATGGCCACGCTACTGGCCGGTAAAACGCTGGTGAACCTGAATTACACCGCCGACCAAGAAGCGTTGACGTCCGCCCTTTCCCAGGCGGAAATCACCACCGTGTTCACCTCACAGCGCTTTGTGAAGAAGCTTGAGCAGCGCGGGCTCGACGTTAGCCAATTGCTCAGTGAGCAGCAGGTAGTCTTTTTAGAAGACCTGCAGACCAAGATTGGCCGCGCCGAGCGCTTGAGCACCTGGCTTGCGGTAAGAATACTGCCGACTTGGCTACTCCAGCATTGCTTCTGCCACGGCCACGATGCCGACGCGACTGCCGCCATTCTGTTCTCCAGCGGCAGCGAAGGCGAACCCAAGGGCGTGATGCTCAGCCATCGCAACCTGATGGCCAATATCAAACAAACCTCGGATGTACTCAACACCCAGAGCGACGACGTGGTGATGGGCTCGCTACCCCTGTTCCACGCCTTCGGCCTCACAGTGACTCAGTTGTTACCGCTGATTGAAGGGCTGCCGCTGGTGTGCCACCCCGACCCCACCGATGCTCCTGGCATCGCAGGCGCTATTGCCAAGCACAAGGCCACTATCATGTTCGGCACCTCCAGCTTTTTAAGGCTGTTTGTACGCAGCACAAAGGTGCATCCGCTGATGCTGGAGAGCCTGAGAATCGTGGTCGCCGGGGCAGAGAAGCTCGACGACAAGGTGCGTAACGACTTTGCGCTGAAGTTCCACAAGCCCATTTATGAAGGCTACGGCGCCACCGAAATCGCCCCCGTTGCTTCCGTCAACCTTCCCGATGCGATGGGCATCCATTACCAACAGATCCAACGGGGCAGCAAGTCAGGCACCGTGGGTATGCCGTTACCCGGCACCAGCTTCAAGGTCGTCGACCCGGAAAGTTTTGAAGAGTTGGCCACCGGCGAAGCGGGCATGATATTGATCAGCGGCCCGCAGATCATGCAGGGCTATCTGAACGACCCGACCCGCCAAGATGACGTCATCAAGGAGCTCGACGAACAGCGCTGGTTTGTCACCGGCGATAAAGGGTTTATCGATGAAGATGGTTTTTTGACGCTGATTGCTCGTTAACCTTTTAGTAATTGCGCAACCGTGGTGATGGAAAAATGATGCACAGTGACTTATAGATGTTTTGAAAAGAAACCCATCAGTAACTCGTAATGCCTATTCTGCCCAGCGCCGCTGGGTAGGTATATGACCCTCGTCTTCGTAGTAGTGCACTTCCGGGCTGCGACCGTGCTCACGCAGGCGTTTTTCCAGGCACTTGGTCATTTCAACCGACCACACCGCCGCTTGAGTAGCCATAAGGGAACGCCAAGAAGCCATGGGCGGCGAATAGTACCGCGTCCCGGTGGCTCCCCCCCACGCGCCTTCAGAACCATGCAGCAGCATGATGGCAGGAAAGGGTCCATCGCCCGGCGGGCCGTAAGTAGCGCCCCAGTCGGGCAACTCGCGCTGCACGATGTTTAAAGGCATTTAGACTCCCTTCAGGCTTCCCTCATCCTCACCCCCGTCGCCTACCGTCGACGCTGATGCATTCTATTCCGACGGCTCCCCCTCAGCGTTATCCGCCTCCGAGGAGTGTTTAACTTTCGCTCCACGCGCAACATCCTGATGGCTGATAACCACGACGTCTCTCGGCCACCACTCGGGATGATTATCGCGGATGAACGCCATGAGCTTTTCGCGTACGTGCATTTCCGCGGTCCACCCGGCCATGGGATCAGAGGTCATTAGATAACAGGTCACGGTTTGTGCAGTTGCCGTTTGTGCTGTCACGTAACAAAGCAGCTTATGGTGCTCGATGACGTTGTCTTCTTCCTTGGCAAACTCAAAAAACTTGTCTCTTATCAGGCCAAAATCCGCGCTCAGGTGCAGCGTTAGCTCCACATAGCGGTACATCTTGATGCTCTTGACCGAGAGATTCTGGAAAGGCTTGGACGTAAAGTAGGTCACGGGCACGATCAACCGCCGCTCGTCCCAGGTCCTTAAGCGGATAAAGGTATAAAAAATGCCTTCTACATAGCACCACTGATCTTCAAAGATCACCAGGTCACCAATACGAATCGGTTTGGCAAACGACAATTGAAAAGACGCTAAGATATTCCCCAACACTGCCTGACCAGCGACACCTACCAGGACTGCCAGCACGCTGGCAGACGCCAGAATGGATAACCCCATCGACTCAAAAAGCTGGATCTGCCCCAGGATGTAAACCGATACACCGGTCACAGCGACCAGGATAATAATGCGCCGCAGTGCGTACAGCGATGTCAGGAGCTTGCGCTCGTCCTTGGGTTTGGAGTCATCAATCTCCCCCACCAGCCGCCGTGTCATACGCAGCATCAGGGTATCCACAAAGCGCAGCGCGATGGTGCCTGCCCCCCAGGCAAGAATACCGATAAGCAACACACGGAAAGTGGTGGTCGCGACCGCCGAAAACGACACCACGTAGTCCAGCAGCATTTGGGTAAACAGCGACATCACGATCAGTGCCGTCGGCATACCAATCTGCTCGGCAAACATGCGGAAAGCGCCGACGGGCAACAAGTTCGACATCAAACCGATCAAGCGGTGGATTCCCCAGCCCACCATGCCCACGAACAGCAAAAAGACCGGAATAGCGAGCCATTCCCAAAGCCGCAATATGCCAAACGACGACTGCAGCCTTTCGGGAATGTATTGCTCCAGCATCGACGGCCCGTACTCTTCATACAGCACTGGAATATACGAGACACTGATGGGCATGATCAGCCACACCGGTTCATCATCCCCCACGCGGTAGCGAGCTAACCGAATATCATAGGTTTGCCCGTCGGCCCTCAACGACGCCAACTCAAGATTACGCCGTGTTTCGCCAACGCGCGGGTTTTGTCCGGCGGGGTCTTCTATCACGGCGTCTTCGCGCCCCGATAGGTTATCGACACTGATCCGTTCGCCACGCTTGAACACTTCTGCCAGTTGCCGAGCCAGTTCATGACCTTTTTCACGCTGCTCAGCCGCGCTCAATTCCGACAGATTGAGCATGTGGGCCGCTTTTTCGTACTCGCCCTGTTCGGTGAGGTCGAGAAAGCTTCGCATGGTCTCACGTGGCGTGACCCGGTTAGCTTCCTCAGGGACTTTGCCAAGGCCCGTATTCAGTGAATCGACGGTAAACCAGCGACTGTCGTCGCTCTCTCCTCCTTGAGTTTGGGCCGCGCACAGACTGGAAAAAGTGAACGCCACCACCAGTATCAGCCACGCGAGCCACGCGTTACTTTTTTTCATAAACGCCTTTTAAGTTGAGTGAGCCCAGGTATCTGCCACCAACTGCCAGGAAGGCTATCCGTGTCAGTAGCGGATAAAAGTACAGCCTACCTTATTCGATGAATCAAGGCTCTCCAGGGGCTTAATGCTGTCGCCTTCGCTACAGTTCATCGTTACCTCTCCCTGCATCCATTGTGTTAAAAGTTACGTAGAACTTTTTAACGTGCTTGGTCATCCAAGTGCCATTGCCGATAGATAGCGATGGGGGCTTCGCCAAAAAAGATGCCCCAATGCGGCGATCGGCTTATCCCACAGGAGGCATCCAATGCTCATCAAGATTGCCAAACCGAGTGACTTGCACGAATCCGATGTTACGCCCGAATCCATCTACCTCTCCCGACGTCGCTTCATGGGCGGCGTAGCAGGCCTGGGGGCAGGGCTTGCGCTCTCAGGCCATGCCCAGGCCGCCGCCGATGACTATTCGGACGTTCCCGAAGGCGACGCGCCCGGTTGGTTGAAAGAAAAAATCAGCGACGCCAAGTGGGATGCCATCACCCCAAGCGACCCTGAAAAAGACAAGCTCGCGCCCTTTGATGACGCCAGCCAATACAATAACTTCTTCGAGTTCGGCACCGACAAGGGCGACCCTGCCCGCCATGCAGGCAGCCTGGAAACCCAGCCGTGGAGCGTGGTGGTCGATGGTGAAGTGAACAACGGCGGGCGTTTTGCGCTCGAGGATCTGGTCAAACCGTCACAGTTTGAGGAGCGCATTTACCGCCTGCGCTGCGTTGAGGCCTGGTCGATGGTGATTCCCTGGCTGGGCATACCGCTCGCCGAGATCATCAAGCGCGCCGACCCTACCAGCAAAGCCAAGTACGTGCGCTTTGAAACCCTGGTCGACCCGGATCAGATGCGCGGTCAGCGTTCATCCTTCTCGATCATCGACTGGCCCTACGTGGAAGGCCTGCGTTTAGACGAAGCCATGCACCCACTGACGATAATGGCCATGGGCATGTATGGCCGAGAGCTGCCCAACCAGAACGGCGCCCCCTTGCGGCTGGTGGTTCCTTGGAAGTATGGCTTCAAGAGTATCAAGTCAATCGTGCGCATCTCGCTGGTCGAAGAGCAGCCGGTCAATTCCTGGCAGAAGATTGCCTCGGATGAGTACGGCTTTTATGCCAACGTCAATCCCAATGTGGACCACCCCCGCTGGAGCCAGGCGACCGAACGCCGTCTGCCCAACACCCTGTTCAACTCCAATACCATCGACACCCGGATGTTCAACGGCTACGAAGATGAAGTCGCTGAGCTGTATGCGGGCATGGATTTGAGGAAGCACTACTGATGGCAACGCAGCGCAAATGGTTAGTTTGGCGCGTGGCGGTGTTTCTGGCCGCACTCGCGCCGCTGATATTCTGGGGTTGGCAGGTGGCGAACAACGCCGCCGGGCCTGAGCCGGGGCGTTACCTGCTGCTCAACATTGGCATCGGTGGGCTGTGGTTACTGCTGTTTACCCTTAGCCTCACACCACTTACCAAGCTCACCCGCTGGAAAGGCTTCGCGCTGATCCGGCGCCAGCTGGGTCTCTGGACACTCGCCTACGCCACCCTACACCTGCTCAGCTACGCGCTGTTTATCTTGGGGCTGAACTGGGCATTGCTGGGCAGCGAAATCGTCAAACGGCCCTACATTATCGTCGGCATGATCGCCTTGATCGGCCTGGCCGTGCTGGGCGCGACGTCCAACAAATGGTCGATGCGCCGCCTGGGCAAGCGCTGGAAGTCGCTGCACAAATTTTCCTATGCCATTCTGGGCTTGGTGCTGCTGCACTTCTTCTGGGTGGTACGCGCCGACATGGGCGAATGGGCAATGTATGCGGTCATCGGCGCGCTCGTCATGGCCACCCGTTTGCCCCCCGTGTCTCGCACGCTACCCAAATTGCGTCACCGATTGAGTCGAGCGTAAGCAACGCGACAAGCAGGCATCTGCTATTGGCGTATCGCCGTGGTGTCCGTTCACTCCAGCTTAGTGAAACGCAGCTGGGCAATCCGCGAAGGCGGTAAGAACGAATCTGACCGGGCGTCCTCCCAGTAGTGCTCAAAGACCGTGTGATGGCCGTTACCGGTCAGCAGCTCGTTAGGCTTCAAGAACGTGAAAAGCTGATCGTAGGATTGAATCTCATTTTCCGACACCCGCCGGATAATGTGCTCGGGGCCCAGCTCACTGGTATAACCAAGCCCAGCGGCGGCCAGCATCTCTGCCAACGCCCTTAGCGTATTACGGTGGTAGAGATAGACCCGTTCAGACTTATCGGCGACATCCAAATGCTGCCCCCGCTTCGGGTCCTGGGTCGCCACCCCACTGGGGCATTTATCGGTGTGACAGCTGAGCGCCTGAATACACCCCAGTGAAAACATGAAGCCACGACCTGCGTTGCACCAATCCGCCCCCAGCGCGATGGTACGGGCAATATGAAAACCGGACATAATCTTGCCCGCCGCCCCAATGCGAATTTCGTCACGCAGCCCAGCCCCCACCAGGGTATTGTGAACCAGGGTCAACGCCTCGGTTAGCGGGACCCCCAGCCGATTGATAAATTCCAGCGGCGCGGCCCCTGTACCGCCCTCGCCTCCATCAACCACAATGAAATCCGGCCGTTCGCCGGTTTCAAGCATGGCTTTGACAATGGCAAACCACTCCCAGGGGTGGCCGACCGCCAGCTTGAAGCCCACCGGCTTACCCTCGGAAAGCTTGCGCAGGCGGGCGATAAAGTGCATCAACTCCAGCGGCGTGGAAAACGCCGTATGAGCGGCGGGCGAGACGACATCCTCGCCTACCGGTACACCCCGCGCCTCGGCGATTTCAGCGGTCACCTTGGCGCCTGGCAGAATTCCTCCATGACCGGGCTTTGCCCCCTGGGAAAGCTTGATCTCAATCATCTTCACCTGCTCGTCGCAGGCATTGGCCGCAAAGCGCGCCTCGTTGAAGGTACCGTCGTCGTTACGGCAGCCAAAGTAGCCCGAGCCTATCTCCCACACCAGATCACCACCGTGCTTGCGATGGTAACGGGAGATCGATCCCTCACCGGTATCGTGATAAAAACCGCCCTTACACGCCCCGGCATTGAGCGCCTCAATTGCATTGGCCGAAAGCGAACCAAAGCTCATCGCCGAAATATTGAAAACACTGGTTGAATAGGGCTTGCGACAGCGGCTGCCGCCAACCTGAACACGAAAATCGTGACTGTCGATGGTGCTGGGCTGAAGGGAGTGATTGATCCATTCATGGCCCGGCTGATACATATCCAGCAGCGAGCCAAACGGCTTCTTGTCGCTTTCATTCTTGGCGCGCTGATAGACCACCGCCCGCTGTTCCCGGGAGAAAGGGCGTGCGTCCAGGTCGGACTGGATAAAGTACTGCCGAATCTCCGGGCCAATCGACTCAAGGACATAGCGCAAGTGCGCCAGTATCGGGTAGTTACGGCTGACGGTACGCCGACGCTGACGCACATCATGAATCCCCAGCGCCGACAGCAGGCCGAAGACCACCACGCCCCACAGCCACATCAGCGAAAAAGCCAGCCCAATAAGCGAGATCGCCAACAGCAACAAACAGGCAATAAAGGTGGCATGTCGGAGAGGAATACGGGATAGCCCTCGAGCGTCGATCATAAGCGTACAAACTCCGTTTGCGTCGTTTCACACCAGATGGCGAAACTGGCTAGCATAACGCAGAGTGTGTACGATCGACCAAGCCGCTTTTACCCCATGACGGGTGCATGCTGCGCCATCAACTCGACGACCCAATCGATGAACACACGCAGCTTGGCGCTGACGTGTCGATTGGGTGGAAAGGCGATGTACATCGGCATCGGCTCCAGGTGCCAATCATCAAATAGGCGCACCAGCTCGCCCCGCGATACGTGCTCTCTGGCCATGTAATCCGGCAGCCAAATGACGCCGAGCCCCGCCAGTACCGCTGCAAGCCCCGCATTCCCATCGTCGACCGAAATCACACTTCGTCCCTGCACAGTGACACGCTCTTCGTTGCGGTGCAGGGCGTAAGGAAAGGCCAAGCCCACGCGCGCCCACCTGAAACCGACAATGGCGTGCTGAGGGAGTGAGAGCTCTTGCGGATGCGAAGGAACACCGGTCTTTTCCAAATAGCTGGGCGCGGCGAAAACCCCGAGCGTCAGATCGCCCACGCGACGCGCCACCAAGGATAAATCGGTAAGCTCCCCGCCGCGGATCACGCAGTCGATGCCTTCATCGATGAGATCCACCCTGCGATCACTCACGCCCAGGTCGAGCTGAATATCGGGATAGCGCGCGTGGAACTCGGGGAGGGCCGGAATCAGGATCATGCGTGCAAACGGGCTGGGGATGTCCACCCTCAGCCGCCCGCGGGGCAACATTGAGGCGTTGGACAGACTGGTTTCAGCATCATCCATATCGGCCAGCAGTTTAATAACGCGCTCGTAGTAGGCCGCCCCGTCCGCCGTGACGTTCACCTTGCGTGTGGTGCGGTTGAGCAGCTTGACACGCAGCCGGGCCTCCAGCTGTTGCACGAGCTGCGTCACACTGGTCTTGCTCATGTGAAGAGTTTCGGCGGCCTTGGTAAAGCTGCCCGTCTCCACCACCCGGGCAAAGGCATGCATTGCGTTAAAGCGATCCATGGTTGCGCCAAACACCTCGTGATTGTTTGCAAACTACAAACAATGTTGAACAGAATCCGCCGTTTATCCACCCCGAATTCAGGCCTAAAGTGACGTCACCGTAACTCACCGGTCGACTTCGACCTACTGATGGAGATTCACATGGCTAAGCGTGACGTCGTTTTCCCCTCGGGCCGCCAGGCGCTCTATGACAAGAACACCTATTCCGCCGCCGTCCGCTCGGGCGACTTTCTGTTTGTGTCGGGCCAGGTCGGCAGCCGTGAAGACGGCTCGCCCGAACCAGACTTCGCCGCCCAGGTACAGCTGGCCTTCGACAACCTGCAGAGCGTCCTGGCTGCGGCGGGGGCAAGCTTCGATGACATCGTCGATGTGACGAGCTTCCATACCGATCCGGAAGCCCAATTCCCTATCTGGCTGGAAGCCAAGGCGCGCGCGTTTCCGGAAAAACCCTACCCGAACTGGACAGCGGTTGGCGTCACCTGGCTGGCGGGATTCGACTTTGAAATCAAGGTGATCGCCAAACTCCCCGCGTCAACACCCTGATAACTCAAGCGCCTATCCGTTTCGGCGGAGCGGCGCTTCTAGTGGCGGCCCCGGTGGTTTTCTGCAAGCGCAGCGCATCACGCTTTGGCGGCGCCTTGAAAAGGCGGCCGTATTCACGCGTGAACTGGGAGACACTCTCGTACCCCACTTCAAAAGCGGCATTGCTCGCGGTAACCCCTTCATCAAGCATCAGTCGGCGCGCTTCGATCAAGCGCAGCCGCTGCTGGTATTGCCCCGGCGTTAGCGACGTCATGTGCTTGAAGTGCTTGTGAAACGAGCTAAGACTCATGCCCGCCTTAGTCGCCAACTGTTCCACCGGCACGCGTGACGTGTAGTTAGCCCTGAGCATCTCGATAGCAGCCGCAAGGCGGCTTGCGTAGCTATCCGGATCGGCAATATCGCGAAGGGCAATGCCATGAGGCCCCGAGAGCAGCCAGTAATGCAGCTCCTGCATGATACCCGGGCGTAGAAGCGGTTCGGACTCGGGGCGATCCAGCAGTTTCATTAGCCGGGATGCGCAGTCAATCACCTCGGCGTCGGTGTCTACGGCGAACAGCGTCTGCATTGTCGATGGGCGCTGGGCGGGGGCACTGCCCATGTGGGCAGTAAGCTCGCGCAAGATTCGTCTATCCAGGTCAATCGCAACGGCCAGATAGGGCTCACTCTGGCTGGCTTGGACAATACGCCCGACGACCGGCATATCCGCGCTCACGATCGCCGACTCCCCATCAGCGACCACGCGGGTCTGGTGCCCGACCGTCATCCGCTTTGCTCCCTGTAACACCAGGCAAACCATCGGCTTGTAGACCGATTGCAAATCACCGGCGGGGGTTTCGACACACATCATGCTAAGCCCGGGCACTGAGGTGAACACCAAGCCATCGTGGTTGGCGTGGTGCTTGGCATAGACTTGAACCGCCTGTTTGAGTGAGTTCATCTGTTTTCCTCTTGGCGCCTGTTGATCAACGTTAGCATGCGGAGACAGGAAACTCGCTGCGCTTACAGGATTAGGCAAGTTTTGCGCATGGGCTGGCAAGCCCCGCCGCCACTGAATGATCAACACTGGGGGCAGCTCGGCGATAACACCCACGCCTAAGGCATTCGACATACCGAGTTATTCAGCAATGGAGGCGTTAACCATGAACACATCAGGCAATACCATGCTCATTACCGGCGGTGGCTCCGGGATTGGCCGCGAACTAGCCCTACGCTTCAACGCGCTGGGCAACACTGTGATCGTCGCCGGGCGGCGCATGGAGGCGCTGGAGGAAACCATTGCAGGCCAGCGTGACATGCACGCAATGGCCCTCGATGTCGAAGACCCGACGGCCATTACCACCTTTGCGGAGCGCGTCGTCGCCGAGCATCCCAAGCTCAATGTATTGATCAACAATGCAGGCATCATGCGCCGCGAGGACTTGACCAGCACCCATGACCTCATCGATGCCGAACAGACGATTGTCACCAATCTGCTCGGCCCGATCCGGCTGACCAACGCCCTGACCGACCACCTGGTCAACCAACCGGACGCCGCCATCGTGAATGTCTCCTCAGGGCTGGCGTTTGTGCCGTTAAGCGGCACGCCGACCTACAGCGCCACAAAAGCGGCCATCCATTCCTATACGATCTCGCTCCGCGAGCAGCTCAAGGGCGAGGTTGAACTCATCGAGCTGGCCCCACCTGCGGTTCAAACAGAACTGACGCCCGGCCAGTCAACCCGTGAAGGCTATATGCCGCTCGATGACTACATCGACGAGGTCATGACGCTGTTCCAAGAAAAGCCCACGCCCAAGGAAATCCTGGTGGAGAAAGTAAAATTCCTGCGCTGGGCGGAGCGCGACGGACACTTCGATGAAGCGGTCGAGATGCTCAGCAGGATGTGAGTAACGTCGCTTTCCTTACGTACAAGCCAAAATGGGTAGCAAGCGAGTGGTCTTCGGCTTTGGTCATGGATATCAAAAAATGTATTTCGGCAGCAAAGCCGCTTTTAACCACTATGGTTATGGTTTGCCTCCATGCTCAAGCCTACTTGGCAAAGCAGCCTAATAGGCAGTGCCTACCAACGCCTTTAGATGGAAAGCGATAGACGATGAGGTAAAATCATCTTTTAGCTTTTCCTGTGTCGTCGTGATCGACTAAATAAACCATAAAATCTAACGATCAGGGTTGGTCAGGATAACGGTCTTGTGGCAACCCTACTCTGCTCGCCCCTGTCATCCACGAAATGAGGCCGCATCATGATCCAGTCACAGGAATAGCGCGACGCCATTAAAGCATCGTGCCAGGCGATGGCCTCTAATGATTGATGGAGCATCCCATGTTTCGCCGCCTTAGTGTTTTTCTTGCCATGCTTGTCCTGCTGGCCTCTTGTGCCGTGCCGCCGGATTCTCCGCGGTTCAAGCCCTCGAGCAGCCTGCCGCGCTATGACCAGGCCAGTTTCGATGAATACGTGCGTGATACCCGCGACTGGATTGCCGACAATCGTGCCTTCATCGGCGACGACCGCCAGCGAGAGATAGCGCTCAACGCCCCGTTTGAACGTCGCCCGGACACACCGGCAAAGCGCGGCATCCTGTTCGTGCACGGGCTGGGCTCAAGCCCTTGGTATTTCACGGATATGGCCAACGCCATGGCGGAAGACGGCTGGCTGGTTCGTTCGATTCTGTTGCCCGGCCATGGCACCCGCCCCGCCGACCTGATGCTGCCAGGCCATGATGATTGGGCAGATGCCGTCGCCCATCACACCCAGTTGCTTGCGGATGAAGTCGATGAGCTCTGGCTGGGCGGATTCTCGACCGGAGGCAACTTGGTGACCTCTCAGGCGTTCAAGGACGATCAAGTCGACGGGTTGCTGCTGTTCTCCCCCGGCTTTTATTCGGACAGCCAATACCTCTTTCTCGCCCCGGCCATTTCTTATTTCTGGGACTGGCTGGATATCGATGACGAAGACAATATCGTCACCTACCAGTCGCTGCCATCGCGCGGCGCCTCGCTGTATTATCGCTCGGTCAGTGCGGTGCAAAAAAACCTCGACGCCGAGCGCTTCGATAAACCTGTACTGATGACCATGAGCCAGCACGACAGCGTGCTGGACCCTGACGCGACGCTCGATGCCTTTCAAACTCGCTTCACCCACCCGGCCTCGCGCTTCGTATGGTACGGCGACACGCCTCAACACCTTGATGATTCCCGCGTCACCGCGCTGACCAGTTACCTGCCCGACCGGCGGATCAGCAACTTTTCCCACATGAATGTGCTGTTTGCACCCGACAACCCCTACTACGGCGAAGCGGGCAGCTACACCATGCTGGAAAACGGCCAGGAGGATTTAGACCCGCCCGACGACGCTGACGCTTTGTGGTTTAGCGCCTGGGGGCATAGCGACGCGGAAAAATACCACGCCCGCCTGACCTGGAATCCTTATTTTGACGGCCTTCTCGACACTATCCGCGAGATGACAGGTGACTAAACAGGCCGCTCAATTATGTTCATACCACAGACTTGAAAGGATCCGAATGCTCGCCTAGGTCGCCATGAAACCCAAAGCAAAGCCCCCGCCTGTAAAAGCGGGGGCTTTTCGATGTTGCCATGGGCCTGACTTAGCGCTTTACCAGCGATAGCTGACCTTCGCGCTGATTTCGCGGCCTGGATTGTAGTAGTCTGCGGTGCTTGAACCGACCACATGTTGTTCGTCGAGCAGGTTGCTAACGTTGACGGCCAGATCGGCGTCTTTGGTCAACTGGTAGCTAAAGGCTGCATCGAACAGCGTTGCTGCACTGCTCTTTGAAGTATTGGCGACATCAAAATAGTAGGAGCCAACGTAGCGGGCACCGAGACCAACACTCATATCCTGGCTCGGCAAAGTATAGTATCCCCACAGCGACGCCATATGGTTGGGTGTGGCGGTAAACTCGTTACCTTCTCTAGCGGTGTTACTGTCGCGCACCACTTCTGACTCCATGTAGGAGTAACCACCGACGATGCTCAGGTTATCGGTCAACTCAGCCTTGGCTTCCAAGTCGAGACCCTTTACGCGGGACTCCCCCACGGTTTCCTGCTCGATAACGCCATTGTCCTGTACCACCGAGATAGTGACGTCATTCTTCGTCAGGTCATAAATAGACGCTGAAAACAGCGCATTCGTACCGAATGGCGCGTATTTGGCGCCAATTTCATACTGTTCGCCCCGTTCAGGATCGACGCCAACCGTGGGCGGTGCGACCGACTCCACCATGCTGATATAGGTAGAAATTTCGTCAGTGACGCGATAGGTCAACGCGCCACGAACTGACGTCTCAGAGAAGTCATCAGACTCGGTAACCCCAGCCATGTTGGTGCTGGAAACATCCAGAGCGTCGTTGCGCACGCCCGCGGTCACAATAAATCGATCATAGAAGGACAAATTTTGGGTCAGGAAAGCCGACTCGGTGGTGAAGTTCTGCTCGTTGCTGCTAAAAATATTCAGGCTGCCTGGAGCTCCGCTAAAGGAAGGATTCGCCAGATCGATTGGCTCTGCATCTCCGTAGATGGAGCTGGCTTCCGTGCTGGCATCACGGTACTCGACACCCACAAGCGTGCTGCTATCAATCTGATCAAAGCGGGCATCATATTGCAGGATAGCGTTACCAATTAATTCCTCGGCTTCGTTGTCGGTGCCGAAATAATCGCGATCCACCACGCTGCCCACTCGAGCTGGAGAGTCAGTAATATAAATATAACCGAAGTCGTCGGTCAGGTCGCTGTAACGCAGGTTACCGCGTAAAGTGAGCCCGTTGTTGAAATCATGGGTCAACTGCCCGGTAAGGCTGGTGCGCTCAACGTCATGATAGTTAAAATCAGGCTCACCAAAGAACTCGCTGCGGTCGTACTCACGGTCAAGCGGATAACCACCGCTATTGGGGGTGTCATCACGCTTCAAGTAATCGAAGATAACACTTGCTGATGTGTAATCCGTTGGCTCCCAGGCAAGACCGCCCATCAAAAAGCCACTATCGTCTTTAGAATGATCGTATTCGCGGTCACTGTCCCGAAGGGTACCGGTTAAACGGTAAGCCACTGTCTCGTCAGCGTTTAGCGTGTCGCCAACATCAATACCGGCCTCTTTCTCATCAAATGATCCGTAGGAGAGGTAGCCTTCACCAAAGCGCTCAAACCGTGGGCGTTTGCTCACAAAGTTCACCGAACCACCCGGGTCTGCGGGACCAAACAGCGTAGAGTTGGCACCTCGCAACACCTCGACGCGCTCGTAAGCGTAGGGCTCCTCACGAACTCCGCGCATAGAGCCTAGCGTCAGCCCATCACGGTAGGTGGTCGCCTGGAAGCCGCGGATTTGGAAATAGTCATTGCGGTCATCGGTGCCGTAATAATCGGTAATGATGCCAGGTGTATATTGCAGGATCTCTTCAGTGGTAGAGGCATTCCGCTGCTCGATCTCCTTTTCCGTAATGACTGACACAGAAGCAGGCGTATCGAGAATGCTGGTCGCCACCTTGCCACCCACCCACAGCTCTTGGGCCACTATCGAGTTGGCGTCATCATCCGCGTAGGCCTGGGCGTTAACAATAACGGGGGCGAGGCGATAAGCCTCCTTTTCGTCATTACCATTGCCCTCGCTTGCCTCCTGCGCGACCCCGATCATGGGAAGAGTGACGCCGCACAAAAAGGCGGTAGTGGTCTGCTGCCACCGTAAGCGATTCGCATGGCACCGGACGCGGCTACTGCTGTCAGTCATGTTAAAGATCCCTTGAAATGAATAAAACTGCCCGGCTCGCCTTATGGTTTCTTTTGAAAGCCGTCGGGAGTATCAGAGGCACTACTACGTACCAAAATCAGTAATGCCAATCATAATCATTAGTTTTAGCAGGATTCTATATTAGAGCAACGCCGACCTATGCGCTAGCCTTTGCTAAGCAACGACGCTCAACGCAGCATCAGGAGGCCTTGATGACTCACCCAGAACCCGAAACATTCCATTGCGACACCGATGAAACAACCGGCTACCCCAACTCCCCACTGCCGGTACTGATCTACCGAGACGTTATCGACACACCTGATCCAGAGGCACGCGCCGCCACGTTCGAAGCCATGTTCAAGCGCCATGGCTGGCCGCCGTCATGGCGCTACCATCTCTATGACTTTGACCACTTCCACTCCACCGCCCATGAGGTACTGGGCATTTTTCGCGGGCAGGCCCGTGCCCGGCTGGGCGGCCCCAACGGCCGCGAACTGATGCTTTGTGCGGGCGATGTGCTGGTGCTGCCCGCAGGTGTCGGGCATGCCAGCCTCGAGGCGGATGATGATTTCTGCATGGTGGGCGCCTACCCGCCGGGGCAAAACCCGGCCATAGAGCGCGGCGACCCAGCACAGTTGGAAGCGGCGCAGGCGCGCGTGGCTAACGTGGCGCTGCCCGAGAGCGACCCGGTCGGCGGTTCACTCGCATCGCTTTGGACACAAGACGCTTAGATCCAGCAGCACCCTGCCCATGGCAGGTATGATGCACAGACCCACATTTCACACCGACGAGGAGCTCCCTATGACCGCTTATGTGGTAATGATCAAAGAACACACCCACGATGCTGACGAAATGGAGCGCTATAGCGAAAAGGCCAAAGCCGCCCGCGAAGGCCACGACCCGGAACCGCTCGCGTTCTACGGCGATTTCAAAGTGCTCGAAGGTAGCGCCATGGAAGGGGCCGTCATTCTACGCTTTCCCGATATGGCCGCCGCCCGCGCCTGGTATGAAAGCCCCGCCTACCAGGAAGCCCGCCAGCACCGTTTCCAGGGGGCCGACTATCGGGTGTTTATCGTGGATGGGATTGACGGCGCCTAAGTAACACACCATCGTCTATCAAGAGAGGACCGCATCATGATCGAGTCACGTGAAGACCTCGACGCCATCAAGCAGTCGTGCCATTCGATGGTCACGAGGAGTTCAGGCCTTTCTGCCGGGGCGGCGATCATTCCCATCCCCGGGGTGGATCTTGGCTCAGACGTGGCCATCTTGATGCGGTTGATTCCCCGAATTAATGAAAAATTTGGCTTATCGCCTGAACAAATCGAAAGCCTGGATACCGAATCCAAGCTCTTTGTGATGACCGCCATCTCCAACACCGGCAGCAAGCTGGCCGGGAAATACATCACCAAAAAACTCATCGTGACGGTGCTCAACAAGATGGGCATCAAGGTCGCCGCAAAAGGCGTGACTAAGTTCGTCCCGCTGATCGGCAGTGCCGTGGCAGGCAGCATCAGCTTCACCGCCATGAAGGTGATGGGCAACCGTCATATCGAAGACTGCTATCAAATTGCCTTGGCAGCGCTTGAAAAAGAGCGGCTTGCGCATGAAATCGTGATCGAGCCGGAGACAGAATCAGAGCCAGGACCGGTAAAGAACTCTCCTCAGTCGCAATAGCTCGGCCATCAGCCTTCTTTTTGATAAGTTTTTCCACCTTCGACAGTATGTGCAAACTTTGCACATACTGAATTTCGCTCCAACTCTCCCTCTTTAAAAACGTTGCGGATGTGCTTTGTAATAATCGAACGCTCGTGTCCGAAAAATTTATACATCTGCGCCTGGCTGAACTAAACAGTCTCTTGCTCCAGCGTCACCTTCAGGCCCTGCGCGTCATAAGTTACCCATGATCTTGGCATCTTGCTCATACAGGTCCATAATGAGCATTTTAAGATCCATTTAACAATTAATGGATCTTAAAATGCTCAAATAAACGGAATGGCGATGAAACGGGCACGCAGCTACTCTCGCGTCACGAAGCAGGCGCTCTCACTCTTTGGCAAGTTGATTAAGGCTGGCCGTCTGGAGCGCAAAATGACGGCTACAGAACTGGCAGAACGCGCGGGCATCACCCGCAGGACCCTCCGCAACATCGAAAACGGCGATGCCGGTTCTGAGATCGGCACCGTCTTCGAGGTTGCGACACTCGTCGGCGTCCGTCTGTTCGATGTTGACGAACGGACCCTGGCGATTCATAACGCCCATCTCGAAGACAAACTAACGCTGCTGCCTAAGAGCGTTCGCCCTAGTAAGCAGGAGGTCGATGATGATTTCTAAGCTTACTGACCACAAAGGAGCCTATGTCTGGATTTGGCTGCCGGGAGAAACACAACCTGTCGTGGCTGGCCGAATCACACAGCAAAGGGGCACCTACGCTTTCAACTATGGCGCCAGCTATTTGGAGCGTGATGACGCGATACCCATCTATGACGACGAGCTTCCGCTCCGCCGCGGCCTGATCGAACCGGCCGCTGGCTTGGCAATGGCCAGTTGCCTTCGTGACGGCTCGCCTGACGCTTGGGGCCGCAGGGTTATCATCAACCGTCTAATGGGTGCCAAGGCCGCCGAGACTGACCGGAAGCTCTTTGCCGGTCGGCAGTTTTTGAACAGCTATTGCATCGAAGGCCTGGGGGCCGAACATCGCACGCTACTTGAAGGCTTTGAGGCCGCGCGCGCACAGTTGCTCGGTTAAAAAGGCGGCCAGTGGCGCTGCTCCCAAGGATGCGTGCGCCGATTGACCCATCTATTCGGCTCATAGAGTTATGGAGAACATATACAAGCCCTACTATCACTCATGACTCAACACCTCACGCAGCCAACCAAGTAATGCTTCGCTGCCTTGGCGTTGAGGCGCCCCCTGGCGTGTGTATAGGGCGATGGCATCGTGCTGAGGCAAGCTTTCTGACACCGGGCGGATCAGTTCGCCATTTTCAATTAACCGTTGCGTTGTGCGCCGCCATCCCAAGGCGATACCGTGCCCCGCGACAGCCGCTTGCAGTAACAATGGATAGCTATCGAACACAGCGCTCTCCGCTGATGAAAACTCAAAGTGCCCCATGGCACGAAACCAATCATCCCACTCCAGCCAGTCCGGCGGTTCAGCGTGGTGGTGCAGTAGCCGCTGGTTCAGCAACGCAGTGAGACTCAACGGCATAGCGGCCCCTTTCAGGTAAGCAGGGCTGCAGACCGGAAATATCTCGTCCTCGGCGGTAAACACCACACGATGGCTCCCGCTGGGTCGTCCGTTGGTTTGCAGCGCAATGTCGAAGTTGCCACTAAATTCGGTGATCGGCCGTGTCGACGTCGCCAGCTGAATCTCAATTTCAGGGTAGCGCCGGTTAAAGTCAGCCAGCTGTGGCATCAGCCAATAGAACGCTTCGCATAACTGGCAGAACAATACGATGCGCTTATCATCCGGATCGCCACGCAGCCCCTGAGCTCCCATAGCAATACTCTCCAGCGCCTGGGAGACCGTACGGCCAAACTCGCGCCCCTCGCGGGTAAGAAACACACGGCGATGACGGCGCTCGAAAAGCATCACACCAAGGTCTTCTTCCAGCGCACGGATCTGTCGGCTGATAGCCGCCTGAGTAAGGTGTAGCTCATCGGCCGCGCGTGAAAAGCTTTCAAGCCTGGCGGCAGCCTCAAAGGGGCGTAGCGTCGCCAGCGGCGGAAGAGACTTGATGAAGTTATCCATAATCTGAGCTCATGCATCGTAACGTATAAGTCGTTTGAAGCACTGCGAGAGACAGCGGCATTCTAGAGCGGAACTCATCTCTGGAACGCTGCAATGAAGGCCACCGCTGAACCACAAGATAATATCCTACAGGGCATAAGTCTTATCGTGGGAGCCGTCTTTCTGCTGGCGTTGACCGACGCTATGGTTAAGTATCTGAGTGCCAGTATGTCGCTATGGCAGCTCTATGTCATCGCGTCATCCATATCTCTGCCGATACTTTTCGGGTTGATCATTGGCCATTCAGGCCCCCGCCCCAGGGTAAAATCACGCCGCTGGGTGGCGATAAGAAGCCTGCTTCTGTTGCTGATGTGGATAGCCTATTACGCAGCACTACCGCTGATTCCGCTTTCGGTGGCGGCGGTCGCGATTTACACCACACCGCTGTTTATTGCCGGGCTGGCTGCTTTTGGGGCAGGCGAGCATCTCTCGCGATTGGCGTGGCTAGGCATCCTCTGCGGTTTTCTGGGTGTGGTGGTGGTATTACGCCCCGGCGGCGACACCTTCACCCCTGCCACCCTTCTACCGGTGCTCGCCGCCCTCTTTTATGCGCTGGCTATGCTGGTGACACGCCACCACTGCCAAACAGAGCATCCTTTAATACTCACCTTGGGACTCAATCTAGCCTTTCTTGGGGCAGGCAGCGTTTTCAGTGTGCTGGTCGCCATTATCAGCACAGCATCAATCGCTGAACGCGCGCCCTTCCTGTTTGCTGTTTGGCAACCACTGGACACCACAACGCTAGCGATCATCAGCGCCTACGCGCTACTACTGATCATTGTGAATACCGGGGTGGCAAGGGCTTATCAAATCGCCCCTTCGGCGTTGATCGGCACCTTTGATTACGCCTACCTCATCTTTGCCAGCCTTTGGGGCTACCTACTATTCAGCGAAGTGCCCGATGCCATGACGTGGCTGGGAATGGGCATGATCTTAATGGGCGGTTTGATGGTGTTGCGTCAACAGCGAATCTGACGCTTATCTACTTGTGAACTAATGAGAAATCCTCGGCAGTTACTCACCCAAGCAGCACCCAATAACGCGTGCTGCGCCCCCCGCCGGGTAGCTTGTAGAGACAGCCCTTTTCTACCAGTTCAGCCAAATCACGTGTTGCGGTGGCTTTACTTACCTTAGCCAGCGATTGGTATTTACGCGCATTGATACCCTGCTCAAATTCCTCTCCTGCCGAATCCAATAAGCGGTTCAGCACCTTGATCTGGCGTTCGTTCAGCACGGTGGTGGCATGCTGCTGCCAGAAGGTGGTTTTCATTAGCACACGGTCGATTCTCAACAGCGCCTGCTCAAGGGATTCTTTCAGCGTATCCAGAAACCACAGCAACCAAGGCGTAATATCAAGGCTGCCTTTCTGAGCGCCTTCAAGGTGATCGTAGTAAGCGTTGCGGCGCGCCATGATGGCCGCGCTTAGGGAGTAGAAGCGGACGGATTGCTGTTCTGCCTGCGCTAGCGCTCTATCCGTCACCGCGCGGGTGACGCGACCATTTCCATCATCAAAGGGGTGCAAGGTAATCAGCCATAAGTGTGCAATCCCGGCGCGAACCAGTGCATCAAGCCCCTGCGGTGGATTGTTGAACCATGTAATAAACGCATCCAGCTCTGCCTCCAACTGCCCACGGGGCGGTGCTTCAAAATGAATATTAGGCTTGTCGAGCCGCCCAGATACCACTTGCATGGGATGGTCGCCACGTAGCTCCCCTACTCTTATATTCCCTAGCAAGCCAGGGCCTTGCACAAACAGCATGGACTGCCAAAGGCACAGCTTTTCGCGGGAAAGCGGCTCATCTAACTGACGGGTAGATTGCAGCAACAGCTCAACCAGCGCTTCTGATTCCGGTGTTGTGCGATTAGACACACCTGCCTGCTCTAAACCTAGCTGGCGGGCAACGGAAGACCTCACAGAGCCAACGTCCAGGCGCTCTCCCTCGATTTCGCTGGTACGAATAGCATTCTGGATCAGCGCATCCATTTCCACGTCCAGATCAGCCTGACCATGGGTAGCCTCGGTTTTACCCAGCACCCTCCCCTGGAGTAACCGCACGGCATCCAATGTAGGCCTTAGAGAGGATTCATCCCACTCAAAGTAAGGCCAATTGCGCTGTTCCCAGATATACATGAGCCGATCACACACCCTATTCAGATCATATTATGAGCCGATTATGGTTTATATTCGGCTCATGGGCTAGTACGAAGGAAGTTAGGTTAGAGAAACTTGGTGCCAGGGTTCCATATGACCCGAGCCGAGAGAGGGAAGATTTAAAAATATTGGCGACAGCGATATCTGGCTATAGATGACGCTGAAGCGTGAAGCGAGGTTTACCGAAAAGCTTTTTTACTCACCATCAGTGAGCCTGTTAGCTATATCTTGAACTCTTAATGTCAAACCTGCGTATCAAGGGGCGTGCTCAACACTCCCTCAAAAGTTGCTTACCCACAGGATTCAACGGCTGCCGCTTAGGCCAAAAGGCAATCAGGTTCCGGTCACGCCGGGGCGATAACGGCAACGTCACCACGTTGGCCGTCGGCTTATTACTTAACGCCAATGTGGGCACCAGGCTCACGCCAACATCGCCAGCGACCATCTGCAATAACGTTCGCGTATCGCGTACCCAAAAATCCACCTGGAAGGTATCGACTTCCTCCAGCGAGTGGGCAAATATCTGCTGGATAAGCGCCTCACAACCGCCTGACGACATAATAAGCGGGTGCTCAGCCAGTTCAGCCACCGTCACGCTGGATTGTTTGCTGAGTGGATGGCTTGCGGGCAGTACGGCAACAATCTCGTCCTTCTTTAATAGCTGCCAATCAAAGTGCTCACGCCAGTAGGTGAGATTAAGCTGGGTGACATCGGTTGTGATGCCCATGCTGATCACGCCGCTTTCCACCCACTCCTTTATCTCTTCTTCCATGCCCTCAAGAACAAGGCTGATGGCATCCGGGTAGCGGCTCGTGAAGCTCGCAAGCTGAGGCGACAACCAGCCAGATAACGCACTGGGAATAACACCTATTTTCAGCGTTTCATCCACCTCATCATGGAACTGGGCCACTTGCTGATTTAATACCTGAAGCTCACCTACCACCTTCCTGGCACTAGTAAGCACTAACTCTGCTAACGCGGTGGGTACTAGCCCTTCTGGGCTTTTTATCATCAGCGGGCCACCTGCCAGCTTCTCCAGTGCCTGCATGGAATGACTCACACCCGACTGGCTAACGCCAAGGCGCTCCGCCGCACGGGTATAAGACTGCGCTTCCGCCACGGCAAGCAGCGCGCGAAGTTGGGCAATGGAAATATCCGCCCCTCTGATCATCACAACTCCTCATGGTGACCATGACCTAATCGAGTTTCCAGCGGCACGTTAGCGGCTTCTATGCTGGCCCTTCCCTTATCATCGTGACCCGGAGCCCGCATGTCTATCGCCCTTGCGCTAAGCGCCATGGTGCTTCTCGGCAGTACGCACTTTATCAATGGTTTGCTCGCCCGTTTTTACCCGCCGCTCAACATTGCGTTTTATACACATCTGGGCGGCGCGCTTGTCGGCTTTGTGAGCGCACTGCTCTTTTCCACCTGGGAGCCAACCGTGTGGGTATGGGGCACGCTGGCGGGCATCGGCTCCGCCCTTGGGGCATGGCTGCTTTACCAAGGGCTATCTCGATCGCCCTTCGCTATCGTGGTGCCTGTTAGCGCGGTCGCAATGGTCTCCATCGCCCTCGGGCTTTCGCTGGCTTTCCTGGGCGAGCGGCCCAATGCCTGGGTATGGCTAGGCGTGATGATCGCCCTGCCCGCCATCTGGTTAACGGCGGGCGGGGGTAAACCGAGCAAAACGCGGATGAGCAGCAGCACCAGAGCGGGCCTGCTATTGGGTTTAGGAGCAGGCTTAGGGTTTGCCTTGCAGCTTCACTTCCTAGGTCAAGTGCCTGAGCCAAGCGCTTTCTATGGCATCGCCCTCTGCATGCTCAGCGGCGCTATATGTTGTCTGCCCTTTTATCAACACGCACACACAGCACAAAAGCGCTTTCCACTGCTGGCAACCGCAGCGGGCGGCATCAGTGCATTGGGGCTCACGCTGTATGCGTTATCGCGGGAGGGGCAACTTGCCATTATTAGCATCGTGATTGTGTCGATGTACCCACTAATACCGGTCGTGTTTGGCTCGCTGGTGCGCAGAGAAAGGGTTAGCGGCGCCAATGTGGTGGGGATAGAGCTTTCGATTTTGGCGATGGTGTTGATTGTGGCAGGGGATGTTTAAACACCTGAGACACGCACATCTTGAATAGCCTTCAACGTTTTTCTGCTCGCATCTTTCCAGGCGCGCCGACCATTGGGGCTGCTGCCAACCAATAAACCTGCCGTCGTAGAAGGGGATGAAAAATGAAAATCCTGGGTGAACACCAGCTTTCTATTCATAGGTGCCAGCACGCCGCGCTCTTGAAGCAGCTGGCGTTGTTCGCGCATGTGGTCGTGAATAAAAACTGTTTCTTCGACGCGAGCTAACGAGTCTTTAAAGACCACGAAGCCATCTGCCACTTCTCTGCCAGTGCCTTCTGCCCCTCGTTCATTTAGATATAGCGTGAGAGGTGGCTCGACGTGTTCTGATGATGAGTACTCGCTTAGCCACTCGCCGCTTCAAACGCATCAATGCACAGTAGCGGAAAGATCACCAGCATCTCGTCCAAAAACCATTCAGCATAGGCACTATCGGCTTCGTTCAGCGGTGGTGGTGAAGGATAAGCGGTATTCTCCACCGCCCATTGATTCACGGCTTTAGACAGCGCTAGCAAACGCGCCTCCAGATAGCACACGTTGGTCTTGTTCAAGCCTTCGTTGGTGCTGGTAAAAGCGATTGCCCGCGTCCAAAACTCCTTGTATGCCACATGCTGTTTGATGCGCTCGCCGAGTGCATCGGCCTCGCCAACTTACAGCTTGGCAGCACCTTCTTCCGTTTGCCCGGTCTGCACATATACGTCCGGCTGAACAATTTCGCTTCTTGCCAGCGCACACTCAAGCTGTGAGCGATTAGCCACTACCGCCCTGCCCATCCAGTTGGATTTCTCGACCACAGGCAGTCCTTCAGGGTTGCCATCAGCTAAAAAGATGCGAATGGAGGCTGGGCGGGCTTGGGTGGATGTCATATTGAATTACTATTGAAAGGTAATTAAAAAAATATCTAGCTATTGGATAATGCTGATGCCTGTTACAAAACTCAAGCTGCCGAGTTACTTATCCATCGGCGCCTCGTGGGTGCTGATAACTTATTGAAATATAACACCCTGTGAGTTAACTTGAAGCGACCAAAACTAGAGCTATACAATGTATCGTTAGCTCACTAAATTTCAAACCGAAATATGCTAAGCGCAATCAGTAACTCGTTTAAAACTTCAGGTTTGAACGGGATTTGCCTTTAGGAGCCATTTAATGTCTAATCATCATTCCAGAAAAATCTAATTAAGGCATAAGTTAGCATGGATTCACTGTCAATGAGCAACTTGATAGCAGCAGGAAGCGCAATAGTTGTTGCCGTCATTACTGTAGCTAAATTCTTTCATAACCGGCTAGCATTTACTAAACAGCATCACTTTGAAAAAAAAGCAAGGCTGCTTGATCTAGCAAGGCGATCAAAAAACAAATATCCTAATACTCGTGAAGATATAGGTTTGCTTCGTCACGCAATTTATGATTACTGCGACCAGAGGTCTACATGTATTAAGCTATTTATAATCTGCTTGAATACTCCAGAGCCTGAAGAGGCTGTAGAGAGCTACCAAAAAGCAGGACACCTTTATTACTTCTGCGCAATAAATAGAGTTATTATAAGGAAATCTGGTAACAAAGTTATTGATATAATAAAATCTATTTTAATTTTTATTTATTATGCTACCTCTATCGGGTCTCTCTGGTTTTTAATATTTTTCAAACCAAATGCGATGACGCTCGAAAACAACACACAGATATATGCTTACTCAATTTTACTATTAACATTAACTGTTGGAACAGTTCATTCTTTTTATGAGCTTGGTAAAGCTGGAAAAAAACATAAGTCTATTCAACACATTAGAAAAATTCAAAAAAACATCACAACCAATAAACTTAACTAGAAGAAGATAGGCCATAAAAACTATAACATAAAACCACATTATAAATTATCGCACCAATTATTTAATTAAATAATAAAGACTAAAGCTCATTCACAATATACATATAAGTAAGCTGAGCACTTGTATAAGCTGCATACGCTTGCCAGTCATCATTTTTTTCAAGGTTTGCAAAATCACAAACAGATTTAACAACCAAATTTCTAGTCAAACTTGAACTGATGCTAATGGCATAACTGAAACCATACGCCTCCATTTCCACACCAATTGTTTCTCGGTGCTGTCGAACAATATCTCTAACAGTGTTGGTATTTTCTAAAACTACGGCTCCAGAAGCTACTGGTCCGACTATAAGATTTAATGGATAACTTGGCCTTTGATTAGCTGGCCATGCAGTTGCAATTGCATCTAAATACTTACGTTCGGTAGAAATTCTTTGGAATTTAGCCCTTATAATAGGATCAATCTGAATTTGATGCGGTGCACTTAACAACCTGGCTTCTCCATCAACTACAGTGCTCTTTCCGCTTCCCCAATCCCAACAAGGGTCAGCTACTAAAATATCACCAACATTAGCTTTACCTTCTACACCTGCTGCAATACCAACCATAATAGCAATTTCAGGGTTAAATTTTTCACATAGCTTCATAGTTGTAGCTGCAGCGGACACCATGCCCATGCGTGAACAACTAGTTGCAACAATTTTTAAAGACTTCCCCCTCGAATTTATTATATCAGTAGTGTAATAAACATTGCTATCACCTTCGACATGTAGCTCCTCCCACTTAACTTCCCAATCGAGCAGCGCCTCAAACTCTACCTTATAAAGTGCAGTAACAACAGCTACATCGGCTTTTAATTCTCGTTTTGGAGAATGAGAGGCTTTATTTTCAATAATCGACTTTATATCGACAAACCCATCTTGAGAAAGCACTAAAGGCCACCCAGAATCATTAAAAAACTTCTGACTCTTTTGAAATGAATCTAGATGGGATGTCATCCCAATAATATATAAAGGTTTATTTATTAGATCACTACCAGCACAGTATTTTGCAAGATTTTCTCCTCCATCAAATTCAACATTTCCTCCAATTTCATTAGGTATTTGCAAGTCTACAATAAGAAGTTCAAATTTTTGTTCACGCATAAGCTTGATCGCTTCTTTAGCAGAATGACAGCACTCTACTTCACAAGAAAGCTCATGGCATGACTTAGCTACTGCAGCAGTTTTGCTATAATTATCATCTACTACTAACACTCTAATCATCTTAAAACACCTTATCTAAAAGCTTTTTTAAATCATCTTTCCAAGCTCTTTCAGCAGAGCTATAATAAACAGACCCACAATAAAAACTAGAATATTCTGACATAAAAAACTTATCTAAATCTTTTAAATCTATCTTACCTTTTGCAAAAGTAGCATATTGAGTTATTACAATAACGGGGTAATAGAGCTTTCTCAAAGACATTTGCGCAAGTAGCTCTTTACCCGCGAAACTTTCGGGTGTCCCTCCAACGGGGTCATCTGGCCCTGGATCATAGTTTGGCATACTCATATCCAAGAGCACTAGATCAACATGGCCATTCATCAATAGCGCTTTTAATCCAGAACGTAAAGACTGACAAATTTCAATTTTCAATTCAGGGCCTATTATTTCTTTTAAATATCCTTCTATATCTTCGCCTTTTTCTTTCTGGTCTTCTACTATAAGCACCTTCATTATAATACCACCCTTAAGCTATTGTTCTCGAAAAGTTTCAAGCTGACATTAAAAAATCCATCGCTATCGAAAAATATATCAAACTCATGTTTCACATCAAGATCTTTTTCTAAAATTTTCCAAAGTTTAAAAAACCCCGTACCACCTTCTTTTTGCAAAACATCTTTTATCACGTCTTCTTTACCATAAGCGTCTCTATAGAAGCCTAAGGCTTGGTTTCTCTTCGCAATTCCCCCAGTATAATTACAATTATTTTTTGATGAAATTACAAGAAAGCCATCTACCATTCTTATAATTAAGGATATTCTTAGTCTGTTTTTATCAATATTTGATTTGGAAATCGCATTTTCAAAGAGAATAAAAAACACATCTACCATATATGAAAGATTTCTTTCAGAAAACTTACAAGTTACTTCCTGTTTTAGTTCCACTTCAACATTTAGTGTCCTTTTTGCAATATTTATTGCAGTTTCAATATCATAATCTTCGCTTTCATCAACATCTGTATGAGCAAACCATGAATAAACCAACTCCAATTGAGAAGACAATGATCCTTTAGCTCGGTCCACACTATTTGAAAAATCAGAAATTGGGCTTGATGATGAGCATTTTTGGGCTATTTCTGCCTTTAAGGAATCAAGCAATTTATGTAACTTTGCCGAGAATTCACTTTCAATATAGAATTGAACTTGACGCAAGTTATAATCTGTCCTATCCCATAGCCATTGTATAGCCACTTTAACGAAATCATTATAGCTAGGGGAAATAGGTAACTCTTTTTGGAGAGCATACGATTCAAGCAACGACACAGAGTAGTCAAACATTGCATGATTTTCTTCTTTTGACACTCTGCTTCTAGCTAACTCTTCTTCCAATATATAAATTTGTAACCTATCGTCATTTAAGCCAGAAACAACTGTCTCAAATTGTGAAGAAAATTCCTTCAAAATTTTAAATATGATATCTAGCTCATCATCATTAAAGCCACGATTACCATCAGCTTTTTTACTATCTTTCCAGTCCTCAATTATTGCACTCTCGGCAATATATAAATTTTCATCTACCAGCGGTTTTCTTAATGCACTGGGTAAAACTCCATGCCGAATTCTTGTGCTAAGATGATTATTTAGCCCTCTATCTCCGTAAGCAAACTCCGTTCTTACCATCTTAGCCAAATTCAAAAAAGTAGAGTTTTTTGCGCTAGGGTTCACATTTGGCAAATGCAAAATTGAGAAACTTTTCCAATATTCTGGACTCCCTGCAGCATAGAGATCCCCTAGTGAATCAACTAGGCCAGAAAGTTGCTGTTCATTCGGAGCGGAAGAATCATCATTTCGTGATAGTTCTATATATTTCTCAAACAAAGTTCGATACTTTTGAGAGTCTCGACCTACCAAAGTAGATGTGTCTACGTATACACGGCTATTTTCTACTTTTTTAACGGCTCTACGCATTATATGAGAACGATTAATCTCTTTAGCTTCTGTTTTTAAAAATTCATCATTGTCACCAGACTCCATTAAATAGTTACAAACTCTCAGCCGAGACTCTTCAGTATGTCTAATATTATCAAAATGATAATAGAGCTTCATGACGTGAGGAACACATATCCATTTTAGAAAATATTTTAGCTCGCGCTGACCAAGCTCTTCTTCTCTACCAAAAAAATCTTCTGGAAATATTGCATTATTTCTTAGAGTAAACCTTTCGAAGGCTAATTGTAAATTCGGGTCATATAGAGAGTCTTTAAACCTAGAGTGCAACGAGTATGCTATAGGAATACTAATTGAGCTACTTTCTTCAGCATATTGCTTAGTAGAATTTAGTATGAAATCAGTGTCGAAAGTAGAAAAAACATTAATATTGCTTAATGATATTGATACAAAGTTTTCTATTGCTTCTTCATAATCACCGCCCATTACGAGGGATTCTATAAGAAGACGTGGAGACTCCACTGATAACACACTATCTTTAGAACTGAGTAATTTAGAAAATACTGCAGCTGCTTCTTTATAATTCTTTTCCTGCATTAATGAAATACCAAAATATTTTGTTTTTCTATCTTTCGATATTGAAAGGTCAAGCAATTCTTCTGAACGATTTTTACCATCTAACATCATATGTAAATGTAATGATGGCGAATTTTTATTTAGTTCTCTTAGGTAGGATATATAGCTTTTCTTTATATAATCTGAAATAGCCTTCAGTCTTTTAGGGCCACAATGTGGCGACATTAATAATCCCACCTTTTCATAATGGCTACGTACCTCAATAGAAGAAAAAAGAGCCTCTTTTCTAGTAAAATTCCAAAGTTGAGCATACCAATAACTAAACCTTTTGCTATATGCCTCACAAGCCAAAAATTGCAAAGAATATTCATACTCACTATTTTTTAAAAAAACATTGCTCATATGTTTTATTAAATCATTCATGCCCTCCAGCTCAAGTGTGTTACATCTAGCATTTGACTTGGCTGCGATTTCAAAAATCGGAAAACTAATATCCGATGTGCCTAAGCTCATTATTTTAGCACAAACTTCTTCGTACTCTCCTCTGGTGTAAAGATCTATAACATTTAAATCATCACTACTCACACACCAGTCAGCTTCAAGTCCGATAAACTGGCATAAACTATAGATAGGATAGTATTCAAAATTATCCCTCAAATCTCTAATTATATATTTAGCGGGATAGGATAATGACTCCAGATCTTCTTTATTATTTGTATGAAACAATAAATAGTCGACCATAAAGATAAAAATATCTAAAATTGATGTATCTTTAATCACTTCAAATATTTTTCCAAAATCATATGAACGACCTGCCTCAAGCCCAAAGAGGACATATAACAGATAATCTTTTATAGGTTCAGGCGCTGACCTTTCAATTTCAATAGAATGATTTTTTAAAGCTGCGAAAAAAATGTCGTGCTCTGAATAATGCCCAATATGGGTCAATATGTAATTAAAAATAGGGTCAATTGGCTCCTTAAATTTTCCTGCCTGACTAAATTGAGAAACCAGTTGACGGTTCGGATCAATTGTAGCGCGCAGCATTATAGACCATAACGAAACCCCACACCTAAGATCTACGCTATCTAAAATATTCGATAATTCTTCATATTCACCCCTAACAATTAGGTCATGAACTTTTTGATCGCACTCAATAGCAAACTGAATATCGTCTTTATGATGCAAAATCAAAGATAAACACCATGCGATATTCTTTTCCACATCTGCATAAGGTGTTTTGTACTTCAGGTAACTTTCCATGCCTCCAAGTTTAGTAAGTAATACGGCATCATTAAAAAAATAACTCTTAGCTGCAACGTGGAAGCCTTCTTTAATCTCTCTGAATGTTAAATCATTAAAAAAATTATACTTAGCTCGCCCGGAAGACTTCGCATTAAAAACAGCTTTAAACACTTTTTTGTTATGATTTTTTTTTATATTTCTTCGCATAAAAGCACGCCTTTTCTAAAAATTTAAAAACCAATTATTAATTAATAACATGCAGAGATTTCTAGAAAAAAACCCTAGCTTGCGCTTAGGGTCTTTTTATCAGTTTAATCTAGACTTTCACTCCCACTCAATAGTAGCAGGCGGCTTACTACTCACGTCATAGGTAACGCGCGACACCCCTTCCAACTCATTGATAATCCGGTTGGAGACCTTCTCCAGCAGTTCATAAGGCAGGTGCGCCCAGCGGGCGGTCATGAAGTCGATGGTTTCGACCGCGCGTAGCGCGATGACCCATTCGTAGCGGCGGCCATCGCCGACGACGCCGACTGACTTGACCGGCAGGAACACGGCGAAGGCCTGGCTGGTTTTTTCGTACCAACCGGCATTGCGCAGCTCTTCGATGAAGATGGCGTCGGCTTCGCGGAGGATGTCGGCGTATTCTTTTTTGACTTCACCCAGGATACGCACGCCCAGGCCCGGCCCCGGGAAGGGGTGGCGGTAGACCATGTCGTAGGGCAGGCCGAGTTCCAGGCCGAGTTTGCGCACTTCGTCCTTGAACAGTTCGCGTAGCGGTTCAACCAGCTTGAGCTTCATGGTTTCCGGCAGGCCGCCCACGTTGTGGTGGGATTTGATCACGTGGGCCTTGCCGGTCTTGGAGGCGGCGGATTCGATCACGTCCGGGTAGATGGTGCCCTGGGCGAGGAAGTCCACATCCTCGATTTTACTGGCTTCGTCATCGAACACGTCGATGAAGGTGTTGCCGATGATCTTGCGCTTGATCTCGGGGTCGTTTTCGCCCTTCAGTTTGTCGAGGAACAGGTCTTCGGCATCCACACGGATGACTTTCACGCCCATGTGCTTGGCGAAGGTTTCCATGACCTGGTCGCCTTCCGCTTTGCGCAGCAGGCCGTTATCCACGAAGACGCAGGTCAACTGGGTACCAATCGCCTTGTGCAGCAGCGCGGCGACCACGGAAGAATCCACACCACCGGAGAGGCCCAGCAGTACGTGGCGGTCGCCCACTTGCTCGCGTACGCGCTGTACCTGGTCTTCGATGATCTGCGCGGGCGTCCACAGCTTCTCGGCTTTACAGATATCCAGCACGAAGTGCTCGAGAATGCGCTGGCCTTGAAGAGTGTGGGTCACTTCCGGGTGGAACTGTACGCCGTAGAACTGTTTCTCTTCCCAGGCCATGGCGGCAATCGGGCAACTCGGCGTGGAGGCGGTCACGGTGAAGGTGTCCGGCGCCTGGGCGACTTTATCGCCGTGGCTCATCCAGACGTCCAGCAGCGCTTTGCCGGTCTCGTGGTCCACGTGATCCTTGATGTCGTTGAACAGCGCAGTAGGTTCGTCCAGGCGGATCTGGGCGTAGCCGAATTCGCGCTGGTTGGAGCCTTCTACCTTGCCGCCCAGCTGCTCGGCCATGGTCTGCATGCCGTAGCAGATGCCAAACACCGGCAGGCCCATGTCAAACACGCACTGCGGCGCACGCGGGGAATCCAGCTCGGTGACGGACTCCGGCCCACCGGCCATGATAATGCCGTTGGGGTTGTACTCGCGGATCTCTTCTTCGGTGATATCGAAGGCGCGAACTTCGGAATACACACCGATTTCGCGGACCCGGCGGGCGATCAACTGGGTGTACTGGGAGCCGAAGTCGAGAATCAGGATCTTGTGGGCGTGAATGTCACTCATGGCGGTATCTCGTTAAGCGGGGCGGGGCCACGGTAAGGCCAAAAAGCAAGCGGCGAGCCATGCCCGCCGCTATTGAACTAAAGCGCTGGTTAGCTCACCCGGTAGTTGGGAGCTTCTTTGGTGATCTGCACGTTGTGGACGTGGGATTCGTTAAAGCCAGCGCCGGTGATTTTCACGAATTCCGGCTTGGTGCGCATCTCTTGAATAGTGCTGCAGCCGGTGTAACCCATGGAGGCACGCAGGCCGCCCATCAGCTGGTGGACGATGGCGCCCATCACGCCTTTGTAAGGTACGCGGCCTTCGATGCCTTCCGGCACCAATTTTTCGGCGCCTTCGGCTTTATCCTGGAAGTAGCGGTCGGCACTGCCCTGATTCTCGGACATGGCGCCCATAGAGCCCATGCCGCGGTAGGCCTTGTAGGTACGGCCCTGGTAAAGCTCCACTTCGCCCGGGGCTTCTTCGGTACCGGCCAGCAGGCCACCCACCATCACCGCGCTTGCGCCAGCGGCAATGGCTTTTGAAAGGTCGCCGGAGAAACGGATACCGCCGTCGGCGATCAACGGAATGTCGTACTCTTTGAGCGCTTCAGCCACGTTGGAGACGGCGGTGATTTGCGGTACACCCACGCCGGTGACGATCCGCGTGGTGCAGATAGAACCGGGGCCGATGCCGACTTTCACCGCATCGGCGCCCGCCTCGGCCAGTGCCTTGGCGGCGGCGGCGGTGGCGATGTTGCCGCCAATCACCTGAATGGCCGGGAAGTGTTCCTTGATCCAGCGAACGCGGTCAATCACGCCTTCGGAGTGGCCGTGGGCGGTATCCACCACAATTACGTCGACACCGGCTTCGGCCAGCGCCGCGATGCGGTCCGGGGTTTCCGGGCCGGTACCCACGGCAGCGCCTACCAGCAGACGGCCATCGCTGTCCTTGGCGGCCATCGGGTAGGTGCGGGCTTTTTCGATGTCCTGGAAGGTCACCAGGCCGCGCAGGTGGAAGGCGTCGTCAACGATCAGCATTTTTTCGATGCGGTGTTCGCGCATCTTGGCTTTGCTTTCTTCGAGCTGGGTGCCTTCCGGCACGGTGACCAACCGATCGCGGGGGGTCATGATGTCGGCCACGCTGTCGCCGTGGTTGGGCTGGAAGCGCATGTCGCGCTCGGTCACAATACCCACCAGGGTTTCGCCTTCGACCACCGGAAAACCGGAGAACCCGTACTCGCGCGCCATGGCGAGCAGGTCTTCGAGCTTGGCTTTGGGGCTGACGGTAATCGGGTCTTTAACGATCACGCTTTCGTGCTTTTTCACCTTGCGCACTTCAGCGGCCTGCTGCGACATGGTCATGCTTTTGTGAATGATACCAATGCCACCTTCCTGCGCCATGGCAATCGCCAAACGCGCTTCGGTCACCGTGTCCATCGCAGCGGAGACAAGCGGAATGTTAAGCGAGAGATTGCGGGTCAGGCGGGTTTTAAGGTTAACATTCTTGGGGAGAACGTCCGAATAACCGGGCAGGAGGAGTACGTCGTCGAACGTAAGTGCTTCTTGAGCCATACGTAGCATAGCGGCAACACCCAATTTGAAGTGGAAGACGGGGCGTGAAAAGTTAATCCCCCATTATAACGGGTAGAGGGCTGTTCCAGCAATGCAGAGACGCCATTACGCTTATACCAATGGACAATGACGATTGATGGTAGCCTGATAGCTGACTCATTTACCGACACAAGGGGTGCGTGTTGACCCAGAAAATCATTGTTTACAGCGATTACGTCTGCCCCTTCTGCCTGCTGGCCGAAGAGGTGCTTGCCGAAGCCACCGAAGGCCTGGACGTCGACATCCAATGGCGCCCGTTCGAGCTGCGCCCGGCGCCGGTGCCCACCTTGAAGGTCGAAGACCCTTACCTGCCCAAAGTGTGGCGCGAGGCGGTCTACCCCATGGCCGAGAAACTAGGCGTGCCCATCAAGCTGCCCAATATTTCGCCGCAGCCGCGCACCGACAAGGCCTTTGAAGTCTTCGCCATGGCGGAAGACCACGGCGTTGGCCACGCCTATTCGATGGCCACCCTGAAAGCGTTCTTCCAGCAGGAACGCGATATTGGCGACCCGAACGTGCTGGCCGACATTGCCGACTCCGTCGGGCTGGAGCGCCAGGCGGTGCTGGAAGCGCTGGAACAGGGCCATTACCGCGAACGCCATCAGGCGGCACTGCGCCACGCGGTTGACGAAGCACGTATCCAATCGGTGCCTACCTTGATCATCGACGGCGAAACGATCCAGTGCGTCCCCGACCCGGCGGCGTTGAAACACTTCCTCACCGAGCGCGCCTGATATTATGTCCTCTTCCACGCCTCAAGCGCTTTCCGTCAGCCAGCTCAACCAGCGCGCCAAGCAGACCCTCGAGCGCGACGTGGGCGAGGTGTGGGTAGAGGGTGAGCTTTCCAACGTCTCGCGCCCCGCGTCCGGGCATGTTTACTTCACCCTGAAGGACGACCGGGCGCAGATTCGTTGTGCGCTGTTTCGTCAGCGGGCGCGGTTTGTGTCAGCGCCGATGCGCGATGGCGATCAGGTCAAGCTGCGCGGGCGGGTGTCGCTGTTCGAACCCCGCGGCGATTATCAACTGATTGCCGAGGCCGTTCAGGCCGCGGGGCTGGGCGAGCTGCTGGCGGCGTTCGAGCGCCTGAAAGCCCAACTGGATGGCGAAGGCGTGTTTGCCAATGCGCGTCCCCTGCCCTTTCCGCCGCGCAAGCTGTTGATTTTAAGCTCGGGGACCGGCGCAGCCATTCGCGACGTCTTGGCGGTATTGGCCGCCCGCTGGCCGCTGGCGGATGTCACGCTGATTCCGGTACCGGTACAGGGCGCCGAGGCGGCGCCTGCGATGATATCGGCGCTGGCATTGCTCAATCGCCAGGTGCGGCTGGACCCGGAGCGCGATGCCATCCTGATCACCCGCGGCGGCGGCAGCCTGGAAGATTTGTGGGCGTTCAACAACGAGCACCTGGCGCGGGCGATATTCCATTCGCGGCTGCCGGTGATGTCGGCGGTGGGCCACGAGGTGGATATCACCCTGGCGGATTTTGCCGCCGACATGCGCGCGCCCACGCCTTCCGCCGCGGCCGAGCGCCTGGTGCCCGACCAGCACACCCTCAAGCGCCAGCTTGACCACCATGAAAACCGCCTGATGCGGGCCATGCAGGCACGCCTGGAGCGGGACAGTCAGCGGCTGGATACCCTGCGTGCCCGCCTGCGCCACCCCGGCGAGCAGCTCAATCGCCAGCGCCAGCATTTAACCTCGCTCCACCAGCGCTTGAGCCGCGCCATGCAGCAAACGCTCACCCAACAGAAAGCGCAGGTATCGCAATTGAGCCGACGCCTGGCCAGCCAGGATATGGTCAAACTGCACCGTGCCGAGCAAGAACGGGTAAGCCTGTTACGTCGCCGCCTGGGCGTTGCCATGCAGCGCCAGCTGGAAACTCGCCAGGCCCGGTTAACCAGTGCCGCCCGGGAGCTCAATGCGGTCAGCCCGCTGGCGGTATTGGGGCGCGGCTATGCCATCGCCCAGGACGAGCAGGGGCAGATCGTGCGCAGCGCGGAAGAAACGACGCCCGGGCAGAAGCTCAAGCTACAGCTAGGCGAAGGCAAGCTGAGCGTGGAAGTAAAACGGCGCTACAAGGGGTAGCGCCGCGATTGCTGAGTTGACGGGATTAACCTGGCTTACTGCTTGTCTTTTTGCCTGTCCTTGCCCGGCTTCTGGGGCGAGTCTTCGGACTCAGGGTTTACATGATGCGTATCCGGCATCGGATTGGCTTCACTGTAGTGTTCGTCCTTAGGCTTGGGTGATGATTTCTCGTCTTTCCTGTCGGGATGAGACATAACGCGTACTCCTTGCGGTTAATAATGCTCGGCACATTACGTTGCCTGTCTTCACTGTAGTGCGTCACGCGTAACTTGCAATTAAGCACCTCTCGCCCACCCATCCCCTTCGAATTAAAAAATAATTTAAAAACAACACCCTATAAGAACCATGGTATTCAGAAAGGTGATTAGCAAACTAAATAAGGCACATCGACTGTCACTATCGTGTGGATTTCGGCTTACGCCATGCTGTAGATGGCCCGGTTTGCCTCTACTGGCGAGCCGGGTCTACATTAAAAAAGGGTGCCCAAGGAGGCTGGCACCTGCTGCATTTTACCTTTTTGTGCCAACAAAGGAGTGACCGCACATGAGCGATCCGCAACAACCCCCTCAGCATCAAGCCAAACAGCCGGGCGACGAACACGCCATGCGCCCGGAACCCGAGTTTATTCGTGAAAGCTATAAAGGAGCCGACAAGCTGCTGGATAAAGTGGCGATTATTACCGGCGGCGACAGCGGCATCGGTCGCGCAGTGGCGGTGCATTACGCACGGGAAGGTGCCGACAGCGTGATCGTGCACTTGAAGGAAACCCAGGACGCCAAAGAAACGCAACGGCTGGTTGAGGCCGAGGGTCGCCGCTGTCTGGTCCTCAAGGGCGATGTGGGCGCGCCCAGCTTCTGTCGAGAGATCGTCAAGCGTACCCTGAAAGAGTTCGGCAAGCTGAATATCGTCGTCAATAACGCGGCTGAGCAGTACGACTGGCGCGATATCAGCGAGATCCCCGACGACAAGCTGCAGCGTACCTTTCAAACCAACCTGTTCAGCCACTTTTACATGACCAAGGCCGCACTACCCCACTTGAGTGAGGGCGATACGATCATCGCCACCTCGTCGATCAACGCCTTTAAAGGCAACGACACGCTGATCGACTATACCGCCACCAAGGGGGCGATTCAGGGCCTGGTGCGTTCGCTTGCCATGTCGCTGATGGACCGCGGCATTCGGGTCAACGCCGTGGCGCCGGGGCCGGTATGGACGCCGCTGATTCCCGCCAGTTTTGACGACGACAAGGTCGCCTCATTTGGCGGTCAGGTGCCGATGAAGCGCGCCGGCCAGCCCAGCGAAATGGGGCCTGCCTACGTGTATCTGGCCTGCGAAGAATCGTCCTACATGACCGGGCAGACGATGCACCTAAACGGCGGCGTGATTCTCAATACCTGACAGCTGGGACCCGAGGCCTAGGAAGCCAGCGTTTTGATCAGCACCTTGGATTTGCGCGCGTGGTTGTAGGTTTCACGCTTCAGCGGCGGCAGCTCTTCCAGGCTGGCGGCGCGGAAGCCCCGCTCCACAAACCAGTGCGCGGTGTGGGTGGTCAGCACGAACATTTCCTGCACTGCGCGCTGGCGGGCACGGCGTTCCAGGGCCTCGACCAACCGCTCGCCGCGCTCGCCGCCCCGGTAGTTGCCATGCACGGCCACGCAGGCCAGCTCGGCCACGCCCGCATCCGGGAAGACATGCAGCGCCGCGCAGCCGATCACCATGCCGTCGCGCTCGATGACCATGTAATCGTCGATTTCGTGCTCGAGCCGCTCCCGGGAGCGTGCCACCAGCATGCCCCGGTTTTCCAGCGGTTCCAGCAGTTCCAGCAGGCCCGCCACATCGTTGAGCGTGGCCGGGCGCAGCTGCTCATAGCGGTGCTGGGTGATCATCGTCCCCACCCCGTCACGAGTGAAGAGTTCCCCCAGCAAGGCGTCGTGGTTGCGCCAGGAAAGCAGGTGCGTGCGAGCCACGCCTTCCCGCGCGGCGGTGCAGGCAGCGTTCAGATGGCGGGCCAGTTCGCTGCCTGGAACAGCCTGCTGCAGGCGCGGCTCGGCATCAGCGGGAGAAAGCTGGCGCAGCAGTGCGCCCTGCTCGTCTTCCAGGCCATCGGACTCGCCCAGCAGTATCAGCTTGTCGGCTTTGAGCGCCACTGCGGCGTGCTGGGCGACTTCCGAGGCGTCCAGGTCGAACACCTCGCCGGTGCTGGAAAATCCCAGCGGCGGCAGCAACACCAGCGAGCCCTTGTCCAGCAGGCCTTGAATGGCATCCGCCCGCACACGGCGCACTTCGCCGCTGTGGTCGAAGTCGATGCCTTCGCGCACCCCCAGGGGTTTGGCCGTGACGAGGTTCCCTGAGATCACGCTGAGTTCTACGCCATGCAATGGGGTGCTGGGCAGGCCCAATGAAAGCCGTGCTTCCAGCCACAACCGCAGGTGCGCCGCTACCTGCTCGACGTGGGCCATGACGGCGCGGTCAGCGACCCAGCGGCCATTGAGGCGCGTGGGCTCGACCCCCGCAGCGGTGAGCGCTTCATTCACCTGAGGGCGAATGCCGAACACGACCACCAGTCGCACGCCCAGGGTGTGCAGCAGCGCCAGATCCTGGATCAGCTGCTCCCCTCGGCCAGACGCCATGGCTTCGCCTTCAATCAAGATGACAAAGGTTCGTCCCCGGTGCGCGTTGATATAGGGGGACGCATTACGAAACCAGTCGACAAAGGGGAAACGTGTATCCAAGGGGCCGCTCTCCGGCAGCAGGTGAATGAAAAAAGCTGCCCTTACTTTACCAGAGCGCAAAAAATAGCGGCACCTTCTAATGCACTTATGCATAAAGAAGGTGCCGCTAGCGCTTGGGGTCGTCGGGTCGGCGGTAAAAAACCGCTGCTTAGCCGAACATGCCCTTGAACATGAAGAAGAACAGAATGGCCAAGCCCGCGCCCGCGGGTAGCGTGATCAGCCATGACATGGCGATAGTGCCAATCACACGTAGATTAAGCGCGGTCATGCCCCGCGCCAGTCCAACCCCAAGGACGGCGCCGACCAACGTATGGGTAGTGGAAATAGGCAGGCCGGTGCCCGAGGCCAACACAACTGTAGTGGCCGCAGCCAGAGTCGCTGCAAACCCACGGCTAGGGGTTAGCTCGGTAATTCCCGTGCCCACGGTGGCAATTACCTTATGACCATAGGTAACCAAACCTGCAACGATACCGCCGCCGCCAAGCACCAGCACCCACCAAGGCACCAGCGCTGAGCCTTCAATTTCACCGCCGGTTTGCACCACGCTGATCACGGCGGCCAACGGGCCAACGGCGTTTGCCACATCGTTCGAGCCGTGGGCGAAGGCCATGGCGCAGGCAGTGAAGATCATCAGCACGCCAAAGGCGCGTTCAACGTTGGCATAGCCAAAGTGGTCATTGCTACTTTGCACGTATGTCACCCGGCGCTCCATCAAGACACCAATGCCAGACAATACGACGCCCAGGGCCACCGAAATCAAAAGGCTCTGGACAAACGATAGATCAAGCCCAACATGCTTGAGCCCTTTGGTCATGGTAACCATGGAGACAACAAAGCCCACCAGGAAAACATAGGCGGGTAGATAGCGTTTGGCGGCGGCCAGCGGGTCACGGTCTTCAAACACCAGATGCTGGACCGACTTGAACAGCATAAAACCGGCGGTACCGGCCAATAGCGGCGACACCAGCCAGCTTGCGGCGATATTGCCTACCGCGCCCCAGTCAACAGTGTCAGCGCCCAGACCCGCCACAGCAAAGCCGACGATGGCACCGACAATCGAATGAGTAGTAGATACTGGCCAGCCTTTCATTGAGGCAATCAGCAGCCAAGTTGCTGCGGCCAATAGGGCTGCCATCATGCCGTAGACCAACAGCTGAGGATCCTCCTGCAGCAGTTCAGGGTCTATAATGCCCTTGCGGATGGTGTTGGTGACTTCGCCACCGGCAAGCCAGGCCCCCAAAAACTCAAATACCACAGCGATCAAGATCGCCTGTTTAATGGTGATGGCTTTCGAGCCGACCGAGGTACCCATGGCGTTGGCCACGTCGTTGGCCCCCACGCCCCAGGCCATGAAAAAGCCGAAAAGACAGGCCAGGATGATAAAAATATCACCGTGCTGAGCAATGATCTGCATAACGCTTCCCTTGTTTGGGGATCAGATATTAAGTCGGGATCAACTTAGTTGGCGGTCATGATCTGCAGGCGGCTGCCCACCCGCTCGGCACGGTCGGAGAGTTCGCCCACCCAATCGATGATCTGGTAGAGGAACACCACATCGACCGGCGGCAACTCACTTTCCAGGCTGAACAGCTGGCGGCGGATCGCGACCTGCTGGGCATCCGCCTGGTGCTCTAGGGTATGCAGTTCGCGAATCATGTTTTGCATCACATCCGAGACGTTGCGCCCGAAGCCTGACTCCAACAGGTCCTTGAGTTCTTCCAAGGCTTGGCGGGCTTGCGCCACACAGGCCACACTGGTGCGGATATAGTCACGCATGGGGTCGGCCAGTTCGCTGGGCACGGTCATTTTGCGGCCCAGCATAATGCCGGTAATGTCACGCGCCTTGTTGGCAATCTTGTCCTGTACGCTGATCAGGTCGAGCAGATCAGAACGCGAGACGGGCAGGAACATGGTGTTGGGAAGGTTCAGACGCAGCTCGGTTTTGAGTACGTCGGCATCGTGCTCCAAGCGCGTGACGTTTTCGCGCAGTTGCCCGGCGCTCTCCCAATCGCCGGCCAGCGTCGCCTCGAAGAATGGCAGAAGTTGATCAGCACATTCGTTTGCCTTGACGATATGCGCGAGTAGCGGCTGGAATGGCGAGCGGCCAAACATCGCGGAGAAGGGGTTAGAAGTAACCATAAAGCCTTTACGCCTGTTTTCGGGAAGCCATGAAATAACGGCGACAGTATAGTGACTGTGCTGCTCGACGTCATGAAAAGTTCACTAAAAATTCATCGAATAGGGGTAGCTAGCGTCATGTCAACACCCACCGAGATCGAACTGAAACTTGCCCTCGCCCCCGGGGGGCCGGCGTTGCTTTTCCAGCATCCCCTGTTGCAGTCGCTGACACCCAAACGGCAAACGCTCATCAACACCTACTTCGATACGCCCAAGGGAGCGCTTGCAGAAGCACGCATCGCCGTTCGGCTTCGCCAAGTGGATGACCAGGTGCTGCAGACGGTCAAGACAGCGGGTCACGGTGGCGGCGGATTTTCCGAGCGCCAGGAATGGGAATGGTCGGTACCGAGCCTTGAGCTGGATACCCAGCGCCTCGCCGAACTACCGCCTTTTCAAGGGCCGCTCGCCGAGTCGATCCCCGCCCTGGTGGCGCAGTTGAATACCGATTTTGTGCGCCACAGCTGGCAGTTGGCAGGACCGGAAAGCCATATCGAACTGGCGCTGGATCAGGGCGATATCCACAGCGGCGGCTATCGAACGAGCATTTGCGAGGCCGAACTGGAACTCAAACAGGGCGAGCCTGAATCGCTCTGGTCCAAGGCCCTGGCGCTTGCCGAGCAGGTGCCCCTGCGCCCTTCCGACAGCAGCAAGGCGGCCCGCGGCACGGCCCTGGCCGCCCGACAATGGCCACTGCCCGAGGCAACAACGCCTGCTCAATGGATGCACCGCGCCACCCTGGCGTTGGATGCCTACCACGACAGCCACCGCGCCGATCACCTGGCCATCGCCCAGGCAGCGCTCACCAAGCTGGCGTCAGACCCGACGCTCACCGACCAGGCGCGCTTCGACGTCGAAACCATGCGGTGTGCGTTGGAAACCACTGACCAGCCCAACCTTGCCTACGGACAGGCGGCGTTGGCCTTTGCCCATCGCCTGGCGTATCAAACCGCGCTACGCTAGACGTTGACGGCTTTAACGGCACCTTCAGGACGGTATTGATGAACTTTCCCTTGCACCCGGGCGCAGAAGGATTGCGCACGAAGCTTTTCCACATCATTTTCGAGTCGAACACGCCAGGGGCCAAAGCCTTCGACATCGGCTTGATTTTGGCGATTTTGCTCAGCGTCGGCGTGATTTTGCTGAACAGCGTCGAAGCTTATGCTGCCCGTTACGGCACGCTTTTTTATGTCCTGGAGTGGATATTTACCCTGCTGTTCAGCATCGAGCTGCTGCTGCGCATATATTGTCTCGAGCGGCCCACCCTATACTTGAAAAGTTTTTACGGTATCGTCGACCTGATTGCCATTCTGCCGACCTGGCTGGTCCTGCTCATTCCCGGCGCCCATGGCCTGGTGATTGTCAGAATTCTGCGGGTGTTGCGGATCTTCCGTATTCTTCGGCTGATGGAGTTTGTCGGTGAAGCACGGCTGTTAATTGACGCCTTGAAGCGCAGCCTGCGCCAGATCCTGCTGTTCTTCTTCAGCATTTTCATGGTGGTCACGCTGTTTGCGGCGCTCATGTATGTGATTGAATCGCCAGAAGCCGGCTTCACCAGTATTCCCATGTCGATCTACTGGGCGATCGTCAGCATGACCACGGTGGGCTACGGCGATATTGTCCCGGCCACCCCGCTCGGCAAATCCATCACCGTGGTGTTGATGCTGCTCGGTTACTCGATCATCGCCGTGCCTACCGGGGTGTTCTCCGCCCAGGTCATCCGTTCTATCCGCGAGGATCGCTACTCCGAAGAAGCCTGCCCAGGCTGCGGCCACGAGCGCCACGAAAAACGCGCTTATTACTGCCTGCGCTGCGGCACCTGGCTGGATGAAGACACTGAAGACCCGCGCAAGAAAGAGGAAGAAAAGAAAGAGGAAAAGAAGAAAGATGACAAAGGCGACGATACAGACAAAAACGCGCCCCAGGATAGTGATACCTGAGGCGCGCCGTTAGACGCTGAGGGCGTTAAGCATTCAAGCGCTTAACACCAGCCACTTAAATGTTAAACGGCGCGGTATCCCCGCGTCCTTCACGGACGATCTTGGGCGGCAGTTCGCGCAGGTCGATGACGCTGGTGGGGTCCAGGTGACAGGCGCCGCCGTCGATGATCAGATCCAGGTGTGCACCAAAGCGCTCGCGGATGTCCTCGGCGTCGCTCATCGGCAGGTCCTCGCCGACGGGAATCAGGGTAACGCTCATCAGCGGTTCGCCCAGCGCCTCCAGAAGCGCGTGGGTGATGCGGTGGTCCGGCACGCGAACACCGATAGAACGGCGTTTGGGGTGCAGCAGCAGGCGCGGCACTTCAGTGCTGGCGTCTAGAATGAAGGTGTAGGGGCCAGGCGTGTGCGCCTTGAGTAGCCGGAACACGTCATTATCGACCTTGGCGTAGGTGCCGATCTGCGACAGGTCCGAACACACCAGGGTGAAGTTGTGCTTGTCGTCCAGCGAGCGCAGCCATTTGATTTTCTCGATGGCTTTTTTCTCGCCCAGGTGGCAACCCAGCGCATAGCCGGAATCGGTGGGGTACGCCACCACGCCGCCCTTGCGGATAATCTCGATGGCTTGGTCGATCAGGCGTTTTTGCGGATTCTCGGGATGAATCTGAAAGTATTGGCTCATGGCGTACTCCTGCCTGTGGGTATTAGTGATCCTACCGCCTACCTTAGCTTACGCAGCGGCCAGAGGCCCAGCCGGTGCGTCCAGCAGGTGGCGTAAACGCGGATGCTGCCAGATAGGGGGCGCCGCGGTGCGCGGTATCAAACTCATGCTGCCGGGGGCGGCGTGGCTGCCGGGAAAGTGGAAATCGCTGCCCATCGAGGCGTATAACTCGCGTTCCACCAGCTGGCGTGCCAGGTCGCGGGTGCTGTCTGGGTTTTGCTGGCCGCTGACCAATTCCACCGCCTGGCCGCCGGCGGCCTGAAAGGTATCCATCAACAGGCCACGCTTGCGCCTGGTCAGGCCGTGTCGCAGCGGATGGGCCAGTACCGCCACGCCACCCGACGCCACCACCCAGCCCACCGCCTCGCTGATTTCCGGCCAGTGGGCCTTTACATCGCCTTTCTTGCCACTGCCCAAAAAGCGTTTAAAGGCGTTGGCCCAATCGGCCACCATGCCATCTGCCACCAGCGCACGGGCAAAATCGGGGCGCCCCAGCGGCCGGTCGCTCCCCGCCTGCTTGCGGGCCTTGGCCAGGGCGTCGATCAGACCGGCTTTTTCAAGCCGCTCGGCAATCACGTCAGCGCGCTTGATACGGGCCTCGCGCTGGTGGATCAGCCCTTCGACTAGCGGGCCCTGGAGGCCGCCCGGCATCAGCGCCACCATGTGAATATTGATACCCTGCCAGCGAGTGGATAACTCACAGCCGGGCAGCAGGCAAATGCCCGCGGATTCAGCCGCCTGGCCCGCCTCCGCTACGCCATCCATGGTATCGTGATCGGTCAATGCCATGTGCGTCAGCCCGCGTTCGGCGCACAGCGTGACGAGTTGCGTCGGCGTCAGGGCACCGTCGGATGCCGTCGAATGCATATGCAAATCAACGGGGTAACGCTGGTCGGTCTCGAACGTAGCAGGAAGTCGGGGCATAGGCATGACGCCGTGTGGCGAGTTTGTCAGAATAAGGTTTAGGTTGAGGCGATATGGTGCTCGCTTATACCGGTCCGGTCAATTGAAGGCGTCCTTGGCCGCCTTTTTGTTCCTTTTTCATTCAAGGAGTTATGCACATGCTATATGCCATCATCAGTGAAGATACGGCTAACAGTCTGGAACGCCGCCTGGCCGCCCGGCCCGACCACCTCGCACGCCTGGAAGCCCTGCGCGACGAAGGGCGCCTGGTACTTGCTGGCCCCCACCCGGCCATTGATGCCAACGACCCTGGCGAAGCGGGCTTCAGTGGCAGCCTGGTCATTGCCGAGTTCGACAGCCTGGAAGACGCCAAAAGCTGGGCCGATGCCGACCCCTACGTCATTGCCGGTGTTTATTCCCAGGTGACCGTCAAACCGTTCAAGAAAGTTTTGCCTTGACCCTGGCGAGTGAATATGGAGGGTCCGTCAGCTTTTTCACAGAGGCTGTGGAAAACTCTGTGAAAACACGGCGGACGCATTTCCCTAAGCCAGGAATAACGCCCCTATTCACAAATTGGTCATTTTTTAACCATCTTTCTGCAACACGGATGACTGCGTGACCCAACGCCCTTACCCTTTGCCGCCTCTGGCGGCGCTGACGTCGCCGTCGCTCACCTGGGACGACGCGGCGCCCCACTCGGACGCCTTCGACGACGTTTATTTTTCCCGCGAGAACGGCCGCGCCGAGACCGAGCACGTGTTTATCAACGCCAATCACCTGCCCACCCGTTTTGCCGAGTGGCGGCAAAGGCGTGCCTTCGTGATCGGCGAGACAGGCTTCGGCACCGGGCTGAATATGCTGTGTGCCTGGGCCTGCTTTGACGCGCACGCACCGGCCCATGCTCGACTCCATCTGTTATCCACAGAGAAGTTTCCCCTGGATCGGGCCTCGCTTATCCGCGCGTTGAGTGCCTGGCCGTCGCTTGCCACTTATGCACAAGTGCTTTGCGACCAGTGGCCCGAGGCGGTCAGCGGCATCCACCGTTTGCACCTGAGCGAACGCGTGACGCTGGATCTGCATTTTGGCGACACCACCGAGCGCCTGTCGCAGTTGGATGGCCAGGTCGACGCCTGGTTTCTGGATGGCTTTGCGCCCTCCAAGAACCCAGAGATGTGGCAACCTGAGCTGTTTGAGGCCATGGCGGCGCGCTCGCGCCCCGGCGCGACATTCGCCACCTTCACCTGCGCCGGTATCGTCAAGCGCGGGCTGAAAGCCGCCGGGTTTGGGTGGCAAAAAGTGCCGGGCTTTGGACGCAAGCGGGAAATGCTGGCGGGCATGATTGACGTGCCCCCAAGCGACACGCGCCGCGGCGCCACGCCATGGTTTACGCCGCCTGCAAACCTTGATAACCGACATGTGGCGGTGATTGGCGCGGGCATCGCCGGGGCCAGCGTCGCCGCCGCCCTCGCCAGGCGCGGGATCAAGGTCAGCGTGGTAGAGCGTGAGGCACCCGGCGCGGGCGGCTCGGGCAATCGCCAGGGGGCGCTGTACGTCAAACTGGCCGCCGAGACAAACCATCAAAGCCGGTTCTATTTGGCCGGGTTGATGTATTCCCAGCGCTGGCTTGGCCAGTTAGCCACGGACACGCCCGTCTGGCAGCCAAGCGGCGTGGTACAGCTGGCGTTAAGCGATAAGGAAGCCCGCCGCCAGCAGCGCTTCATGGCGTACCATGCGCTGCCTGAAGCGGTGGTGTCGGCTCATACGGAAGGGTTAAGCGAGCTTGCCGGGGTACCGATCAGTGCCCGGCAGGCGCTGTTTTATCCCCAGGCAGGCTGGGTACACCCCAAGGCGCTGTGCGAGCAACTGCTCGCTCATCCGCTTATCTGCGTTATTCAGGGGGATGTGACACAGCTGCAGCGGGACGGGCAGCATTGGCAGCTCGACCTGGCCAACGGCGATACCGTGAGCGCCGACCAGGTCGTGATCGCCAACGCCCAACTGGCCAACCACTTTGCGCAAACCGCACAACTGCCGCTCCAGCAGGTGCGCGGCCAGGTCAGCGAAGTGACGCTGCCTGAAAACGTGCTAGCGCCTCAGCGCGTGGTTTGCGCTGGCGGCTATGTGTCGCCCCCTGTGGATGGCGTGCTGACCTTTGGCGCCAGCTTTGTGCCCAATAACGCCACCCGCCACGTCACCCTTGACGACCACCAGCGCAATATTGACGAACTGCGCGAGGCATTGCCCGACTGGGTGGCGGCCCTTGAAAACGCAGGGGTTGAGCTCAGCCCTGAATCACTCGAGGGCCGGGCCGCCGTACGCGCGGCAAGCCCGGACAAAAGCCCCTACGCAGGGCCGGTACCGGTGGCTGAAGCCTGGCAGGCGGCGTATCAAGCATTAGGCAAGGACGCCTCTAAAGTGCCTGATACACAGGGGGAGCATTACCCGGGGCTGTGGATATCCACCGCCCACGGTTCCCGCGGGCTTGCCAGCGCGCCGCTGTGCGCCGAGGTGATTGCCTCACGTATCAGCGACGACCCCCAGCCACTGGAGTTGCCGCTGGCCGACCACCTTCACCCAGGGCGGCGGCTTATCAGCGCGATTATTCGGGGAACGACGACCTAGGAGCCTGTCCGGCTTGACCGATCGTCGCGAGAAGCACGGATTTTGAGCTAAATTTATCGATCGATTGAGGCGAATAGCGCGCTATTTAACGAAATCGATCGAATAAAGTTGGCCAAAATACCGGGATTCGCAGTAGATCAGTGTTAAGTCGGACAGGCTCCTAAATGTCGCCTTCCTCCTCGTCGTCGGCTATATCGCGGCCAAAGGAACGCCACTGGGCCAGGGTCATCACCTCGGTCATCTCAAGCTCGAGGTCGTGGGCAATGATCAGCTCATTGCGCTCAAGCTGCTTTTTAAGCTGCGCGACCCAGCCATGCATGCCCTCGCCGGTGGTATCGGTCGTGTCGTAGCCCTGGCGGGTCACAAACGCCTCAAGCAGGGCATCCAGGGTCTCCTGCGGCAGCATTCTGGCGGGTACTTCAATAAATCGGCTCATTAGTGCTGCTCCCACTCTGCCAAACGGTCTATAAAGGTCGCTTCATCGATGACGTCGACACCCATCTGCTCGGCCTTGGTGAGCTTACTGCCCGCGGCTTCACCCGCCACCAGGCAGGCGGTTTTCTTGGAGATGCTGCCTGACACCTTGGCGCCCAGCGCCTGCAGGCGCGCCTTGCCTTCATCCCGGGTCATCGACTCAAGGGTACCGGTCAGCACCCAGGTCTGGCCATCAAGGGGCGTGGGGCCTTGGGTAACCTCTGCCTCTTGCCAGGTTATCCCGGCATCTATCAGCGCCTGCAGTGTTTCCAGGTTATGCGGCTGGCGGAAGAAGGTGTACAGGTGAGCCGCGACCACCGGCCCCACATCGTTCACCGCTTCCAGCCCTGCCTGGTCGGCGTCCTGCAATGCCTGGAGGGTGCCGAAGTGATTCGCCAGGTTGGACGCCGTGGCTTCCCCAACTTCGCGTATCCCCAATGCGTAGATGAACCGCGCCAGCGTTGTCGATTTGGCGCTATCCAGGGCGTTGACCAGATTGCGGGATGACTTTTCCCCCATGCGCGGCAGGCTTTGCAGCTGCTCTACGGTCAAATGAAACAAATCTGCCGGGGTTTTCACCCAGTCCAGGTCAACGAGCTGCTCGATCAGCTTTTCGCCCAGACCGTCGATATCCAGTGCCTTGCGGCTGGCGAAATGCTTCAGCGCTTCTTTGCGCTGGGCGGCGCAGTATAGCCCCCCGGAACAGCGGGCCACCGCTTCGTCGTCCAGGCGTTCGATCTGCGAGCCACACACGGGGCAATGATCGGGAAACGTAATGGGCCGGGCATCCGCGGGACGTTTGTCGGTATCCACCCGGACCACCTGGGGAATCACATCACCGGCGCGACGAATGGCGACGGTATCGCCAATCATGACGCCCAAACGGGTAATTTCATCGGCATTGTGCAGTGTGGCGTTCGCTACCGTCACGCCTGCTACCGTTACTGGTTCCAGCCTTGCCACCGGGGTAATGGCGCCGGTACGCCCCACCTGAAACTCCACCTCATTGAGCGTGGTGACTTCTTCCTGGGCGGGGAACTTGAAGGCCACGGCCCAGCGCGGCGCCCGGGCGACAAAGCCCAGCTCCCGCTGATGACGCAGATCGTTCACCTTGATGACCACGCCATCGATATCGTAGCCCAACTGGTCGCGCTTCTCGCCGAGCTGTTCACAGTAATCGGCAACGGCTTTGGGGCCCTTCATGGTGGTTAGCTCGGCGCTGGTACGAAAGCCGAGTGTTGTTAACCGTGCCATCAAGGCGCTGTGGGTCGTATCGCCCAGGTCGGGCTCAAGACGAGCCGCCTGGTAGGCGTGAAACTCCAGCGGCCGTTTAGCGGTGATGCGCGGGTCCAGTTGACGCAGGCTGCCCGCCGCTGCGTTACGCGGGTTGGCAAATACCTTGCTGCCTTCTTCCCGGGCACGTTCGTTGAGCGCTTCAAAGCCCGCATGGCGCATGATCACCTCACCGCGCACTTCCAGCAGCTCGGGGGCGTTTTCCCCCATCAGCTTCAAGGGCACCGAACCCAGCGTGCGCAGGTTGGAGGTAATACCTTCGCCGGTACGGCCATCGCCACGCGTCGCCCCGCTTACCAGCACACCCTGCTCGTAAACCAACGACACCGCGGCGCCGTCAAGCTTGGGCTCGCAGCTAAACTCGATGTCATCTGCCTCGTTCTCCAGGCGTTCGGCAACGCGCTCGGCAAACGCATGGATATCCTCACGGCTAAAGGCGTTATCCAACGACAGCATGGGGATGGCGTGGGCCACTTCGGGGAAGCCATCGGCAGGCGCTGCGCCCACCCGCTGGGTCGGGGAGTCCGGCGTGACGAGCGCTGGGTTTTCGTCCTCGAGGGTTTTTAAACGCTGAAATTTACGGTCGTAGTCCGCGTCGGATAGCGTGGGCTCATCCAGCACATAGTAGCGGTAGTTGGCATCGTCCAGCTCGGCGCGAAGCTGGCTGACTTCTTGCCGCACATCGGGGGCAGGCTGACTCATTGAAGCGGGTTCTCATCGACAGGCTAATAACGAAAGTACAAGTTAACGGTATTATAAATAAAAACACCCGCCCTCTGCAGGAGGACGGGTGCTGGATGACAAGCGCCTTGTCAGTGGGCCTGCATATGGCGGTGCAGGCGATGGCGGCGTTCAAACTCGTGCACGCGTTGGCGCGCAAACTCGATGGTTTGGGCCGTCATCACGCTATGGTTCTCGTCTTTCAGCTCGCCACCCATATGCCGCACAACCACCATGGCGGTTTCGACCATGGCCTCGAAGGCTGCCGAGCTGTCGTGGGCGCCGGGTAGCGGCATGAGCAGGGTAATGCCGGGCGTCACGAACTCGTCCATCTCTTCAATGGGGAAGGTGCCGGGCTTGACGACATTGACCATGGAGAATTGCAGTTCGCTGTCGACGCTTTCGGTTTCGAAGCGGTGGAAAACCCCCATGGCACTGCTATAACGCAGGCCGCAGGCCATCATCAGTTCCAGTAACTTGCCACCGTCAAAGCCTTCCGGATCGCGTGACAGCACGCTGATGACGATCATTTCTTCTGCATTGGTCAACGTTTCCTTGGCGTGTTCACCGCAGACATCGTGACGCAATGCTTTTTCCAGTGCAGGGTGAGTACGTACGACCCCTTCCTCAGGCTCGTGCCGGGTCGCTTGTGGCGCCACCGAGTCATAGGTTTCTTCATCGGCGGCATACTGGGCCATGTCAGACGCCTGGGCGAGACGTTCTTCCTCGGCGGCCTGGGCAGCCAGCTCGCGTTCTTTCGCCTGTTCCTGAGCAATGCGGGCTTTCTCTGCCTCGGCGGCCTCCTCGGCTGCCCGGCGCTGCTCGGCTTCAAGCGCCTTGCGTTCTTCTTTCTGTTTGGCCAATGCTTCAGCGCGACGTGCCTTCTCGGCCTTTTTCTTCGCCCGCGCTTTGCGATGGTCGATCATTTTCTGTTTCAGTGAACGACCGATTTCCTCGAAGTCGACCAGACGATAGGTATCTTCTTCGTCTTCATCGGGGTACTCACCGGCAATATCGTTGCGCAGATGACGACGTTTCGGCGACCCATCGGAGGCGGCATGTTTGGCGAACGCTGCATCTTCCGGCTCGGCCCTCAATACCGGCCTGTCGTCATGGGCAGCTTGCGGAGCCGCCTGACGTTCAGCCTCGTTTTCGTCAATGGCACTTAAACGAGGCTCGCGGCTGGCGGTAACGGCATCATCAGACGCAGGGCTGACGTCGTCCGAGGAGGACTGTGCCGACTCGCGACGGCTGGTTTCCGGCTCTGGCGTTGACTCCGGCATTTTCACCTCGGGGCGCTGGGCACGCGTCGTTGGTGCCTCGGCTGTGCGCGTGGTGACGGGCTGCTCATCCTGTCTCTTTGCAACCCTTGGGCTCTCTTCAACCCTTGGGCGCTCTTCAACCCTTGAAGAGGCGGGAGAACCTGCCTTGGAGGTACTGCGCTTAAACTGTGAAAGTATTTTCGAGGGACCCGGGTGTTCTTGGCGTTCCAACTTCGGCTTTTGATTGAGACCGCTATAATCAGCAGGCTTAACGACACGTGCTCCCCCGTTGGGGAGTTCCCAGTTGACTTCGGCTTCTTTAGCCTCATCGTCAAACTCGGTGGATCGACTTGACGGTGTTTCGCCGACAGACTGGTCAAGGCGAGGAACACGGCGCTGGCGCTGGAGTCGTCTCACCCCATCGATGACGATAAGGGAAACCAGCGCCAGCCCTAAAATGATTAGCCACTCTCTTAATTCCATGTTGAACATTCCATGGGTCATTTTGACGGTTGCTAAGGCGCGATGCCTGAAAATTAGATCACTACTGTTAAACCTATACTTACCCTAAGCATAGCGCGATTACTACGAAAAGGGCCACTTTTTGCTAATTTTCACGTTATCGCACAGTTTTTAACGTTATCTAAGGCAAAAATTCGACTATACCGTCGGCGATAAGTGCCCCAATGCCTGCCTATTAATTAACTACCTTACGCGATAGCAACATCCTTTTCGATTGAAACCGGTGTTTGCAATGCAAGCTCGGCCCCTTTAAACATCGCCCCGCCGAGTACCGGAAACCGGATGTGCTTACCGCATTTTTTAACACTACTGAAGGCCAAAAACACTCATCGCCATATAATATAGATAAGTTTAGCGCCTTGAGTCACCTTTTTTAACGCTGGGGTGTGGATCACTAACCGTTAGGGTAGTTAATAACGTTAACACTTGCGAGCATTAATCCACCATCGCTGTCGCTTCTTCAATACCTACCGAGACCATCCGCGAGACCCCCGGCTCCTGCATGGTGACCCCCATTAATCGCTCGGCGGCCTCCATGGCAATTTTGTTATGGGTGATGTAGATGAACTGAACGTTTTCCGACATCTCTTTTACCAACTTGGCATAGCGACCAACGTTAGCATCATCCAAGGGAGCATCGACTTCATCCAGCATACAAAAAGGCGCGGGGTTTAACTGGAATATAGCGAATACCAGCGAGAGTGCCGTCAGTGCTTTTTCCCCCCCGGATAAGAGATGAATCGTGCTGTTCTTTTTACCCGGTGGACGCGCCATGATCGCCACACCGGTTTCCAATAAGTCGTCACCGGTGAGCGTTAACCAGGCAGTGCCGCCGCCAAACACTCTTGGAAACAAGGTTTGCAATCCGGTATTGACCCGATCAAACGTATCTCTAAAACGAACGCGGGTTTCTTGATCAATACGTTTAATGGCGCGTTCCAGGGTTTCCAGCGCTTCGCTGAGTTCGGCGTGCTGGGCTTCCAGATAGTCACGCCGTTCGGCCTGTTGATCGTATTCTTCAATGGCCGCCAAGTTGATGGCCCCCAGGCGACGAATTTTGTCGGTGGTGCTTTCCAGACGTTCCTGCCAGGCGGTTTCAGTGGCGTCGTCGGCAAGCTGTTCTGTCAACGCATCGACATCGTGCCCCAGCTCAGTCAACTGCTCATCCTGGGTGGCGGCTTTCAGCGCCAGCGCCTGAACGTCCATTCGGCGCTGCTGCAACTGCTCGCGGCTTTGCTCCAGGTTACGCTCATGCTGCTGACGGGTCAGTTCGTCGTTACGCAACTGCTCCGCCAGCGTCTGGGTTTGCTGGCGGGTGTCGTTTAAACGCTGCTCCTGCTGTTCGCGCTGGTGGAGCAGCTCTTCAAGCTCCTCGGCGGCAAGTTCGTCAGGCTCCAGCAGGGTCTCCCGCGAAGCTTCCAGCTCTTCAATACGCAGCGTCAGGCGCTCTTCGCTTTCCCGGCTACGCGACTGCTGGGAACGCAGGCTATTAAGCTCGGTGTTGAGACGTTCCCGCTCAAGCGCCAGCGCCTGCTGGCGGGCTTTCAGTGGTGCATGTTGCTGATTCAGCCGTTCACGCTGTTCGCGCTGTTGATCCCGCTGCTCGGCGCTTTCGTCGCGGGCCTGGGCCGCCATTTCCAGTTGTTCCATGGCCTCATGCCAGCGGGCACGCTGCTCATCGAGAGTAAGCGCTAACTCGGCTTCATCTTCCTGCAGTTGACTCAGTTCTTCGTCAAGCTCAGTGGCGCGGCTTTCCAGGTGCTCCAGACGCTGAGAAAGACGCTGTTCGGTGACCGCCAACTGCTGGAGCGTGGCGGCGTGGGCACGCTCTTCCTCCGCCTGTTGGTCGCGGGTGTGTTCCAGCGTCTCGATGGTTTCACTGGCTGCCTCGCACTGGGCTTCAGCAAGCGCCAGCGCCTCTTCGTCCTGCTCCCGGCGGGCCGCCAGCTCATCATAGCGGCGGCGGGTGACCAATAGCGCGTCCACGCCGTCACCGTTGGCCTGCTGGTGAAGCCAGCCACGCCCGCGCCACACACCCTCGCGGGTGACCACGCTTTCACCCGGGGCAAGCGTGGCCAATAGCGCGTCCGCCTCGGCGCTGCTCTCGGCATAGTGAATACTTGCCAACCACTCACCCAGCGCGCCCGCCCCACTCACCAGGGCGTCCAGGCGTTGTCCGCCGTGCAAGGCAGGCGGCGCCCGGTCAATCAAGCACCAGTCGGTGGCCAGCGCGTCGGGCAGGGCCTGCAACTGATCAACGGCGACCAGGCGGGCATTGAGCCAGGGTGCCAGCAGCCAGGAGATCACCCGCTCCCAGCCGGGTTCGACGCTGATGGCCTCACCCAGCCGCGGCGCCTCGGCAAGGCCTTGGGCGGCTAACGCCTCGGTGAGGTGCGGGTCGTGGTCGGCAAGCGCCGCATCAATCAGCGCCTGCAGCGAGGCAAGTTCGCCCTGCCGTTGGCTCAACTCGGCGCGCTGTTGGTCGCGGGCCTGGGTCGCCTGCTGGTAAGCCGCCTTGGCTTCGCTGTAGCGCTGCTGCCATTGATCGCGCTCGGCCTGGAAGGCCTCTGCGCGCTGCTCGGCCTCTTCCTTGCGGGCCTGGCATTCAGCGTGCTCGCTGCGTAATTCGGTGACATCGGCAAGTTCGCCCCGCTGCTGACGGCGGCGCTGGCGTTCGGCCTGCAGGCGGGCAATTCGCTGTTCGAGGTCACGCAACTGATCCTGACGGCGCTCGGCCTCGCGGCTGGCATCCCGCCAGTGGCTTTCGGCATCCGCCCACTGCTGTTCGGCGGCCTCCAGAGAGGGGCTGGCATCGGCCAGGGCCTGTTCCAGCGTTTCCAGCTGTTCGTCGAGTGCTTCGTGCTCGGGCAGCAATTCGTCCAACCGTGCTTCAATAGCGGCCAGACGTTCCTGGTCGCCTTCGCTGACCTGGCGCTGCTCGTCGAGGTCTCGCCGCGCCGTCTCGATGTCGCTTGCCAGTTGCGCTTCCCGGCTGCGCCGGTGGGCCTGGTCCTGCTCCAGACGGGCGATGCGGGTGGTGGTCTCAAAGAATTGCTGCTGGTGGCGTTCGAGGACTTCGGCCAGCTCATCGTGTTGCTCACGGGCCTGCTCCAGGCGGGTTTCGCACTGGCGAACGCCGAATACGTCTTTCTCGACGGCGATTTCCAAGTCGCGCACGCGGCTTTCCTGCTGGGCCTGTTCCGCCCGCAGGGCACGCCCGCGCAGCACGGCAAGTTCGCCTTTTAGCTGGAATTCCTGCTGCTTCAATGCCTGGTAACGCTTGGCGGCCTCGGCCTGACGCTTGAGGCGTTCAAGCTGCTTATCCAGCTCTTCGCGGATGTCGTCCAGGCGCTCCAGGTTTTCCTGGGTACGCCGCATGCGGTTTTCGGTTTCCCGGCGGCGCTCTTTGTATTTGGAGATCCCCGCCGCCTCTTCCAGCGTGGCACGCAGATCGTCCGGGCGGGCTTCGATCAGCCGCGATATCATCCCCTGGCCAATAATGGCGTAGGAACGCGGGCCCAGCCCGGTCCCCATGAACAGGTCGGCGATATCCCGGCGGCGGCATTTCTGGCCATTGAAAAAGTAGTTCGACTGGCCGTCGCGGGTGACCAGCCGCTTCACGGCGATTTCGGCGTACTGGGCGTAGACCCCGCCCATGGCGCCATCCCGGTTATCGAACTTCAGTTCGATGGAGGCCTGGCCCACCGGTTTGCGGCCCGTCGAGCCGTTGAAGATGACGTCAGACATGGACTCACCGCGCAACGTCTTGGCGGAAGACTCGCCCATCACCCAGCGCACGGCGTCGATAATATTCGATTTACCGCAACCGTTGGGCCCGACGACAGCCGTCATATTACCGTCGAAAGGCACCGTGACCGGGTCGACAAAGGATTTGAAACCGACGAGACGTATTGACGTTAAACGCATGGAGACTTCACGTTGAGATTATTCAAAGACACGATCAATAGTTACCCTGGTAGCCTCTCGTGCGTTAATCGGGCCAACGTCGACCCGCTCGACAGAACCCCATAGATCCCCCGCCTGAGGGCTGGCCTGGCCACTTGGTGAAACACGTACCATCAGGCGAACCTCGCGCGCTTTCGATATCTGCGCATCGGCCGTCATGGCCGCGCGGTCATCCAGCACGACGGTCATTGGCAGTTCTGAGACCAGGCCCTGAACCACCGCCAGCGGTGGCTGTTCGCCATCCACATCGCGGGCAACGATAAAGACTTTATCATCACCGTCAACCTGACTTGCCAGATCGGGATCAAGCGACACCCTGACCCGCACCCCCGGGCCTTCTGCCTGCGTGACTTGACGGCCTTCTTGTTCACCAAGGCGCGATTGCGCCACCTGAATGCCCTCGCGCAGCGACGCGGCGATATCCGGATTCTCAACATTGGCCACGGCGCGCCGCCAGCGGTCGATCGCCTGCGCGTAGTCGCCAGTATCGAAGGCGTGGATGCCAAGTATACCCAAGGCAGTGGGCTGGCGGGGGTCTTCCGCCAGCACTTCGTCCACCAGCCCCTGTACCTCGTCGGTGAGCTCACGCCCGGCCATGAAAAAGCGCAGCTGCGCGAGCTGGGCCAACAGCGATGGCTGGCGCCCTTCGAGGGCGATCAAGCGCTCAAGCGCCGTCACGGCGTTATCCGCTTGGCCGGTTTCCCGGTAAAGCGGAAACAGCGTGCTCCACAGGTTGGGGTTGGACGGCTGCTGTGACGTCTGGGCCTCAAGCCGCTCGATATACATCGCCCGTGAGCCCTCCGGGTGTTCGCGAACCTCCTGGCCAATGGCCCACAGCACAAGATCGTCCGCCGCGCCCTGCTGCTGGTACCACGCCAGGCTGCCCGCTCCCAGCGCGAGCATCACCAGCGGCACGACCCAACGTCCCGATGCGTAAGGCTTGAGCGGCCGACGCTGCAGGGTGGCGGTATCGTCCAGCAGACTGCGCTCCAGTTCAAGACGTTCTTCAGCCAATTGCGCGGCGTCAACTTTGCCGTCGGCGTGGGCGTTCTCAAGCGCCGCCAGACGCCGCCGGAAGATGGCGACATTCTGCTCGGCGGCGGCGTCATGCTGCTCGAAGGCCAGCTGCTTATCGCGCCAGCGGCGGGCCGTGCGCAACGGCAGCACCAGCAGCCAGAGCGCAGGCAGCAATACGCAGGCAAGGGCGATCCAAAGCAGGGTCACGACGACTCCTTACGCTCAATCAGGGCATCCAGTCGCGCCTGCTCGTCAGGGGTCAGCGCCTTCGCCGAGGCGTGACGACGGGCCCTGACGATCAAGGCGACGACGACACCCACCAGCACCAAGAGCCCGACCGGCAAGCCCCAGAGCAGATAGGTACGCTGCTCCAGGCGCGGGTTATAGAGGATGTAGTCGCCAAACCGCTGCACCATGTGATGGATGATTTCCGTGTCCGACTTACCCTCGTCAAGCAACTGATACACGCGTTCCCGCATGTCCGCGGAAATGGGCGCATTGGAGTCATCGATCGCCTGGTTTTCACACAGCGGGCAGCGCATGGAGGCCGTCAGGTCGCGATAGCGCTGCTCCTTCACCGGGTCGTCAAAGTCGCGCAGTTCGATACCGGCCGACCACGCCGACAGTGCGCATAGCATCAGCACCACCAGGCCTAATCCGCGAATTAGCGCCATTTCTCCACCTCCGGCAGCAGACGGTTGCGAACATCCTCGGGGGATACATAGCCTTTATGGTGATAGCGAATGATGCCTTGCGCATCGACCACAAAGGTTTCCGGCGCGCCAATGACGCCAAGCTCAAAGCCCAGGTCACCTTCAGGATCAAAAATATTGGCCGCAAAGGGGTCGCCGAACTCATCCAGAAACGCCAGACCATTCTCACGGGTATCCCGGTAGTTGACCCCCACCAGACGGATGCCACGGTCCGCCAGGTCAAGCAGCTGGGGCATTTCCTGGCGACAGGCGGCGCACCACTCGCCCCACACATTGACCAGTGTCAGCTGGCCTTCGAGCAACGATTGGTCGACCCGCTGATGTTCGTCTGCAAGCGTCGTTGCCTCAAAGGCAGGAAAGTCGCGGGCCATCAGCGCCGAGTCACGATCGGCGGGGTCCTGGGACAGGCGCTCGAAGAAAAACAGCGCCAGCCCTAGAAACGCAACGGGTAACAGAAACAAGAGCCAACGTCGTTTCATGCCTGCCCCTCCTGGGCCAATCGTGCCGGGCGCGTCTTACGGTAGCGCTTGTCGAACACCGCCAGCACACCGCCCAGCGCCATCAGCAGACCGCCGAGCCACAGCCAGCGTACAAAGGGTTTGTACTGGATACGCATCGCCCAGCTGCCATCGTCCAGCTCTTCGCCCATGGCCACGTAAAGATCACGAAAGAGGCCCGGGCTAAGCGCCACCTGGGTCATGGGCATGCCCGTCGCCAGGTACAGCCGCTTTTCTGGCTGCATCTCGAAACGACGGCGGCTGTCACCCCGCTGTACCTCAATGACGGCGGTATCGGCCAGGAAGTTGGCACCGCGCCGGTCGAAAAGCTCGGTCATGGTAAAGTGATAGCCTGCCACCTGGACGCGGGTATCCGGCGACATGCGCACGTTGCGCTCCACCGCATATTGGCTGACCACCGTGGCGCCGACAATGGTCACCGCCACCCCCAGATGGCCCAGCACCATCCCCCAATAAGCCAGCGACAGGCTGCGCAGCCCTTTCCATATCGAGTGCCGATGCCGCACTTTGTCGAACAGGTCACGGCTCAATGACAGCCCTATCCACAGCGCCGTCGACAACCCCAAGATCACCCAGAGGTTCCATTCGCCGCGATACACCAGCGGCACCAGTGCCCCCAGCCCCAGCGCTGCCAAGCCCGCCAGCCACAGCTTGCGCGCCAGTTTGCCAGGCGACGTCGACTTCCACTGCGCCATCGGCCCCAGCCCCATGAACAGGCAGGCAATCACCGTCAGCGGTACGAACAGCGCATTGAAATAAGGCGGCCCCACGCTGATCTTGCCCAGCCCCAGTGAATCCAGAATCAACGGATACAGCGTGCCCAGCAGCACCGTCATCGTCGCGGTCACCAGCAGGCCATTATTGATCAGCAGCAGGGCATCCCGGGACAGCCAGTTAAACCCCACGGCATGGCTGACACGTGGCGCGCGCAGGGCAAACACGACCAGAGAAAGCGTGACGGTAATGGCCAGCAGCACCAGGATGAACAGCCCCCGCGAGGGGTCGTTGGCAAAGGCGTGCACCGAGGTCAGCACGCCGGAGCGGACCAGGAAGGTGCCCATCAGCGAAAGCGAAAAGGTGGCAATCGCCAGCAGTACCGTCCAACTCTTGAAGGAGCCGCGTTTTTCGGTGACCGCCAGCGAGTGAATCAGGGCCGTGCCGGTGAGCCATGGCAGCAGCGAGGCGTTTTCCACCGGGTCCCAGAACCACCAGCCGCCCCAGCCCAGCTCGTAGTAGGCCCACCAGCTGCCCAGCGCAATCCCGACCGTCAGAAACGCCCAGGCGGCGTTGGTCCAGGGTCTTGCCCAGCGGGTCCAGGCGGCATCCAGCCGCCCTCCCAGCAAGGCGGCGATGGCAAAGGCAAACACCACCGAAAACCCGACATAGCCCATATACAGCATGGGCGGATGAATGATCAGACCGATATCCTGCAACAGGGGGTTAAGGTCCGCGCCATCGGCGGGGATATCCGGCAGATGCCGCTCGAAGGGGTTCGAGGTCAATAGGATAAACAACAGAAAGCCGGCGCTGATCAGCCCCAGGATACCGAGCACACGGGCGAGCATGTCCCGGGGCAAACGCCGCGACCACCAGCCGGCAACGCATCCCCAGCCCGCCAGCATCAGGCTCCACAGCAACACCGAGCCTTCATGGTTGCCCCATACGGCGCTGAGCTTGTAATACCAGGGCAACAGCGAATTGGAGTTGTTGGCGACATTCACCACGCTGAAGTCGTCCATGGCGTAACTGGCCGTCAAGCAGGCGTAGGCCAGCAGCACAAACAGAAACTGGCCGGTGGCCATGGGCCGCCCGTAGGCCATCCACAGAGGGCGTCGCGTTGCGGCTCCGGCCAATGGCATCACTGATTGCACCACCGCCATCAGTAGCGCAATGATCAGGGCGAAATGACCTATTTCGGGCAATATCCGGGTCAGCATGGGGACTCCGGCTGAGCACGATAATCGACGGTGAGGTGGCGGCGCATCACGTATCGTCCTTGCGCTGCTGGCCTACCTCGGCGGCCTTGGCCTGAAAATCGGCGGGCGAGTAACCGGCCTCTTCCAGGGCTTGTGCCACCTCGGGGGGCATATAGTTCTCGTCGTGCCGGGCTAAAACCTCATCGGCACGAAAACGGCCATTGTCCTGCAGCTCGCCCACCACGACCACGCCCTGCCCTTCGCGAAACAGGTCGGGCAGGATGCCCTGGTAGTCAACCTGCAGATCGCCTACGTAGTCGGTAACGGTAAATTCAATATTCAAGCTATCGGCATCGCGGGATACCGAGCCGACTTTCACCATGCCCCCCGCGCGGATGGAACGCGACATGGGGGCTTCGCCCTGGGCGATCTGCACGGGGCTAAAAAACAGATTGATGTTGGCCCGCAGCGCATACAGCGTCAGGCCAACGGCCACGGCGGCCAGGCTGACCAGCGTGACGATCACATACAGCTTGCGCTTACGCTTTGGGGTCATCGCAATGCCCTCTTTGCTGCGGGGCTGCGGCCCGTCGGCGCGCCACCCGCTTGAGGTGTTTGAACAATAGTCGACGCTCAAGCCGGGCATGCAGTGTCAGGCCCAGCATAAATACGGCCGTGACTCCCCAGGCAGACCACACGTAGACACCATGCTCGCCCATGGACACCCATTCAGCCAACGAGGCCACCATCAGTTAACCTCCTCAAGCAACGCTTTTACCCACCGCGTGTTGGCCTCTCGACGGAGTATTTCGCTGCGCGTACGGGTCAGCGTAAGGGCGATAAAGAAGCCGTAAAAGCCTACCACCATAATCAGCAACGGCAGCCACATTTCCACCGGCATCGCGGGTCGGGAGGTCAGCGTAAATGAGGCGGGCTGGTGCAAGGTGTACCACCAGTCCACCGAGTACTTGATGATGGGAATGTTGATCACGCCGACCATGGCCAGCACCGATGCCGCCCGCGCACCGCTATCCCGGCGGCTAAAGGCGCCGCGCAGCGCTATCACGCCCAGATATAAGAACAGCAGAATGAGCATGGACGTCAACCGGGCGTCCCATATCCACCATGTGCCCCAGGTCGGCACGCCCCACACCGCGCCGGAAAACAGCGCGACAAAGGTCATGGCCGCGCCCAGCGGGGCCATGGCCGCGGCCGCCATATCGGCAAGCTTGATTTTCCAGACCATGAAAACAAGCCCGGAAACCGCCATGGCGACAAACACCGACTGGGCCAAAAAGGCGGCGGGCACATGCACATAAATGATACGGAAGCTGTTGCCCTGCTGGTAGTCGGCGGGGGCGAAGACAAGCCCCCATACGCTGCCGACCAGCAGCAAAACGGCAGCCACGCCCCAGCACCAGGACTGCAGCACTGCGCTCCGGTAATAAAACCACTTTGGCGACCCCAGCTTATGTATCAAGCCCCACATACAGTGCTCATCCCTACCCGTTAATACTGATACGCAGCGACGCGGCAATGGCCCAGGGAGCAAATATCAGCGCCGCGGCCAGCAATGCGCCAAGCATCGCCAGATGAGGCAGTACGGCATCGCCCTGGATAGCCGCCTGAACCGCCCCGGTACCAAAAATCAGCACCGGAATATACAGCGGCAAAACCAGTAGCGAGAGTAGCACGCCACCCCGGGGCAAACCGACGGTTAATGCCGCACCAATACCGCCGATGAGGCTCAAGCTGGCACTCCCCAGCGCTAACGATGCCATCAACACCCCAATACTGTGGACAGGCAGCGCCAGCATGATACCCAGCAGGGGTGACATGAGCGCCAGCGGCAAGCCGGTAACCAGCCAATGGGCGGCCACCTTGGCGATGCTCAATGCCGCAAGCGGCTGAGGGGAAAGCATCATCTGCTCCAGGCTGCCGTCATCGAAATCACTGCGAAAAAGGCCATCCAGCGACAACAGCGTGGCGAGCAGCGCCGTGACCCATAACAGCCCCGGCGCCATGACGGCCAGCAGCTCGGCCTCGGGTGAAATACCGATGGGAAATAAACTAACCGCCAGGGCATAGAAGACCAGCGGGTTCAGCACTTCACCGCGCCGACGGCGCACGCGATTAAGGTCACGTACCAGGGTTGCGCCAAAGGCGACGCCGAGGCGCCTGGAGGTCGGTTCGGCCAGTACCGCAACGCGCTGTGTGGTTTCTGAAGGCGGCAACTCTGGCTCCTTTAGCCCAACGCAACATGACGCAGCGGATGGTCAATAGCGAGTACATGGTGGGTCGTCATCACCACGGCCCCTCCGGCCCGGGCATGGGCAAGCAACTGCGCCTCCAGCGCCTCGACGCCCGCCTGATCGATGGCCGTAAAAGGCTCATCCAGTATCCAGAGAACACGCGGCGTGAGACTCAGCCTTGCCAGTGCCACGCGGCGTTGCTGACCCGCTGATAAATGCCCCACCGGGACATCTTCAAAGCCTGCAAGGCCCATGACCGCAAGGGCGGCTTCGCGCTGCGTCGCGTCGCTGCATTCATCGTGCAATGCCTGGTACCAGGCCAGGTTTTCCAGCGGCGTCAGGCCCGCACTCACGCCTGGGGAATGCCCCAGGTAGAGCATGTTGGCGGCCAAGTGTTCGCGACTCTGTCCCAGCGGCTTGCCCTGCCAGTGGAGTGCCCCGCAAAACTCGTTGAATTGCCCGGCCAGCACTTTTAGCAGCGTGGTTTTGCCACTGCCGTTGGGACCGGCCACGTGCCATATATCACCGCGATTGACGTCGATATCCAGCCCCTCGAAGAGCCAGCGGCCATCGCGCTCACACCCCAGTTGACGGCCTTGCAAACTCAGCGACACATGCCACCCCACGCAATGAAATACTGGCTTGAACTCTACACTCAAAGCCATTTCCCCGCTAGTCGCGCCAGCCTGCGACCCTCGCTCAGGTCGGGTTGCCAAACCACTGGATAATTATTCCTGGCACTGTATGCAAAAACAGGTTTATACTGGATAAACACTGTATGAAAGAACATGTAAAAACCTAAAAAACGTATCGTGTCTACCGATAGATCTTGCCTAGGGACCGGGCGCTGATTTGGAGAAAGCCGATGAACATGTCGATGAACGCCGCATTACCGACGACTCGCCCAACGCCACGCCCCTATGCAATCCCGTCGGCAGCAGCGCGAATGACTCGCCGTAACACCTATACGCTGAAAGTGCGCGGCAACCGGATGGCCGATTGCAACCTGTTCGATGGCGACGTCATCGTGATTCGGCGCTATCAGGACGATAGTCAGGGCGAAACGGTTATCGCCGAAATCAATCAGCAAACCCTGGCCCTCAAGCAGCTATCCATCAGCCGGGCGGGCGTACGCCTGTGGCTGGATGATGCCCGGCACCCCGAAGTGTTTTTGCATAATCGCGACATTCAGGTACTTGGCATGTTCATGGGAATTGAGCATCATCCCGTGACACACTAAATTGCCGGGACATTCATGCGTTATCGCGTACCCCAACTGCCCCCAGGCACTTGGCATATTGACGAGGTCGAGGTCGAGAAGAGCCGTTTCATTGCCTGGATAGCCCACACTCCGGAGGTTGACGCCGCGGAGGCACTGACAAAGGCCGCCAGGCAGGCACACCCCAATGCGAGCCACCACTGCCTGGCCTACATTGCCGGCGCCCCGGGCGAGCAGCTGCGCATTGGCTTTTCCGATGACGGCGAGCCCGGCGGCACTGCCGGCCGCCCCATGTTTCAGGCGCTTCAAGGTAGTCAGTTAGGCGAGGTCGGCTGCATGGTGATCCGCTACTTTGGCGGCACCAAACTGGGCACCGGCGGGCTGGCCCGGGCCTATGCCCAAGCGGTGAACAAGGCACTCGATACCCTGGAAACCCGGGAAGTTATCCAACGCGTTCACTACAGGGTATGCTTTTCCTTCGCCGACGAATCCATTGCCCGCGGATGGTGCGAGGAGCAGGCCATTCCCGTGGTCAACGCCGAGTATGACGGAAAGGGGGTCACGCTCACCATCGGCTGGCCGAGTGACTGGGCACTCGACTTGACACCGCTGGAAAGCCGCCTGAAGCAGTCCATTCCCGCGCAGGCCATTAACACCTAGGCAAAAAAAACGGCCGCCCGTTGAAGGTGCGACCGTTTTGCTGAGCGTCAGGTGTTTTTTTACCCTAAGCACTGATTAACCTAAGTACTGATTAACCTAAGTACTTGATCATTACCCCTGCGGCCACCGCCGAGCCGATCACCCCGGCCACGTTGGGCCCCATGGCGTGCATCAGCAGGAAGTTATGCGGGTTGGACTCCAGCCCCACCTTGTTGGCCACGCGTGCCGCCATGGGCACCGCCGAAACGCCTGCCGCGCCAATCAAGGGGTTGATCGGCATTTTGCTCACCAGGTTCATGAGTTTGGCCATCAGCACGCCTGCCGTGGTGCCGATCCCGAAGGCGATGATCCCCAGCGCCATGATGCCCAGCGTTTCCACGGCCAGGAAGCTGTCAGCCATGAGCTTTGAGCCCACCGCCAGCCCGAGCATGATTGTCACGATATTGATCAGGGAGTTTTGCGCCGTGTCGCTTAACCGCTCGACCACGCCGCATTCGCGCATCAGGTTGCCAAAACAGAACATACCCAACAGCGGCGACGCATCGGGTAGAAACAGCGCCACCAGGATCAACAGCAGCAACGGGAACACGATTTTCTCGAGCTTCGACACCGGGCGCAGCTGCGTCATGGTGATCTCGCGCTCTTTCTTTGAGGTCAGAAGGCGCATGATCGGCGGCTGGATCAACGGCACCAGCGCCATATAGGCGTAAGCGGCCACGGCAATGGCACCCAGTAGTTCAGGGGCCAGCATGCTCGAGACATAGATCGACGTCGGGCCATCCGCCCCGCCGATTATGCCGATGGCGGCCGCCTGATTGAGCGAGAAATCCATCCAGCCCATCGACGACAGCAGCACGGCACCGAAGAGCGTGGCGAAGATGCCGAACTGTGCGGCGGCGCCGAGAAACAGCGTTCTCGGATTGGCCAGCAGCGGCCCAAAGTCGGTCATGGCGCCAACGCCCATGAAGATAATCAGCGGTGCAATGCCCGAGGTAATCGCCACGGTGTAAAACATGTACAGCAAGCCATCGCCATAGCCCGCCCCCTTGGCCACGGCTTTTGCGGTAGCAAGCTGCTCGGCCGATGCGCCATTGGCCATCATCTGTTGAAGGCTCGTGCGCCAACTCTCGATATTCGCCTGACTGTCCAGGCTGCCACCCAGCGCCGAGGCGATCTGTTCCAGCAGCACGGGCCGCCCCACGTCAATCGCCTGATCCAGCGCGGACAGCGCCAAACCGGCTTCGGGGATATTGGCGAGAATGCCACCAAAGCCAATCGGCACCAGCAACAGTGGCTCAAACTTCTTGTAGATGGCGAGATAAAGCAGCAGTAGGCCCACCATCACCATCACGGCTTGGCCCAACTCCAGATTATAAAGCCCGGAGCCTTGCCATAGGGTCAGTAATTTATCCATGTGGAGGGTCCTTAAAGTTCGATCAGCGTATCGCCAACGACAACGCTGTCGCCTTCACTGACGCTAACAGCCGAAACGGTCCCGGCACTGCTGGCACGCACTTCGGTTTCCATTTTCATCGCTTCAAGAATAATCACCACGTCACCCGCTTCGACGGTATCGCCCGGGCGCACATTGACCTTGAAGATGTTGCCAGCGAGCGGCGCGGTGATGGCCTCGCCGCTGGGGGCCGGTGCTTCTTCCTTCGGAGCGGCACCGCCCGCGGGCTGCTCTTTCACATCGCTGATGTCGCCGCCTTCAGCGACTTCCACGACAAACGCCTTGCCGTTGAGTTTGACAGTGTAGGTTTCCGGACCGGCACTGACGGCAGGCGCTTGGCTTTCTGCCTTGGCAGGCTCGCTGGCCGTTTCCGCCTCGGCGGCCTGGGGCTCGGGCTCAAAGGCGTCGGGATTGTCGCGGTTCTTGAGGAATTTGAGACCAATCTGCGGAAACAGCGCGTAGGTCAGCACATCGTCGACCTGCTGCTCGCCCTCGGCCAGGCGAATGCCGTCGGCCTGGGCGTGATCTTTCAGTTCGCTTGCGAGCTTGTCCATTTCCGGCGAGAGATTGTCCGCCGGGCGGCAGGTGATGGGTTCGCCACCTTCCAGCACGCGCTGTTGCAGTTCACTGTTGAAGGGCGCAGGCGCGGCGCCGTATTCGCCCTTGAGCAGTGCCTGGACTTCCTTGGAAATGGACTGATAGCGCTCGCCCATCATGACGTTCATCACTGCCTGGGTGCCGACAATCTGCGAGGTCGGCGTGACCAGCGGAATAAAGCCCAGGTCTTCACGTACGCGGGGGATTTCGGTGAGCACATCGTCGAGCTTGTCGCCCGCGCCCTGCTCTTTGAGCTGGCCTTCCATGTTGGTCAGCATGCCGCCGGGCACCTGGGCGATCAGAATCCGCGAGTCGATGCCGCGCAGCGAGCCTTCAAAGGCAGCGTACTTCTTGCGCACGCCGCGGAAGTAGCTGGCGATATCTTCCAGCAGTTCAAGGTCGAGCCCGGTATCGCGGTCGGTATCCTTGAGCATCGCCACCACCGATTCAGTGGGACTGTGGCCGTAAGTCATCGACATCGACGAAATGGCGGTATCGACGTTATCAATACCTGCTTCGACCGCCTTGAGAATGGTCGAGGTGGAAAGCCCCGTGGTGGCGTGGCAGTGCAGGTGCACGGGGATCGACAGCTCTTTCTTGAGGCGCGAGACCAGCTCAAACGCGGTGTAAGGCGTGAGTAGACCCGCCATATCCTTGATAGCCAACGAATCCGCGCCCATGGCCGCGATGGTCTTGGCGAGGTCAACCCAGCTATCCAGGGTATGGACCGGACTAACCGTGTAAGAAATAGTCCCCTGCGCATGACCGCCCACCTGGCGAACCGCCTTGATGGCGCGTTCCAGATTGCGCGGGTCGTTCATCGCATCAAAGACGCGAAATACATCGACGCCGTTGGTTTTGGCACGCTCGACGAATTTATCCACCACATCGTCGGCGTAATGACGATAGCCCAGCAGGTTCTGGCCGCGCAGCAGCATGGCCTGGGGTGTGTTGGGCATGGCGTCCTTGAGGGCCCGAATGCGTTCCCAGGGATCCTCGCCCAGATAGCGAATGCAGGCGTCGAACGTCGCGCCGCCCCAGGTTTCCAGGGACCAGTAGCCGACTTTATCCAGCTTTTCGGCAATCGGCAGCATGTCAGCCAGACGCAGACGGGTAGCAAACAGCGACTGATGGGCGTCGCGCAGTACGACATCGGTAATGCCCAGTGGTTTTTTTGTTTCGTTCATGGCTTGGCTCGTAGTCAAGGAATGTTTATTTGTAGTAAAAATAACAAAAAATCATGCGGATTGCCTGGAGCGCCCCGACAAAAGATGAAAGTTAACGACGTCTTTTCGAGCGATAACGGTGCACTGCAGCACTAATCACGGCTAGCGTCTCATCGTCCTGTCCTTTCCCCCGGGAGGCAGGCTTGGCCCCACCACTGGGCGCAACCGGCGCGGGCGCAGGCTGAAAACGCCGAATAATGCCTGACATCAAGGTCAGCAAAAAAACTAAAACCGCAAGAAAAACAAACACAAACCCCATGCCTAACGCCATAAGCCCGAGGCCTTCCTGTAATAGTTCCGGGTCCTGCATAAGGCTTCTCCTTTCTGGTAACGGATAAGACCATCAACGCGACCGCCCATTGACGCTTGGCGCAATGCTGGGAATACACTAACCTGCCACACCCCCTGAAGAATGCAATGGCGCGATGGTGTAAGTCATGGTTGTTAATTTACTACATAAAGGCGAAATCGGACTAGCCCCTATGGAGGGGGTGATCGATGCGGTCACGCGCGAGCTGCTGACGGTCAGGCCTGGGTTTGACTGGACAGTGACGGAATTTGTGCGTGTCGTCGATGCCCGCCTACCGCCTCGGGTGTTTTATAAACACTGTCCTGAACTCGCCCGCGACCAGGTTGCCACGCCCAGCGGCATTCCTGTTCACCTGCAACTCCTGGGCGCCGATCCGGTGGCTCTCGCCGCCAATGCCCGCCAGGCCTTGTCACTCGGGGCGCGCAGCATTGACCTTAATTTCGGCTGCCCGGCCAAGCTCGTCAACCGTCACGACGGCGGCGCGTCCCTACTACGCCAGCCCGAGCGCGTTTACCAGGCCGTGAAAGCGGTTGCTTGTGCCCTGGACGGCGAAATTCCCGTAACGGCCAAAATCCGCCTGGGGTTCTCTGACCGCCGCCTGGCCATTGCCTGCGCCCAGGCCACTGAAGCCGGCGGCGCCGCCCGGCTCGTGGTTCACGGGCGCACCCGCGACGAAGGCTATCGGCCACCCGCCCACTGGGAATGGATCGCCAGGATTCGCCACCGCGTTTCACTGCCGGTGGTGGCCAATGGCGATATCTGGTCCCTGGAAGACTACTGGAAAGCGCGCACGCTATCCGGATGCCGCGATGTCATGCTGGGACGCAGCGCCCTGGCCGACCCCTGGCTGGCGCCCAGGATACGACACTGGCAACGCACCGGCGAACGCCTGCCCGACACCACCTGGTCAATGCGCGCCAGCGTTCTCAAGCAATACGCGCATCGTCAGCGTCAACAGCTGCCGAAGAAAGTGGTGGTATCGCTCGTCAAACAGTGGCTTGCGCAGATGCGGCAGGGCAATGCGGAGGCCAACCTTCACTTTCAGCGCGTCAAGCGGATTACCGACCTGGACACCCTGCTGGAAAGCCTGGTTGTGCCAGCCCGCATGGCCGAGACGGCATAAAAAAAGCGCCCCTACCGTTAAGTGGGGCGCTAAACGAGCACGAGACTCAAGCATGAGTCGCTTGAGCCTGACTAGAAAGCAGAAAACCCGCCCTTGAAAAGGACGGGTTTGGAATCTGGCGCGCCCGGGAGGATTCGAACCTCCGACCCTCTGATTCGTAGTCAGATACTCTATCCAGCTGAGCTACGGGCGCGTGGATGTTATTCCACGTTATCTATCTAAAAACACGGGTAAAACAACATCTGAAAAAGGTGGCGCGCCCGGGAGGATTCGAACCTCCGACCCTCTGATTCGTAGTCAGATACTCTATCCAGCTGAGCTACGGGCGCTTACCTTGATGTGCGGCTGGCGGAGAGAGAGGGATTCGAACCCTCGATAGGGCTATAAACCCTATACTCCCTTAGCAGGGGAGCGCCTTCAGCCACTCGGCCACCTCTCCTTAACGGCACGGCGCGAATATTACCGATTTGGCAGAAAGTTGTCCAGCCCTGCTCGGATTTTTTTCGCGCCGACCTTACCTTACGCGTATGACACGGCACTATCGCACCGCCAAACAGCGTTCACTCGGCTTCACTTTCACCGCTGCGTTCGCGCTGAATACGCTGGTATATCTCTTCACGATGAACCGCCACGTCTTTTGGCGCATTGACGCCGATACGAACCTGGTTACCCTTCACACCTAGTACGGTGACGGTGATTTCATCCCCGATCATCAGGGTTTCGCCGACACGGCGGGTTAGGATGAGCATGGCTGATCTCCTTCTCAGACGTTTAATACAACGGGATGTGTCCGCCGGCGGCGGTACCATGCCATTATGCGGCATGGTACCCCCTGCCACCAAAGGCACAGGCTCCATGACACCTTAACCTCCCGTTGAAAGAAAGCTCACCACCACACGGCAGCAAGTACCCTTCAGCGTAGAAGGTATAAGGCGTTAATGTTATTCAGATTCGATATCTGACTTATCCAGGCCGAATGCCTTGTGCAATGCATTCACGGCCAGCTCCATATGTTTCTCGTCAATCACCACCGAAATTTTAATCTCGGAGGTGGACACCATACGAATATTAACGTTTTCGTCAGCCAGCACGCGGAACATTTTCGATGCCACGCCCGCGTGAGAGCGCATACCGACACCTACCAGGGACACTTTGGCGATATTATCGTCGCCACGCAACTCACCGCCGCCCAGGCCTGGAATCACGGTTTCCTCAAGCAGCTTTTTGGTGGCCTTGTAATCACCTTTGGCCACGGTAAACGTGAAGTCGGTGTAATCGCCTGCCGGGGCCACGTTCTGAACGATCATGTCGACTTCGATATTGGCGTCGGCAATCGGCCCCAGAATACGCGAGGCAACACCCGGCACATCAGGCGTGTTGAGCAGGGTTAGCTTGGCTTCGTTTTTGGTAAAGGCAATACCGGAGATCAGCGGTTCTTCCATGGAGTCCTCGTCTTTGTCTGCTTCTGCAACAATCAGGGTACCGGGGCCGTCTTCAAAGCTCGACAGCACCCGCAGGGGAACGTTGTATTTACCGGCAAACTCGACCGCGCGAATTTGCAGTACTTTCGAGCCCAGACTTGCCAGCTCGAGCATTTCTTCAACGGTAATGTTTTCCAGCCGTTGCGCCTTGGAGCAGACACGGGGGTCGGTCGTGTAAACGCCATCAACGTCGGTATAGATCTGGCATTCATCGGCGCCCAGTGCGGCCGCCAGCGCCACGCCGGTGGTATCTGAACCGCCACGCCCCAGGGTGGTGATATTGCCTTCTTCATCGACACCCTGGAAACCCGCCACCACGACAACCTGACCGGCGTCCAGGTCGGCTTTCAGGTCTTCGGTTTCGATACGCTGGATGCGCGCCTTGGTGTAGGCACTGTCGGTGTGGATACCCACCTGGGCACCGGTATGCGACGTTGCCGCCACACCTGCCTGCTGGAGCGCCATCGCCAGCAGAGAGATCGTCACCTGCTCGCCGGTGGACAGCAGCATGTCCATCTCGCGCGGGGCGGGGTCGTCGTTTAACGCGTGCGCCATATCGGTCAGGCGATTGGTCTCGCCGCTCATCGCGGAGACCACCACGACCACCTGGTGGCCCTGGTCGCGAAAGCCTTTGACCTTTTCCGCCACGGCCTTGATACGGTCGACAGAGCCCACCGAGGTGCCGCCGAACTTCTGAACGTATAGTGCCATATGCCGTTTTCCTGTTATTTGGAAATGTATGAAGCAAAAAAGCCGGTAGCAAATAATGCCACCGGCTTCTCTGTTTAGCTAAGCGTGTTTTCCAACCATGCCGGTACGCTGTTCAACGCAGCGGGAAGCGCGTCGGGCTGACTCCCCCCTGCCTGGGCCATATCAGGGCGGCCACCTCCTTTGCCGCCTACCTGAGAGGCCACATGGTTGACCAGTTCACCCGCTTTGACACGGTCGGTGAGGTCTTTGGTGACGCCGGCAATCAGGCTGACCTTGCCAGCGTCAGTGTCGGTCACGCCAAGAATGATCACACCCGAACCCAGCTTGTTCTTGAGCTGGTCGAGAACACCGCGCAGCTCTTTACCCGATACGCCCTCGAGCTGGGTCGCCAGCAATTTGACGCCATTAACGTCCTGCGCCTGGCTGAGCATGTCACTTCCGGCGGCGCTGGCGAGCTTGGCCTTGAGCTGCTCAAGCTCTTTTTCCAGACTGCGATTGCGCTCGACCAACCCTTCGACACGTGCCTCAACCTGCTCGGGCTTGGTCTTCAACCGCTCGGCCAGCCGCTGGACGCGGGCTTCCTGTTCGCGGAAATACGCCAGGGCATTTTCGCCGGTAATCGCTTCGATGCGGCGCACCCCTGAGGCAATGCCTGCTTCGCTGACCAGGTGGCAACAACCGATGTCGCCGCTGCGCGCCACGTGGGTACCGCCGCACAGCTCAATCGAGAAGTCATCGGCGCCGATGGTCAGCACGCGGACGCTATCGGCGTACTTGGCTTCAAACAGCGCCGCTGCGCCCTTGGCCTTGGCCTGATCCAGGCTCATTTGCTCGATTTTGGTCGGCGCGTTGGCCAGGATCTGTTCGTTGACCAGCCGCTCCACCTCGGCCAGTTGCTCGGCGGTCATGGGCTCGAAGTGACTGAAGTCGAAACGCAGGCGCTCGGCATTGACCAGCGAGCCTTTCTGCTGAACGTGGTCACCCAACACCATGCGTAGCGCTTTATGCAGCAGGTGGGTCGCCGAGTGGTTGCGAACGGTGGCCGAGCGCAGGCTGGCATCCACCTCGCCGCGCACCTTGGCCCCGACATTCATCATGCCCTCGACCATGATCCCCTGGTGAAGGTGGTGGCCGCTTTGCTTCTGGGTGTCGGTGACCTGGAAACGCCCACCGTCCACATACAGGTAACCGGTATCGCCGACCTGACCGCCCGATTCACCGTAAAAGGGGGTCCGATCAAGTACGACAACGCCCTTCTGCCCCGCTTCCAGTGCCGCCAGTTCGTTGCCTTCGGTATCCACCAGGGCGGTCACGCTGGATTGGTCTTCCAGTCGGTCGTAGCCGGTAAAGGTGGTTTCGCCGTCCAGCTCGATGGAAGCGCTGTAATCGGCGCCAAACTGGCTGGCCGCTCGGGCACGCTCGCGCTGGGCTTCCAGTTCCCGCTGAAAGCCCTCTTCATCCAGCGTCACTTCGCGCTCGCGGCACACATCGGCGGTCAAGTCGTAGGGGAATCCGTAGGTGTCATAGAGCTTGAACACCGTCTCCCCCGGCAATACGTCGCCCTGCAGGTCATCGAGTGCCGCGCTTAACAGCCCCATGCCGTGATCCAGCGTACGGGCAAACTGCTCTTCTTCCTTGAGCAGGACACGGGTGATCTGGTCGCGAGCGTCCCGCAGCTCGGGGTAGGCATCGCCCATTTCCACATCGAGTGCGTCAACCAGCTTGTGGAAGAACGGCTCTGTGGCGCCCAGTTTGTGGCCATGGCGAATCGCTCGACGAATGATCCGGCGCAGTACATAACCACGCCCCTCATTGGACGGCAGCACGTCATCGGCAATCAAGAACGCACAGGAACGGATGTGGTCGGCAATCACCCGCAAGGAAGGCGCGGTGGTATCCGCGTAACCAGTAGCGCTGGCGGCAGCCTGCAGCAGGTTCTGGAACAGGTCGATTTCATAGTTGGAGTGCACGCTCTGCATGACGGCCGCGACACGCTCCAAGCCCATGCCGGTATCGATGGACGGCTTGGGCAGCGGGTTGAGCGTCCCTTCGGCGTCGCGATCGAACTGCATGAACACCAGGTTCCAGATTTCGATGTAGCGGTCGCCGTCTTCTTCCGGGCTTCCCGGCGGGCCACCCCAAACCTCGGGACCGTGGTCAAAGAAGATTTCGGAACTGGGGCCACAGGGGCCGGTATCGCCCATCTGCCAGAAGTTATCTTCGTCGAGTTTGGAAAACCGTTCAGGATCGATGCCGATCTCGTCTTTCCAGATACGCTCGGCTTCGTCGTCGCTGATGTGTACCGTTACCCACAGCTTGTCCTTGGGCAAGCCCAAGGTCTCGGTAAGAAAAGTCCAGGCGAAGCGAATGGCATCACGCTTGAAGTAGTCACCAAAGCTGAAGTTGCCCAGCATTTCAAAGAAGGTGTGGTGGCGCGCGGTATAGCCGACGTTATCCAGGTCGTTGTGCTTGCCACCCGCGCGAACACAGCGCTGTGCCGAGGTGGCGCGCACGTAGGGGCGCGGGTCGCGGCCCAGGAAAACATCCTTGAAAGGCACCATGCCCGCATTGGTAAACAATAGCGTCGGGTCATTGCCCGGTACTAGCGAACTCGTGGGCACGATGGTATGCCCGTGTTCTTCGAAAAAGGATAGAAAGGCCTGTCTGATCTCTGCGCTCTTCATAGGGTATCCGTAACAATAAAGCGTGATGCCCCAGGGCGCTGTCGCCGCTACCCGCTGGGGTCGCAAAGACGCCATTATAGCGCAGTTGTCAAACGACTAAAGCCGCAGTTAGTGGCAGAGCGGTCAGAAAGAAGGGTTAATCGCCCAAAAAAGCAGGCTATAGGCAATCCAGCGCGTAGCGAATCTGGTCAAAATCAAACCCCCGCATCGCCAGAAAGCGCTCGCGTTTAGCGCGTTCTTTAGGAGTATCACCGGGCGATGAAAAGCGCCGCGCCAGGGTATCACGGGCCAGCTCGAACCAGTCGACGGCCTCGCGTTCCTCGACAATCGCAAACGCTGCCGTGGCGACTTCCTGGTCGATACCGCGCTGGCGCAACTCGCCTTTGATGCGAATGACGCCCTGCCCTCGATTCACCCGTGACCGAATAAAACTTTCGGCAAACCGCTCATCCGACTGCAGGCCCTGCTCGACCAGGGCGTCCAGGCAGGTGTCGATATCCTCAGCAGCAAACGCCTTCTGTTCCAGCTTGCGCGCCAGCTCGGTGCGCGAGTATTCGCGCCTCGCGAGCAATTGGATAGCCACCTCGCGCGGGGTGGCTTCGTGGGAGGATGACAACATGCTGACGCTCGCGGCTTAAAGCAGGTCGTCTTCGGCGTTGGCGTCAGCCGCTTCTTCCTTCTTGGCAGCCTCTTCTTTCTTCGGCTCGGGCTGGGCAAGCAGCTGGGCGCGAATCTGGCTTTCGATCTCTTCCATGACGTCAGGATGCTCTTCCAGGTACTGGGCCGCATTGGCCTTGCCCTGACCGATCTTTTTACCCTTGTAGCTGTACCAGGCACCGGCCTTGTCCACCAGGTTCTGCTGCACACCCAGGTCGACCACTTCACCGGCGTGGTAGATGCCTTTGCCGTAGAGAATCTGGAATTCGGCCTGACGGAACGGCGGCGCCACCTTGTTCTTGACCACTTTCACGCGGGTTTCGTTACCGGTGACCTCGTCGCCGACTTTCACCGACCCCGTACGCCGGATGTCCAGCCGCACGCTTGAGTAAAACTTCAGCGCGTTACCGCCGGTGGTCGTTTCGGGGCTCCCGAACATCACGCCAATCTTCATGCGGATCTGGTTGATGAACACCACCAGGCAGTTGGCATTCTTGATATTGCCGCTGATCTTGCGCAACGCTTGCGACATCAAACGTGCCTGCAGGCCAACGTGGGCATCGCCCATTTCGCCTTCGATTTCAGCACGCGGGGTCAACGCCGCCACCGAATCGATGATAATCACATCGACACCGCCGGAACGCACCAGCATATCGGTGATCTCCAGCGCCTGTTCGCCGGTATCCGGCTGAGACACCAGCAGGTCGTCCAGATTGACCCCCAGTTTTTCTGCATAGCTGGGGTCCAGCGCATGCTCGGCATCCACGAACGCGCAGACTTTGCCCTGCTTCTGGGCTTGCGCGATCACCGACAGCGTGAGGGTCGTCTTACCCGAGGACTCCGGGCCGAAAATTTCAGCCACCCGGCCATACGGCAGGCCACCGATACCAAGGGCGATATCCAGACCCAGCGAGCCGGTGGACACCGACGGCATGACAACGCGGGGAGCGTCGCCCAGGCGCATGACCGTGCCTTTGCCAAACTGGCGATCAATCTGGCTGAGCGCAGCGTTGAGCGCCTTGGTGCGATTATCATCCTGAGCCATTCAGTCAATCCTCATCATAAGCTGTATAATTAGCCAGTAGTATGCCAAAGATTAGCCGCTAAACAAATCCTCAGCTAGTGTTTCGGGCGATTATTTCTCGCTGCCGTCGCCCACTTTTTCCGCCAGGCGCACTATCAGGCCTGCCAGCGCCTGGCGCACGGCCTGCTCACGAACGGCCTGACGGTCGCCAGGGAAAACAAACCGCTCGGCTTGCTGTTGGTTCGCATCGCCCCACGCCAGCCAGACGGTCCCCACAGGCTTGGTTTCGCTACCGCCGTCGGGGCCTGCAACACCGCTGACGGCCACCGCAAGTCCGGCACCGCTTTCCCGGCAGGCCCCTGCCACCATGGCCTTGACCACGGCATCGCTGACCGCACCATGGGCGTTCAGCGTGGCTTCCGGCACGCCCAGAAGCCGCGTCTTGGCCGTATTGGCGTAGGTGACGTAGCCGGTGGTGAAATACGCTGAACTACCCGCCACCGAGGTGATCGCACTGGCAATGCCGCCGCCGGTGCACGACTCGGCCGCGGTCACTTCCAGTTGCGCCTGCTGGCAAAGGCGCCCCAGGCGCTGGGCCAGCAGGGATAAGTCCAGATTCATCAAGCTTGAGACACTGGGTGACATCGTCGCTCCTTCATGTGCGTCGTCAATTCAGCGTAGAATACTGTGTTTCAGTTGCTCAAAGAACAGGCAGCAAGTTCCACGCGCTTGCGCCCCGCTTAATTAGGACGCCCATGTCACAGCCCAGCCCCGCGCACACGCCAATGATCGCGCAATACCTGAAGATCAAACGCGAACACCCCGAGGTACTGCTGTTTTACCGGATGGGGGACTTTTACGAGCTGTTTTTCGACGATGCCAAGCGCGCCGCTGCACTGCTGGATATCACCCTGACCCAGCGCGGCCAGTCGGGCGGCAAGCCCATCCCCATGGCGGGCGTTCCCTATCATAGCGCCGAGGGCTACCTGGCACGCCTGGTAGCCGCCGGTGAATCCGTCGCTATCTGCGAACAGATTGGCGACCCGGCAACAAGCAAAGGTCCCGTTGATCGCCAGGTCGTGCGTATTGTCACGCCCGGCACCCTGCACGACGAAGCCTTGCTGGATGCCCGGCGCGACAACGTTCTGGTGGCCGTTGCGCCCGGTAACGAGCAGTGGGGGCTGGCCTGGCTTGAGCTTTCCAGCGGCCGCTTTAGCGTGCTGGAAGTCGACAGTGAGGCCGAGATGCTGGCCGAGCTGACGCGGCTATCTCCGGCTGAGCTGCTGGTCCCCGAGAGCCTTACCCTGCCCGACGCATGGTCGCAGACCCGGGCCCTGCGCCGCCAGGGTGAATGGCTGTTTGATTTGCAGAGCGCAACCCGCAGCCTGTGCGACCAGTTCGAGGTACAGGACTTACGCGGCTTTGGCTGCGCCCACTTGACCACCGCGCTGGTCGCCGCCGGCGTGCTGATCGACTACGCGCGGGATACCCAGCGCTCACGCCTGCCCCACGTGACGGCCATCAGCGTCGAGAACCGCGACGACGCGGTGGTGATCGATGCCGCCAGCCGCCGTAATCTGGAAATCGATATCAACCTGGGGGGCGGGACTGACAACACCCTGGCCAGCGTTCTGGATACCTGCACCACGGCAATGGGCTCGCGCCTGCTGAAGCGCTGGCTGAATCGGCCGCTGCGCCAACGCGACGTCATTCAGGGTCGCCAGGCAGGCGTTGCGCTATTAAGCCTGGACGCTAATTACCTGGCCATCCGCGATACCCTGAACGACGTGGGTGACGTCGAACGCATTCTTGCCCGGGTGGCACTGTATAGCGCCCGTCCGCGCGACCTGGCACGCCTGCGTGATGCCCTGGCCACCCTGCCCACGCTGGAGCAGCAGTTGGGCGAGGTCGAAAACGGCAGCCTGCTGGATAGCCTGCGCCCGCATATTCGCCCCTACCCGGAGATCACCGACACGCTCCAGCGGGCGCTGGTCGACAATCCGCCGGTGGTGATCCGCGACGGCGGTGTCATCGCCCAGGGGTACGACGCGGAGCTTGACGAACACCGTGGCCTGGCCGAAAACGCCGGTGACTACCTGGTGCAGCTTGAAACCCGCGAGCGCGAACGCACCGGCCTTGCCAACCTGAAGGTCGGCTATAACCGCGTGCACGGTTACTTTATCGAACTGCCCCGAGCCCAGGCCCAGCAGGCCCCGGCCGACTATATTCGCCGCCAGACGCTGAAAAACGCCGAGCGGTTTATCATCCCCGAGCTTAAAGAGTTCGAAGACAAGGCCCTCTCGGCGAAATCCCGCGCGCTAAGCCGGGAAAAGTGGCTCTACGACCAGTTGCTCAACGCGCTCAACGAGGCGCTCAACGCGCTGCAGCGGACCTCCCAGGCGCTGGCCGAGCTTGACGTGCTGTGCGCCTTTGCCGAACGCGCCGAGGCACTCAACTGGGTACGCCCGACCCTGGTGGAGGCCACCGGTCTGACCATCCACGCCGGTCGCCACCCGGTGGTCGAGCAGGTGAGTGATCATCCCTTTGTCCCCAACGATGTCACCCTCACCCCCGAGCAGCACATGCTGATTATCACCGGCCCCAACATGGGCGGTAAATCCACCTACATGCGCCAGACGGCGCTGATTGCGCTGCTGGCCCACAGCGGCAGCTTTGTCCCGGCGGACGCCGCCGAAATAGGCCCTATCGATCGTATCTTTACCCGCATCGGCTCGTCGGATGACCTGGCGGGCGGACGCTCGACCTTCATGGTCGAAATGACCGAGACCGCCAATATCCTGCACAATGCCACCGAGCACAGCCTGGTACTGATGGACGAGATCGGCCGCGGCACCAGTACCTTTGACGGCCTGTCACTGGCGTGGGCAAGTGCAGAGCACCTGGCCAGTGCCCGCGCCTTGACCCTGTTCGCGACCCATTACTTTGAAATGACCGGGCTACCCGACCAGGCCGACGGCGTGGCCAATATTCACTTAACGGCTACCGAGCATGGCGACAACATCGTCTTCATGCACCGCATCGAGTCAGGCCCCGCCAGCCAGAGTTACGGCTTGCAGGTCGCCCAGCTGGCTGGGGTGCCCAGCCAGGTCATTCAACGGGCGCGTGAAAAGCTGGTGACCCTTGAGCAGCGCGACGTTGAGGAACAACGCCAAATGCCGCTGTCTCAAACAACTGCACCTCAGCAGAATGATTTGTTTGCCAGCGCACCTCATCCGGTGGTGGAGGCGCTGGAAAACGCGGATGTGGATGGCCTATCGCCACGTGAGGCACTGTCGCTGTTATATCAATGGCGCGAGCTGCTTTAAATTCGCGTAACAGAACAACGCCACGGCGCTTGCCGCCGCGTTTGGGCACCTCTAGAATGTCGCCCATACTTTTTAGCTTATAAAAAACGGCTGATTTATAACCATTCACGATTGACCACGACCAAGGGCGTCCCCTTGGTCCCGCAAGAGGGATAGCAAGATGACGTTTGTCGTTACCGAGAACTGCATCCAATGTAAATACACCGACTGTGTCGAAGTCTGCCCGGTCGACTGTTTTTACGAAGGCCCCAACTTTCTGGTGATCCACCCGGACGAATGTATCGATTGCGCGCTGTGCGAGCCGGAATGCCCCGCCGAGGCGATATTTTCGGAGGATGAACTGCCAGAGGGACAGGAGCAGTTTATTGAGATCAACGCGGAGCTGTCGGAAGTGTGGCCCAACATTGCCGAGAAGAAAGACCCGCTGCCCGATGCTGAAGAGTGGGATGGAAAAAGCGGCAAGCTGGAGAAGCTGGAACGCTGAAGCCATTCACGTCACCATTAACAGCGATCCTATTAAAACCAGCCAATACGCTGGTTTTTTTCTATCTACTGATTTTTAGGTCTATTGGCCTTTTGAATCATGTTGGCCTTTTATCTTAATCATGTGCCATGCATGCAAAAAAAGGCGGCCCGTAGGCCGCCCGCTCCAAGCACTTCCTCTTGACCACTCCCTGTGTCAACTTCCTTTGGTGCTGTCCTTGCCAGGGCTTACATCTCTGTTTCACCCGGCGCACCAACCTGCATCCCGTTGCATCCTGCGTGGGCGACATCCTTGCCCCCCTTGTCCTTGATGGGCATTGTGGCAGAACCACCTGACACCACAAGGTGGTCCTAAAAAGCAAAGGGCGAACCACGACGGCCCGCCCTTTTTTAAAAACCTTTTAAAAACAGAAACCTAAATTTTAATTAGTGCATAATTTCCGTTTTTCTTACGCCTTCCGAGCGATTTTCGACGGCATTTGTAAGAGATCTCTTACAAAATCTTGAGACATCTCTTACAAAGCCGCTGCCATTTCTAGCCTTATTGGCCTTTAATGGCCTTGATTCCGGGGTAGCTGACGTCGCCCAGTTCATCCTCGATGACCAGCAGGCGGTTGTACTTGGCAACACGGTCACTGCGGCAAAGCGAGCCGGTTTTAATCTGCCCGGCACAGGTGCCCACGGCCAAATCGGCGATGGTGGTATCTTCGGTCTCACCCGAGCGGTGGGAAATCACGGCGGTAAAGCCCGCGTCCTGGGCCATCTTGATGGCATCCAGCGTTTCCGACAGCGAACCGATCTGGTTGAACTTGATCAGGATGGAGTTGCCGATCTGCTCGTCGATACCGCGCTTGAGAATCTTGGTGTTGGTCACGAACAAATCATCGCCAACCAGCTGGACCTTATCGCCCAGTTTATCGGTCAACGCTTTCCAGCCGTCCCAGTCAGATTCATCCATGCCGTCTTCGATGGACACGATCGGATAGTCCTCGCACAGGCCTGCAAGGTAATCAGTGAAGCCCTGGGCGTCGTAGCTTTTGCCTTCACCGGCAAGGTTGTACTGACCGTCTTTGTAGAATTCGGAAGACGCACAGTCCAGCGCCAGCGTCACATCGCTGCCCAGCGAGTAGCCCGCATCGGCAACCGCCTGCTTGATAACCGCCAGCGCGTCAGCGTTGGACGCCAGGTTGGGGGCGAAACCGCCTTCGTCGCCTACCGAGGTGGAAAGCCCCTTGGCCGACAGTACCTTTTTCAGGGCGTGGAAAATTTCCGCGCCCATGCGCAGGCCTTCGCGGAAGTTGGCCGCGCCTACTGGCTGGACCATGAATTCCTGGATATCGACGTTGTTATCCGCATGCTCGCCACCGTTCAGGATGTTCATCATCGGCACGGGCATGCGGTACTGGCCAGGCTGGCCGTATAGCTCGGCGATGTGCGCGTAGAGTGGCACGCCTTTGGCATTGGCAGCGGCTTTAGCTGCCGCAAGCGATACGGCCAGAATCGCATTGGCGCCCAGGTTGGCCTTGTTATCCGTGCCGTCCAGGGCAAGCATGGCGTCGTCCAGGCCACGCTGATCGCGCGCGTCCATCCCCAGCAATGCCTCTCGGATTCTGCCATTGACCGCGTCCACTGCTTTGAGCACGCCTTTACCCAGGTAGCGCGCCTTGTCGCCATCACGTAGTTCGAGCGCTTCCCGCGAGCCGGTAGAGGCGCCGCTTGGGGCACAGGCGTCGCCTACCGCACCGCTTGCCAGGCGAACGGTTGCCTGAACGGTGGGGTTACCGCGTGAATCGAGTACTTCCAACGCACGGATATCAACGATTTTGGTCATGACAGTGTCCTTAGTTGTCGGTCTAATGGAGGTTTAACGTATCACGTTTGGCGGCGCCATCAGCGAATGGACAGCGGCGCAAAGCCTTTCACCAGCGCATCCAGCTGCATGAGCTGGGTCAGAAACGGCTCCAGCTGATCCAGCGGCAAAGCGCAGGGGCCATCGCACTTGGCATTATCGGGGTCCGGGTGCGCTTCCAGGAACAGCCCGGCCAAACCCACCGCGACGCCCGCGCGAGCCAATTCCGCCACCTGGGCACGGCGCCCATCGGCGCTATCGGCACGCCCACCCGGGCGCTGCAGTGCGTGGGTCACGTCGAAAAACACCGGCGACCCGGTTTGCTTCATGTCGCCCAGGCCCAGCATATCCACAATCAGGTTGTTATAGCCAAAACTGGTGCCCCGCTCGCAAAGCATCAGGCGGTCGTTACCGGCTTCCCGGAACTTGGTGAGGATATGACGCATTTCATGCGGCGCCAAAAACTGCGGTTTCTTGATATTGATCGCCGCCCCCGTCCTGGCCATGGCCACGACCAGATCGGTCTGGCGTGCAAGAAACGCTGGCAGTTGGATAATATCGGCCACTTCGGCTGCCGGTGCGGCCTGCCAGGGTTCGTGGACGTCGGTGATGACCGGCACTCCGTGGCGGGCTTTTATGTCCGCCAGGATCTGCAGGCCTTTTTCCAGTCCCGGTCCACGGTAGGAGTGGATCGAGCTGCGGTTGGCCTTATCAAAACTCGCCTTGTAGACGTAGGGCATGCCCAGCTTTTGCGTCACCTTGACGTAGGTCTCGGCCACTTCATCCGCCAGCTCAGCCGACTCCAGGACGTTCATGCCCCCCAGCAGCATCAGAGGCAAAGAATTGCCGGCGGTTAGGCCGGCAACGTTGATATGGTGCTCTTGGAATGTCTCTTGAGAAGCCATGCTTCCCCCTGTTATTCCTGACCTGTGGTTATTCCTGAGGTGCCGCGTGGGCACGTGCTCGCGCGGCTTTGTGTTCGACGGCGGCATTGATAAAGCCCGAGAACAGCGGATGACCATCGCGGGGTGTCGAGGTGAATTCCGGGTGGAATTGGCAGGCGACGTACCAGGGGTGGTCAGCGAGTTCGACCATTTCCACCAGCGACTGGTCGACGCTCTTGCCTGAAATCACCAGCCCCGCCTTTTCCAGGTCGTCGATAAACTGGTTATTGACTTCGAAGCGGTGGCGGTGGCGCTCGACGATTTCATCGGCACCATAGGCTTCACGTGCCTTGCTGCCCGACGCGAGGCGGCATATCTGCCCGCCCAGGCGCATGGTGCCCCCCAGGTCGGACGCTGCATCGCGCAGCTCAATCTTGCCTTCTGCATTCAGCCATTCGGTAATCAGGCCGACAACGGGGTGCTGTGTATCGTGGGTGAACTCGGTGGAGTTGGCATCTTCCCAGCCCGCCACATGCCGCGCAAACTCGATCACGGCCACCTGCATGCCTAAGCAGATCCCCAGATACGGCACCTTGTTTTCACGGGCAAACTGAGCGGTCATGATCTTGCCTTCAACGCCGCGCTCGCCAAAGCCGCCGGGCACCAGGATGGCGTCTTTACCGGCCAGCCGTTCGGTACCATGGCGCTCGATATCTTCAGAGTCGACGAAGTCGATATTGACCTTGATGCGCCCCTGGATACCGGCATGGGTCAAGGCTTCATTGAGCGATTTGTAGGCGTCGAGCAATTCCATGTACTTGCCGACCATGGCGATGCTGACCGACTTCAGCGGGTTGAGCTTGGCATCCAGCACCTTCACCCACTCGGAAAGATCCGCCGGACCGGCTTCCAGACGCAGTTTGTCACAGACGATATCGTCCAGCCCATGCTCATGAAGCATCAGCGGGATGCGGTAGATGGTATCGGCATCCTGCAGCGGCACGACCGCACGCTCTTCCACGTTGGTGAACAGGGCAATCTTGCGCCGCTCGCTCTCTTCCAGCTCGACTTCGCTGCGGCAGATCAGGATATCCGGCTGGATACCGATGGAGCGGAGCTCCTTGACGCTGTGCTGGGTGGGCTTGGTTTTGGTTTCACCCGCCGTCTTGATGTAAGGCACCAGCGTCAGGTGCATGAAGAGTGCGCGGTTGGCACCCTGTTCGCTGCGAATCTGGCGGATCGATTCCAGGAAGGGGAGCGACTCAATATCGCCGACCGTACCGCCGATTTCCACCAGCGCCACGTCGAAGCCTTCGCCCCCGGCGTAGACGCGCTGCTTGATCTCGTCGGTGATATGCGGAATCACCTGAACGGTACCGCCCAGGTAGTCACCACGGCGCTCTTTGCGCAGCACATGCTCATAGACACGGCCGGTGGTGAAGTTGTTGCCCTGGGTCATTTTGGTACGAATAAAGCGTTCGTAGTGACCAAGGTCAAGGTCGGTTTCGGCACCATCCTCGGTGACAAATACCTCGCCATGCTGGAAGGGACTCATGGTGCCCGGGTCGACGTTGATGTAGGGGTCGAGCTTGAGCATGGTGACCTTAAGGCCGCGTGCCTCGAGAATCGCCGCCAGCGAGGCCGACGCGATGCCCTTGCCAAGAGAGGACACAACGCCGCCGGTCACGAAGATATATCGTGTCATGAAAAACCTGTCGAAACGTGATCAAAAGGCACGGCAGAAAGCCACACCAGGATGGGACGACAGAATAGCAGAGTACGACCTAAGGCTCAATTACGGCGGGAAGAGGGATCGAGGCGCCTAGGGTGATAGCCAGTAGACGGCCTGATCGCCCGACAAGTCGGGCTCCTACAGGGCTGGGTGCATGCACCGGGGTTCGTAGGAGCTCAATTTATTGAGCGATCAGCAATTATCAAGCCGCCGCAAGTTATCGCTTGTAGATGGCCCGATCGCCCGACAAGTCGGGCGCCTACAAGCTGGGTGCATGCACCGGGGTTCGTAGGAGCGCAATTTATTGAGCGATCAGCAATTATCAACCCACCACAAGTTATCGCTTGTAGATGGCCCGATCGCCCGACAAGTCGGGCGCCTACAGGGCTGGGTGCGTGCACCGGGGTTCGTACGAGCTCAATTTATTGCGCGATCAGCAATTATCAAGCCACCACAAGTTATCGCTTGTAGATGGCCCGATCGCCCGACAAGTCGGTCGCCTACAAGACCGGTGCTGGAACCCGGATTAAACGCCCAGATAATCCAGCATGCCTTCCGCTGCCTGACGGCCTTCATAGATGGCGGTAACCACCAGGTCAGAGCCGCGCACCATATCGCCACCGGCAAAGATCTTCTCGTTGCTGGTCTGGTAGGCGTACTGGCCATGCTCCGGCGCTTTCACCCGGTCACGCTCGTCCACCTGGATATTGGCGGGGTCAAACCACGGGGCAGGGCTTGCCTGGAAGCCGAAGGCGATGACCACGGCATCGGCGGCAACAATCTCTTCCGAGCCTGGAACCACTTCAGGGCGCTGGCGACCGTTTTCATCCGGCTCGCCCAGACGGGTGCGCACCACCTTCACGCCTTCGACCTTGTCGTCACCGACAACGGCAACCGGCTGACGGTTGAACAGGAACTCGACGCCCTCTTCCCGGGCATTGGCGACTTCCTTGCGCGACCCTGGCATGTTTTCTTCGTCGCGGCGGTAGGCGCAGGTGACGCTGGTGGCCCCCTGACGGATCGAGGTACGGTTGCAGTCCATGGCGGTATCACCACCGCCCAGGACCACCACGCGCTTGCCTTCCATGGAAATGTAATCGTTGGGGTCTTTTTCAAAGCCCAGGCAGCGGTTGACGTTGGCAATCAGGAAGTCGAGCGCCTTGTAGACGCCCGGCAGGTCTTCGCCCGGGAAGCCGCCTTCCATGTACTTGTAGGTACCCATGCCCAGGAAAACGGCGTCGTAGTCCTGGAGCAGGGTATCGAACTCAACGTCGGTACCGATTTCGGTATTCAGCCGGAACTCGACGCCCATTTCCTCAAAGACCGCACGACGACGCTCCATGACGTTCTTTTCCAGCTTGAACTCGGGAATACCGAACGTCAGCAGGCCGCCGATTTCAGGGTACTTATCGAACACCACCGGCTTGACACCATTGCGCGCCAGAATATCGGCGCAGCCGAGGCCCGCAGGACCGGCACCCACAATGGCCACTTTTTTGTCCGTCCAGGTGACCTGGGACATATCCGGACGCCAGCCCATGGCAAAGGCGGTATCGGTAATGTACTTCTCGATCGAACCAATGGTCACCGCCCCAAAGCCGTCGTTGAGCGTGCAGTCACCCTCGCACAGACGGTCCTGGGGGCACACACGGCCACATACCTCGGGCAGCGAGTTGGTTTTATGCGACAGCTCGGCGGCTTCGATAATGTTGCCTTCCACCACCAGCTGCAGCCAGTTGGGAATATAGTTGTGCACCGGGCACTTCCACTCGCAGTACGGGTTGCCACAGTGCAGGCAGCGGTGTGCCTGGCTGGCCGCATCGGTGGGCTTGTACGGCTCGTAGATTTCAGTAAATTCTTTGGCACGCTTACGCGCATCTTTTTTCTGCGGGTCCTGACGACCCACATCCACAAACTGGAAATCGTTATTCAAACGGTTGGCCATGATTTCTCTCCTGTCAGCGATAGGGGCACAAAACGGTTATTCCGGCTGACGCCGAGACTGATCCAGCAGGCTACCCAGGCTTGCAGCCTTGGGTTTTACCAGCCAGAAGTGACGCGCGTAGTCGCTGAAGTCTTCCAAAATAGCCGCCCCACGTGCTGATCCTGTCGCTGCGACGTAGGCCTCAATCATTTCGCGCAGGTGGCGACGATACGCCTCCATTGCTTCGGTGTTAACACGGTGAATCTCAACCAGTTCATGGTTGTACTTGTCGACGAAGGTGCGCTCTTCATCCAGCACGTAGGCAAACCCGCCCGTCATGCCGGCGCCGAAGTTCACCCCGGTTTCACCGAGGACACAGACCAGGCCGCCGGTCATGTATTCGCAACAGTGGTCGCCTGCGCCTTCGATAACGGCCGTCGCCCCGGAGTTGCGCACCCCGAAACGTTCACCCGCCGTACCCGCCGCAAACAGCGTACCGCCGGTCGCGCCATACAGACAGGTGTTGCCGATGATCGCCGTTTTATGGCTTTCAAATTCACTGACTTTCGGTGGCACAATCACGATGCTGCCGCCGTTCATGCCTTTACCCACATAGTCGTTGGCATCGCCTTCGAGATACAGATTCAGGCCGCGGGCGTTCCACACCCCGAAGCTCTGCCCGGCAACGCCGGTAAAGCGGGCGGTGATCGGCGCGTTTTCCAGGCCTTCTTCACCGTAGCGCTTGGCAATCGCGCCGGATGTCAGCGCGGCGACACTACGGTCACAGTTGGTAATGGTGAAATCGAACTCGCCACCCGACTGGTTTTCGATGGCATCTTTCAATGCCGCCAACACTTCCTGGTTTTTGGCGCCCGGATCGTGGGGCACGTTACGGCTCACCTTGCAGAACTGGGGCGCATCCGCGGGCACGAAGTCGTTGGTCAGCAGCGGCGTCAAATCCAGCTTGCGCTGGGAGGCGGTATTGCCTTCCAGTACTTCGAGCAGGTCGGTACGGCCGATCAGATCGGTGAGTTTGGTCACACCGAGCATGGCCATCAGCTCGCGCACTTCTTCGGCGATAAAGCGGAAGTAGTTCTTGACCATGTCCACGGTACCGCGGAAGTGCTCGCCGCGCAGGAAGTCGTCCTGGGTGGCGACACCCGTGGCACAGTTGTTCAGGTGACAGATGCGCAGGTACTTGCAGCCCAGCGCGACCATCGGCGCGGTCCCGAAGCCGAAGCTTTCCGCCCCCAGGATCGCCGCCTTGACCACGTCCAAACCGGTCTTCAGACCGCCGTCGGTCTGCAGGCGGATCTTGTCACGCAAGCTGTTGATACGCAGCGCCTGGTGGACTTCCGGCAGTCCAAGCTCCCAGGGTGACCCGGCGTGCTTGATCGAGGTCAGCGGACTTGCGGCGGTGCCTCCATCATAGCCGGACACGGTAATCAGGTCGGCATAGGCCTTGGCCACCCCGGTGGCGATGGTGCCAATACCCGGCTCGGACACCAGCTTGACCGATACCTGGGCGTCCGGGTTGACCTGTTTGAGGTCAAAGATCAGCTGCGCCAGGTCTTCGATCGAATAGATGTCATGGTGCGGCGGCGGTGAAATCAGCGTCACGCCGGGCACCGAGTAGCGCAGCCGCGCAATCAGCTGATTGACCTTGCCGCCCGGTAGCTGACCGCCCTCGCCGGGCTTGGCGCCCTGGGCGACCTTGATCTGCAGGACTTCCGCATTGACCAGGTAGTGAGGCGTCACGCCAAAGCGGCCAGAGGCAATCTGCTTGATCTTGGAGCTGCGGATGGTGCCGTAGCGCGCCGGGTCTTCACCGCCCTCGCCGGAGTTGGAGCGGCCACCTTCCTCGTTCATCGCCTGGGCCAGGGCTTCGTGGGCCTCCGGCGACAGCGCGCCCAGCGACATGCCCGCGCTGTCAAAGCGCGGCAGCAGGTCTTCGACCGGCTCGACGTCATCCAGCGAAACCGGCGTTTCGGCAGGCTTGAGGGCCAGCAGATCGCGGATTGTCGCCACCGGCCGCTCGTTGACCAGTTGGGCGAACTTCTTCCACTTGGCGTAGCTGCCTTCCTGCACGGCGGCCTGAAGCGTCATCACCACATCAGGGTTATAGGCGTGATACTCGTGGTTATGAACGTACTTGAACAAGCCGCCCTGGGTGATGCCCTTGCGCGGAATCCAGGCGTCTTTGGCCAGCAATGCCTGCTGCATCTGCAGCTCGGCAAAGCCGGTGCCCTGGATGCGCGACGCCATGCCCGGGAAGCACATCTGCATGATGTCGTCGTCGAGGCCGACGGCTTCGAACAGCATCGAACCGCGGTAAGACGCCAGTGTCGAGATGCCCATCTTGGAGAGGATCTTGAACAGCCCCTTCTGCAGGCCTTTGCGGTAGTTTTCACGCGCGTCTGCCGGGTTGCCGGTCAGCTCACCGGTGCGGTGCATATCCGCCATCACCTGGTAGGCAAGCCATGGGTAGACCGCCGTCGCGCCCACGCCAAACAGTACGGCCATCTGGTGGGCGTCCCGGGCGTAGCCGGTCTCGACCACAATATTGGCGTTGGGGCGCAGGGCGAGTCGGCCCAAGTGGCTATGAACCGCGCCCACCGCCAGCGCGGCCTGAATCGGCAATAGCCCCTGGGTTAAATCGGCATCGGTCAACACCAGCAGGACCTTACCGGCCCGCACCTGGGTTTCGGCTTCCTTACACAGCGCGGTCAGCGCCTGTTTGAGCGACTGCTGCTCGGGGTCATAGCCAAGCGACAGGGTGTGACTGGCAAACGCCGGATCATCCTGACTGACCAGGGCGGTAAATTTGCGCGGCGACAGCACCGGCGTGGTCAAGATCAGCCGGTGGGCATGCTCCGGGGTCGCCTTGAAAACATTCAGCTCGGCGCCGCAACAGGTTTCCAGCGACATGACGATGGCTTCACGCAGCGGATCGATGGCCGGGTTGGTCACCTGAGCGAACTTCTGGCGGAAGTAATCCGTCAGCAGCCGCGGACGACTGGAAAGCACCGCCATGGGCGTGTCATCACCCATTGAACCCACCGCTTCCTGGCCGCTTTCAGCCAACGGGCGCAGCACCTGATCGCGTTCCTCAAAGCTGACCTGGAACATCTTCTGCTGCACGTTCAGGGCATTGCCATCCATGTTCTGGAAACGCGCCAACTCGGTGAGCGCCGATTCCAGGTAGTTGGCTTCCTGCTTGAGCCAGCGCTTGTACGGATACGCCGACTTCAGCCGATTGTCGATGTCCTCGGTGTGCAGTACCTCACCGGTATGGGTATCCACCGCCAGCATCTGGCCGGGGCCCACGCGGCCTTTGGCCACCACGTCTTCCGGCTGGTAGCCGTAAGTGCCGATTTCCGAGGCCAGGGTGATATAGCCATTCTTGGTAATCACCCAGCGCGCGGGGCGCAGGCCGTTGCGGTCGAGCATGCAGACAGCCTGGCGACCGTCGGTCATCACGACGCCCGCCGGGCCATCCCAGGGTTCCATATGCATGGAGTTGTATTCGTAGAAGCCGCGCAGCTCGGCGTCCATGGTTTCGACGTTCTGCCAGGCAGGCGGCACCATCATGCGCACTGCGCGGTGTAGCTCCATGCCACCGGTGAGCAGCACTTCCAGCATGTTATCCATGCTGGAGGAGTCTGAACCGGTGGTATTGACGATTTCATCCAGTTCGGCGATGTCCGGCAGGCGTTCGTTAACGAAGTTCGCTTTACGCGAGTTCGCCCAGCCGCGGTTGGCTTGAATGGTATTGATCTCGCCGTTGTGCGCCAGCAGACGGAACGGCTGGGCAAGCGGCCAGCGCGGTGCGGTGTTGGTCGAGAAACGCTGATGGAAGACGCAGATAGCCGTTTCCAGACGCGGGTCGTTGAGGTCTGTATAGAAGGCCGGCAGGTCTTCGGGCATCACCAGCCCTTTGTAAGACACCACTTCAGACGATAGCGAGGCGACATAAAAGTCTTCGTCATCGCGCATTGCCTGTTCGGCATAACGGCGCGCCATGAACAGGTCAACGTCAAAGTGCTCACCGCTGCCCGGCTGCACGAAGACCTGTTTGATACGCGGCAGGCAATCAAGCGACATCGGCCCGCATACGCTGGAATCCGTGGGTACGTCGCGCCAGCCGATCACGTTCAGGCCGCGCGCCTTGAGCGTGTCTTCAAGAGTGTCGCGTCCGCGGGCGGCCCGCTTGTCATCATCGGGTAGGAACACGACCCCAACGGCAAAGCGCTCGCCCAGTTCCACGCCCAAGGCATCCTTGGCCACCGCCTGCATGAAGTGAGTGGGCATTTTAAGCAACAGCCCGCAGCCATCGCCGGTTTTACCGTCCGCAGCGATACCCCCCCGGTGCGTCATGCAGGTGAGGGACTCGATCGCGGTTTTCAACAGATCGTGGCTGGCCTGCCCTTCCATATGGGCAATCAGGCCAAAGCCGCAGTTGTCGCGAAACTCGCCGGGCTGGTGAAGACCTCTATTCATGGGCGTGCCTCTAGTCTAGTCAGCGTGTTTTTTTGGTAGCGCGGTTGTGATAAAAAGGCGGGTTGTTGATTTTTTAAGTGGTGATCACCGGCCTGCTGGAGGGCGGCTTTTGCCTTCGCTACCATTGGAAAATGGCCGGTCAGCATAGCGATTTGCAGCCGCTTTGCGCAATCTTTCCTCGCCTCCCGGACCCTCAAAACCCTTTCCAAATCCTGTAGTTGCACAACCGATCAATTAAAAAATCGATATCCTTCAACCACTTGCAATGCAGCTAAACGCTATTTTAACGAAAAACCAAAATCACTAGACTTTAGTCTAATAAGGCGCTTTTTAGCCATGCCGATGCTGCATAAGGCATACGGATTAGCTAAAGCATAAACTTTTAGTGCGCACCACCGAAAAACACCCCGCTTGGTCAAAGCGAGGTGTCGGCAAGGTGCAATACAAGGGAAAATCAGCGGCTAGCGCCGCGGGTAGCGATCGAGCAGGCTTGTTAGCTGCTCAGGCGGCACCGCATCGCTGACGCAGGCGCTGCCCAACGCCTCGAGCAGCACCAGCCGCAAGCGGGTATCGATATTCTTCTTGTCCAGCCGCATGCGGGCCAGAAAATCGTCACTCGACATGCCTGCCGGTGCATGGACAGGCAAGTCGGCGCTCTCGATCAGCGCCAGGCTGCGCTCGCGGTCTTCGGTCGAGATCCGGCCAAGCGCTTGTGAAAGCGTGGCGGCCATTGCCATCCCCGCGCCTACGGCCTCGCCATGCAACCAGTTGCCATAGCCCTGGTGCGCTTCAATGGCGTGGCCAAAGGTGTGCCCCAGGTTGAGCAGCGCGCGAACGCCCTGCTCGGTTTCATCCTCAGCGACAATATCCGCTTTTATCAGGCAGCTTCGGGCAATGGCTTCGGCAATCACCTCGGGCTCCACCCGGCGTAATGCCGCCATGTTGGCTTCCAGCCAGGTCAGGAAGGTCTCATCGCGGATGAAACCGTATTTGATCACCTCCGCGAGCCCCGCTGACAGCTCCCTCGCGGGCAGTGAGGTCAGCGTGTCGATATCCACCAGCACGGCCTTGGGCTGCCAGAAGGCACCGATCATGTTCTTACCCAGCGGGTGATTGACGCCGGTCTTGCCGCCCACCGAGGAGTCCACCTGGGACAGCAGCGTGGTCGGCACCTGGATAAAGGCCACGCCACGCTGGTAGGCGGCGGCCGCATAGCCGACCATGTCACCAATGACGCCGCCGCCCAGGGCGATCAGGGTGCAGCGACGATTAAACCCCGCTTCCAACAGCGCATTCCAGATACGTTCTACCTGCTCGATGGTTTTGTACTGTTCGCCATCGGGCAGCACGACCGTTCGCACCTCCAGATCATCCGGCAGGCCATCGCAGAGGCGGGCCAGATACAGCGGGGCAATGGTTTCATTGGTGACCACCATGACCTGCTGACCGGCCAGATACGGCGTCAGCATGTCGGGCCTGCCCACAAGCCCCGTACCAATAAGGATCGGATAGCTGCGCTCGCCGAGCGCTACCTCAAGCGTACGCTGTACGCCCTCAACTGCGGTCATGGGGATACCTTGTTTGACGAGTTTATGGATTCAAGAGGGTCGACCAGGCGCCGGACGCGTCGCACAATTTCGTTGACCACCGCCCGCGGACTGCGCCGGTCGGTGCGCACGGTAATATCCGACGTGGCGCGATATAGCGGGTCTCGGGCGGCGAACATATCGTTCAGCACCTTCTCGCGGTCGGCACACTGCAACAGCGGGCGGTTACGGTCTTTGGCCGTGCGCCGGAGCTGCTGATCGACAGTGGTCAACAGGTACACCACCGTGCCCCGCTCGCGGAGTGCGCGGCGATTTTCCTCGCGCAGTACCGCGCCACCGCCGGTCGCCACGACCACGGGATGACGTTGGGTCAGCTCGTCGATCATGTGAATCTCACGCTGGCGAAAGCCCTGTTCGCCTTCCACATCAAAAATCCACGGGATATCTGCCCCGCAGCGCGCTTGAATGGCGTGGTCGCTATCAAAAAAGTCGCGCGATAGTTCGGCTGCCAGCAGTCGACCAATCGTGCTTTTGCCAGCCCCCATGGGGCCAATCAGAAAAAGGTTGGGTAAATCCTGCATCAGCGAACCGTTAAGCCATCATCAAGAAGTCGTGGTGTAATAAAGACTAACAACTCTACCTTTTCATTGCTCTCTTCGGTATAGCGAAACAGTCGACCCAGCAAGGGAATATCGCCCAGCAGCGGTGTTTTGGCGACTTGACGCAGTTCCTCGGTGGTTAAAATACCGCCCAGCACCACGGTTTGCCCATTGTCGACCAGCACCTGGGTCTCGATTTCATTGGTGTCTATCGGCGGCTCACCCCCAAACTCGGATTCCCGGAAGCTGTCGTTGCGAATCAGCAGGTCCATGATGATGCGGTTGTCCGGCGTAATCTGCGGGGTGACCTCAAGCGATAGCTCGGCCTCCTTGAACTCGGTATCCGGGTTATCGTTACCGTCGACGCTCTGGAAGGCACGCTCCTCGCCCTGGCTGATGGTGGCGGTGCGCTGGTTGGCGGTAATGATCTTGGGCTGTGAAATGGTCTGGCTCTTGCCTTCGCTTTCCAGGGCGCGCAGTTCAAGGTCGAGCAATACGTCGCCTGCCAGATAGCCAAAGCTGAACCCGGCACCGGCGTCGGAGGTGTCGCCAAAATCAACCGCCAGCCCGCCGCGAGCGCGGTTCAAGCCCTGGGGATTAATATCCCGGCCGGTAAATTGGCCGTTGTCACTTTCCTGAAACCCGCGAGTGCTGGAAGCCCCCCAGTTAATACCCAGCTCGCGGGAAGCCGTATCACGGGCGATCACGATACGGGCTTCAATCTGCACCTGGCGGACGGCCACATCCAGGCGGTCCAGGGTGCGCACGATTTCGCGCACTTGATCCGGTGTGTCCTGAACCAGCAGCGTATTGGTGCGTTGATCAACGCTGACACGACCACGCTCGGTGAGCAGGCCGAAGCCATCACCGCCACGCAGCAGTTGCGACAGGTCTTCAGCGCGGGCGTATTTCACTTCAATAAACTCTGTTACAAGCGGTGCCAGCGTTTCCTGCTGATTGCGGGCTTCCAGTTCCTGGCGCTCTAGTTCAGCAAGTTCGCTCGCCGGCGCCACCACAATCACATTGCCCTTTTCACGGCTGGAAAGCCCCTGGCTCTGGAGAATCAGGTCCAGCGCCTGGTCCCAGGGCACATCGTTAAGATTGAGGGTTACCCGCCCGCTGACGCTGTCGCTGGCCACCAGGTTCAAGCCGGTAAAATCGGCGAGCGTGGCAAGCACGGCGCGCACTTCAATATCCTGAAAGTTAAGACTCAACCGCTCGCCAGTATATTCCTCGCCTTGATCCACCCGGGCTTGCTGTGGGGCTTCGCTGACAGGCTGAACTTCCACCGTCAACTGATCGCCTGACTGCGATGACACCATGGCATAGGGGCCGTCGGTGGCCAGCACCAGCTCGCTGCCGCGTTGCCCGCGGCGCGGGGTGATTCGTGTGATCGGCGTGGCAAAATCCGTCACGTCATAGACCTGATTGAGGGCGTCGGGCACATTCACCTCACCCAGATCGACAATCACCTCATTACGTCCGCCCTCGCGCACCTCGGGCATGACGTTGTCGCGGTCAAAGGTCACCAGCAGGCGTCCTGCCCCGTCCTCACCGCGCTGAAAGTCGATATCCTGCACCTGCGGCCCCTGCGCGGTTTCAAGGCGTTCGACTGGCGCCTCATTCGGTGCACGGGCGGCCGGCAGGGTCACTGTCAGCCGGTCACCGGACACCGATGAACGAAACTGGCGAGGCGTCTCCAGGTCGAGCACAAGGCGCGTGCGACCACTGCCCTCCAGCGCGGTAATGCTGTCAATGCCGCCCAGGTCAACGCGTGTACGACGCTCGGCCAGGCCGTTTCGGGTATCCGCCAGGTCCAGCGCCAAACGCGGTGGGTCCGTTAACGGGTAGCCGTTGAGTTCAGGCACATCGCCGCTGAAGCGCAACTCCAACGCCACATCGCCGCCCTGCGTCTCTCGCACATCCAGGTCGGTGAGCACCGACGCCATCGCCCAGCCGGGAAGTAGCATCATTGCTGCCAGCATGCTTTGCCGAAAACGGCTTACCAAGGTGTTTACCATGGGTCTCCATCCACTTGCTTTGGGTCGCTGCGTGATGCGCATGCCCGTCATCATTTAGCGCTCATCGTCGATGGTGAGCGAAGCAGGCCGTGTCTGCCAGCCATTTTGCTGGGTGTAAACGCGTTCACGAATCTCAATTTCCCGGGCGGAAATGGCCACAATGCGGCCATCGTTGGCGCCCATATAATTACCTTCCCTGACGTTAACCACCTCGCCCTCGGGTGTCGCAATCATGGCCACCTGCCGCCCATCCATGCGTAGCGTGCCAACCAGTTGCAGCTCTTGCAGTGAAAAGCGCTCCAGCGGTTCGGCAGGTCGTTGCGGGTCCGGCCCATTTTCACCCGCCGCGCCGTAGGCGTTGTCCTGTATCGATTGCGGCGGCAAAAAGGGGCTGCGCGTGTCACTGTGCTGATAGCGTTGTGCGGGGTAAAGCGGTATGTAGGGAATCACCATGACCGGCTCACTGCTGGCCTTTTGTCGAATATCGTCAAGGCTTGCCTCCAGTTGCGGGAGTGCCGGATCCGCACAGCCCGTCAACAGGAGCAAAGCCGCCAGCCATCCGGCCACCAGACCTCGGCGCACCAACGACGTCATGGATTTTCCTCCCGGTCCCGGTAGGTACGCGCCAGCAAGGAAAGCCGCAGGTTGCCCCCGCTGTTATCGACGGGCGCCAATGTGAAGTCGTGCTGGGTCACTAGCCGGGATAGCGAGGCAATATCGGCGGCAAAACGGGCAATCTGGTGAAAGTCGCCGCGTACCTGTATATCCAGCGGCTGCTCCACATAGTGCCGTTGGGTAACGGTGGGGCGCAAACGAATGGTTTCGATCGTCAGCCGGTTATCCACCGCGGCATCGCTGATGCTATCGAGCAACGATGGAATCTCCGCGTCGGTGGGCAGGATGGCGCGCACCCGCGCCATCTGATCTTCCAGCGTGGCAAGCTGCTCGCGCATCTTGGGCAGTTGGGCCGCTTCACCCGACTGCCGACGGTAGTCGCCAAGCAAGCGCGATTCTTGCTGCTGCGCACTGGCCAACTCAGCGCGACGCTCGCCGATGATCAACCATTCCATGATCAACACAGCCACCAGCAAGGCCAGCCCACCGCACAGCGCTTTAAGCAGCAATGGCCAGCCACCGGCTTCTTTCACATCCAGGTCTCGCCAGTCGACATCGCGCAGCTGTTGCCATTCCTGCGCCCACCGCGCCCGCTTCCAGATCATGGCTGCTCCTCGACGGATGTTGACAGAGACGGTTGCTCAACGTCGAAACGGAACTGTCGGCCGCCCCCCTCGGCGTCGCTCTCGACTTCGGATAGCGATGGCACGCCCAACGCCCCACTGTCAGCGACGCGGCGTAACTGCTCGGACACCTGCCGCTCGCTGGCCGCCACCCCTTCGATGCTTATCTGGGCACCGTTGCGCGATACCTGCCGGTAGACCACACCGCTGGCAACGCTGCTTGCGAGTGCATTGAACAGCTCGACGGTGCTGGCCCGCTGCGTTTGCAGCGTTTGAAACAGCACCAGTTGCTCCCCAAGCCGCAGGGCGTCCGCCTTATACTGCTCCAGGTTGCCAATATCCTCTGTCAACTCCCGGGCCTGGGTCTCGATAAACGCATTGCGCTGTTGCTGGGCAGCCAGTTGCATTGAATAAAACTTGGCAATGCCCCAGCCGAGTGAGACGCCTAACAACAACATCAGCACCATGACGTAGTAAAAACGCCGCGTGCGCCGTTCGCGCTGTTCCTCGCGCCAGGGTAACAGGTTGATGGTGATGCTCATTGCCCAACCCTCATGGCCAGGCCGCCTGCTGTCAGCATCGCCGGGGCATCGTTGGTGAGCGCCTCGACATCCAGACGCTTGTTGACCGCCATGGCCTGGAAGGGGTTGGCGATGGTCACCGTCATGCCGCTATCTTCGGCGATTCGCTCCGCCAGGCCCGGAATCACGCTTGACCCGCCCGCCAGCACAATGTGCTTGACCTCATGCTGACGCCCCGCGGTGTAGTAAAGCTGGAGCGAGCGCCCCACCTGCTGCACGACCGTTTCCAAAAACGGGTTAAGCACGCGGTCATGATAGTCATCCGGCAGGCCGCCGCGTTTTTTGGCAAAGCCGGCTTCTTCCATGCTCAACTGGTAACGGTCGCGGATGGCATCGGTCAGTTGGCGGCCACCAAAGACCGTGTCACGGCTGTAGACGATGTGCCCGCCGCGCACGACGTGAAAGGCGTTCATGTTGGCCCCGATGTCCACCAGGCCGACGCAGGCGTCGGGGTCGTCCTCAACATGAAGCTGGCGGCGCAACACTTCGAACGATCGCTCCATGGCAAAGGTTTCAACTTCAACGGCGGCGGGCTCAAGCCCGGCGCGCTCGAGGGTCTCGGTTAACTGGCTTACATCCTGCTGGCGGCAGGCCACCAACACTACCTGCTGCTGATCATCGTCGAATGGCGATGGCCCCAGGCACTCAAAGTCAAACGCCACCTCATTGAACGGAAACGGAATATGCCGGTCAGACTCGTCGATGATGCGGGCTTCGATGTCGTCTTCGCTGAGCGAGCGCGGAAAGCTAAGCGTCTTAGTGATCGCGGCGCTTGCCGGTACGGCCACCGCCGCTTTACGCGTTGACGGACTGGCATGTTCTACCGCACGACTGAGAACCTGGGCGACATCGTCGATATCGCGGATACGCCGCTCCACTACCGCCCCTTCACGGAGCGGACGCACCGCGTAGCTTTGCACCTGAAAGTTCTGATGCGCGTTCTTGAGTTCGAGCAGCTTGACAGTCGCCGACGTAATATCGACGCCGATCAACCCGTTACGGGGTTTGAGTAAGCGCATTATGGGTCCGGAGTCGCTTGCCTATCGCGTTGCCTGAGGTTACATGATTTTAAGCCGAGTCACACTCACGCCGCATCATGGCACATCAACACTGGTGGCGGCCGCCTTGGCTTCCTATAATGGCAGCCAGTTGCGTGATACGGTCGTTTAGATACCGTCTCTTTTTTTATTCATCCCACGGGTACTTTCCATTCATGACGTTTCTCCGCACCCTTATTGTGTCGCTGTTAGGCATTCTGGTCTCGCTTACCGGTGCCGTCGTTCTTGCCCTGGTCGGCGCCGCTATCTATTTCTCTCCGGGGCTTCCCGACGTTCGTCAGCTGCAAAACTTTGAATTGCACACTCCCTTGCGCATCCTGACCCGTGACGGCCGCCTGATCGGGGAGTTTGGCGAAGAGCGGCGCATTGAAATTGATTTCGAGGCGATCCCCGACGAGATGATCAACGCGCTGACTGCCGCCGAAGACGCCAGTTTCTTCGACCATCAGGGCGTGGACCCGCGCGGTTTGGCGCGCGCCTCGCTGGAACTGATGCGCAGCGGCGGGACCATTCAGTCCGGCGGCTCCACCATCACCATGCAGGTGGCGCGCAATTATCTGCTGACGCTGGACCAAACCTTCACGCGTAAAATTCGCGAAATACTGCTCGCCCTGCAGATGGAACAGGTGTTAAACAAACAAGAAATTTTTGAACTTTATGTAAACAAAATCTTCCTGGGTAACCGGGCGTACGGTATTGCCGCGGCGGCCGACACCTACTACGACAGACCCCTGGATGAGCTGACGCTGGCCGAAACCGCCATGATCGCCGGCCTGCCCAAAGCCCCGTCGGCGTTCAACCCCCTGGCCAACTCCGAACGTTCGCTGATTCGCCGCAACTGGATTCTGTTCCGCATGCGCGAGCTGGGGCACATCGACGAAGAGACCTATCGTGAGGCCGTTCAAGCGCCGGTGACCGCAGAGCGGCATTCCACCGTGCCGGAGGTGGATGCGTCCTACGTGGCCGAAATGGCCCGCCAATACGCCGTCGACCGCTTTGGGGACGACGCCTATACCGGCGGCTATCGCATCTACACGACCATCGACAGCGAGCTGCAGCCCACCGCCCGCCGCGCTCTGGCCAACGGCTTGATTGCCTATGACCGACGCCACGGCTGGCGGGGGCCAGAGGAGCGTGACATTGCCGCAAGCCTGGTTGAAGCCCAGGAAGAGACCGAAACCCGGGGCCTGGAAGAAGAGCTTGCCGAGTCGCCGGAAATTCGCCAAACCGCCCGCCAGGCGGCCGAACGCAGCCAAACTGAAATCGAGGGTATCGACGGTGATGTCAGCAACTGGCTTCAGGTCCTGGACCGCACGCCCCGCTATGGCATGCTGGAACCCGCGATTGTCGTCGAGAGCAGCGGCCAGCAAATGGACGTGCTGGTTGACGGCGAACTGCGCCAGATACCCTGGGAAGGCTTGAGCTGGGCACGTCCTTATCTCAGCCCGCGCAGCCGCGGTGCCGAGCCCAGCTCGGCCCAGGAGATCGCGGTACGCGGCGACCTGGTTCGCGTCGTTGAAGGCGAGGAAGGGCAGCTGCGCTTGTCACAGCGCCCCGATGCAGAAGGCTCGCTGGTAGCCCAGGACCCGCGCACCGGGGCGATCCGGGCGCTTCAGGGCGGCTTCGACTTCAACGCCAGCAAGTTTAACCGTGCGGTTCAGGCCCAGCGCCAGGCCGGTTCCATCTTCAAGCCGTTTATCTACCTCGCCGCCCTTGAAGATGGCGAAATGAACGCGGCCAGCGTCGTCAATGATGCCCCTGTGGTGATGGATGACGGAAGCAACGAGCTATGGCGCCCGGTGAATTCGAGCCGCGACTTCCAGGGCCCCATGCGCCTTCGCCCGGCGTTGGCCCGCTCACGGAATCTGGTGACCATCCGCGTTCTGCAAAGCATGGGCATCAACTACACGCTTGACTACCTGAAAGGCTTTGGCTTTGCCGAAGGCCGTCTGCCTAACGGCCTTTCGCTGGCACTGGGCAGCGCGTCGCTGACACCGATGGAAATGACCAACGCCTATTCGGTACTGGCCAACGGCGGCTTCCAGGTTTCGCCCTGGTTTATCGAAAAGGTCGCTCGCCAAGGTGACGAAGAAGAAGAAATCCTCGACGAAGCAAACCCTCAAGTGGCCTGCCGTGGGTGCGAAGACGACCGGGAGACGGTGGAGATAAACGGCCACGACTACCCTGTGGCGAAGCGCGTGGCCGACCCTGCTGCAGTGTATATTCTCCGCGACATGATGCGTGACGTCATTGAGAGAGGCACCGGCCGCGCCGCGCTAAGCCTTGAGCGCGACGATATCGTCGGCAAAACCGGCACCACCAACAGCCAGCGTGACGCCTGGTTTGCCGGTTTTAACGACGATCTGGTCACCACCGTCTGGGTCGGCAAGGACAGCAACGAGACCATCTCCGAGTATGGCTCCCAGGCAGCCTTGCCTATCTGGATCGACTTTATGGGGCAAGCCCTGGAAGGCACACCCTCGGCGTTGCCCGAGCGCCCGGATACGGTTATTACCGCCCGCATTGATCCCGATAGTGGTCGTCGCCTGCGTGACGGGCAATCCGGCGGTATCGTTGAGCTGTTTCACGAGGATCACCTGCCTGACTACCAGAACAGCCAGATCAGCCGTGAACTGGAAGAGGCCAGCGGCTCACAGGGATCCGGCACGGCGGAATCGATTTTCTAGCCAACCCATCCACCTCGACGCAAAAGGCCTGGCGATATGCCAGGCCTTTTTTTGTGCGGCGGTTGTGCCATGCATCAATACACCAGCCTGCCCGTTAACAGGCTAGGCGGCGACAGCCGACTCCCGGCGACTGGCCAGCCAGTTGGCGACAATCGCCCCGCTCATGACCACCACACCGGCGACTTCCGCCATCAGGTTGGGGTAGAACACGCCGACGATGGCGCAAGCGATCGCCACACGTGACAGCCATCCCATGCGGGTGAACAGGTAACCTTCCAGCGAGGCGGCAAAGGCGCATAACGCCAGCAAGGCAATCACCGCGTTCCAGATCACCAGCGGCACCGGCCCGCCCACGATGATCTCCGGGTTGAACACCATGAACAGCGGAATCAGGTACAGCCCCTTGGCGAACTTCCACGACTGGAAGCTGGTTTCCATGGGCTTGCTGCCCGCAATGGCGGCCCCGGCGAAGCCCGCAAGGGCAATGGGCGGCGTCACATTCGAGTCCTGGGAGTACCAGAACACCACCAGGTGGGCAACCAGCAGCGGAATCCCGAATTCTGTGGTCAGCGCCGGGCCAACCAGCACGATCAAGACGATATAGCTGGCAGTGACCGGCAGCCCCATCCCCAGAACCAGGCTTGCCAGCAAGACCATGATCAGCGCGAGCACAATGTTGCCGCCTGAAAACGCCATCATCATCGACGAGAACTTAAGCCCCAGGCCGGTAAGCCCGACAATGCCCACGATGATCCCCGCAACGGCACATGCCATGGAGACGGCGACGGCATTGCGCGCCCCCAACTCCAGGCCTTCCACCAGTTTCTTGAAACCCGCAGCGGCCATTTCCTTTATGCCGTGGGCCGTCACCGTCTCACCCTGGCGAGGGGCCACAAAGAAGAACCACAATACGTAACGCAATACGGCCACCGCCACCATGGTGACGACCGCATAAAAACCGACGCGACTGGGTGACATGCTCATCGCCAGCAGCCAGACCAGAACGGCCAGTGGTAGCAGGAAGTGCCAGCCATCCTTCATCACCTGCCGCATCCGTGGCAGTTCGCTTCTGGCCATGCCCTGCATGCCTTGCTTAAGCGCGATGATATGCACGAACAGGTAAACCGTTGCAAAGTACATGATCGCAGGCAAGATACTGATCTTGACGATTTCCAGATACGGCGTATTGGTATATTCAGCAATCAGAAACGCCCCCGCCCCCATCAGCGGTGGCATGATCTGCCCACCTGTGGAAGCCGCGGCCTCGATCCCACCGGCCTGCTTGGGCTTGTAGCCCAGGCGCTTCATGAGCGGAATGGTAAAGGCACCGGTGGTCACCACATTGGCGATTGCACTGCCTGAAATGGAGCCCATGCCTGCGGAGGCCAAGACCGCCGCCTTGGCAGGTCCGCCCCGCTGGCGACCGGTCGCCGCGTAAGCCATGTCGATAAAAAACTTGCCGGCACCGGTACTTTCCAGAAAAGCGCCAAACAGCACGAAAATAAAGATATAGGTCGCGGCAACGCCCAGCGGCAGGCCGAAGATGCCTTCCTGGCCGAGGTAGAGCTGCCCCGCAATACGGTCAAAGCTATAGCCCCGATGCCCCAAGATGCCGGGCAACCACTCCCCCAGCCAGGCCAGATCACCGCGGGGCCCTGCCATCGCGTAAAGAATCGCGATCAGCCCGATCAGGGTCATGCTAAGGCCGACAGCCCGGCGGCTCGCCTCCAGCACGGTGACCGTGGCGATACAGGCCACCACGATGTCGGTCTGGGACCAGAAACCGGCCCGATTGATGATCTCATCGAGATACAGCACCAGATAGCCGCCCGTGATCAAGGCACCGGTAAAAAACACCGCATCAAGCCCCCAGCCCACAATGCCTCTGGGACGATCACCGCCAAATACCGGGAACATTAAAAAGGCCAGCATCATGATCAGCGCCAGGTGAATGCTGCGCTGATAAAACAGCCCCAGCGGCTGGATGCCCGCTGAGTAAAGTTGAAACAGTGAAAGCCCTACCGCCACGATGGTAATGCACCACAACACAGCGCGTGGCTGAACCACGTTGCCGCCAGGCATTACCACCGAAGGTTGTTTTGATTCACTCATGGAGTCCTCGTCAGACGATATATCTGGCTGATTAGTTTTTCGTGTTGGCGTCAGCCGACTCGGTCAGGCGCAGCGTTACCCGCTCCCCGGCGACGCGTTGACTCAGGCTGAAGCTGTGTGCCTGACCATTACGCTGCCACACCAGGCGGTGGTTAACGGCAGGCGCGCCGACACGCAATACATACTGATTCCCCGGAACGGGCTCGTCGATATGTTCGATCCAATATCCGCCCTGACCATCGGAAACCTGCTCGCCACGACCATAAATATGCCCCAGGCCAGCGGCAAAGTCGGGTTGGTGGCTGCGTTCAAGCTCCATCACACCCGCATGATTTCGATAACAGTCCAGGACCGTAAACTTCTCAACCGAATGCTGCCATTTCAGGCACCAGCGCGTGCCCTCGGGCATCGGCGTGTGGAAGAGTTGCTCGCCCTGCTCGTTGGTCACCACCAGGAACTCAGACGCATTAGCCGGAGCAGAGGTAGACTCCGCTCCGGCTAATGGTGAAACGGTTAGCCCCAGCACGAAGGCCGGGACTAACCTTACGGTCAGTGTCCAAGGCAGGCGTCGTAATGGTTGCATAGTGATCGCCTGCGCACGGATCAGGGACGTAGACGATCCGGAATCTCGGCGTCAACTTCTTCAAAGTAGCGAATGGCGCCCGGATGCAGCGGCACCGGTGTGGACTCCATGGTGAACTCAATGGTGGTGTCGTTGGCCGCGGGGTGTACCGCGATCAGTTCGTCGGTATTTTCAAACAGCAACTGGGTCAACTGATACGCCAGGTCCTCATCCATATCCGAGTTGACCACCAGTACGTTGGGAATGCCGATGGTCTGGACCGCTTCGTCCATGCCTTCGTAGAGGCCTTCCTGGAGCTGGTAGGGCGCGAAGACTTCCACTTCTGCCCGCGCATTGGCGACTTCCTCATCGGAAAGGCCGATGATGCGGATGTCACGCGTAGTGGCCAGGTTCATGATGGAACTGGTGGGTGGCCCGACACTCCAGAAACCCGCATCGATGTCGCCATCGCGAATGGCGTCAGCGGTTTCATTGAAGTTCAACCGCTGGGGGGTGAAGTCTTCATAGCTCAGGCCGTTGGCTTCCAGTACGGCGCGCGCATTCAGCTCGGTACCGCTACCCGGTGCCCCCACGGAAACCCGCTTGCCTTCCAGGTCCGCCAGTGACTCAATGTCCGAGTCGGCCAGGGTGACCAGCTGCACGGCATTCGGATACACCGATGCCAGCGCGCGGGTATTCTCGATCTGGCGGCCTTCAAAGTCGCCGGTACCGGTATAGGCTTGATAGACCGTGTCAGCCAGGGCCAGGGCCATATCGGCGTCACCGCGCATGATCAGGCCCATGTTTTCAACCGACGCACCGGTTACCTCGGCGGTGGCCTGAGCGCCTTCGATATGCTCATTGATCATCTCGGCGAAACCGCCGCCGATGGGGTAGTAAACACCACCGGTACCGCCCGTGGCGATAGACAGTTGCTGGGCGCTGGCAGGCAGCGCAACGGCCAAGAGTGAAGCAGCAGCAGCTTTAGAAAGCGTTCGCATAAGCGTTTCCTCCGTCCTGTTTGGACTTATAGGTATGGTTGACGAATAGGGAGGTAATAGATCCAGCTTCCGATCAAATGGAAGCGGTCCCAATGAAATTAGCATGCAATCGCCGTTTGATGCCAATAACTTGGCATCAAGGCAAACCTTGCTTCAACGTTTCGCCAGAGCGAAAAGTCGTCTGCGTGCTTTTAGCTGGCGATGCTTATATGATTAAAGGCTTATCGACATTTCTGGAAAGGAGGCCCCCATGCTCGATCGACACTCCCCCCCAGGCAAGCGCCGCGCATGATGCTCTGGGAAGCCGCCGCACTGGTGGGCATTGGCATTATTGCCGGATTCATCAACGTCCTCTCGGCGGGCGGTTCGATGCTGGCACTGCCGCTATTGATGTTTCTTGGCTTGCCCACCCAGGTGGCCAACGGTACTAACCGCGTCGCCATCGTGTTGCAGAGCGTGTCTGCCATCAGCAATTTCAGACGCGCAGGCGCCTCGCATATCGGCCTGAGCTTGCGTCTTTCGGTGCCGGCCGTGGTCGGCTCGCTGGTGGGGGCCTGGCTCGCCCTGCAGGTTAGCGATGCGCTGTTTGAGGCGATCTTGATTGCCGTCATGGCCGCCTCGGCCCTGGTAATGCTGCTGCCGCAGCCCAAGCTGGATACCCGCCCGCTCACCAAGGAACGACTGACCCCGCTGATTTATCTGGCCATGTTCGTGATCGGCATTTACGGCGGCTTTATCCAGGTCGGCGTGGGCGTGCTGTTCATCATCGTGCTGTACCGCATGCTGAAAATCGACCTGGCTCAGGTGAATGTTTTCAAGGTACTGATCATTCTCGTCTACAGCCTCCCCGCCCTGGCGATGTTCATGTGGTTTGACCAGGTGCGCTGGAGCTACGGACTACTGCTGGCGGTGGGCAGCATGACCGGCGCCTGGCTGGCGGTAAAGGTCAACATGAGCCCGCGGGGGGCGATGTGGATCAAATACCTGACCCTTGCGATGATCGCCGCGATCCTGCTGCGTCTGCTGTCTGGTTAAGCGCCGGGGTCAATCGATCAGCAGCGCCGCGACCTGCTTCACGATATGCGCGCCAATGGGCAATGCCGAGGTCGCCGCCGGTGACGGCGCGTTACCCACGTTGAGCGTCCGCCGGGTATTGACGAATAGAAAGTCGTCCACCAGCTTGCCGTCTTTGGAGACCGCCTGGGCCCGAACCCCCGCCGGGTAAGGCAGCAGGTCATCAGCCGTCAGGCTGGGGCAGTACTTGCGCACCAGCTCAAGGTAGCCGCGTTTGTAAAACGAGTTTTTCATTTCCGCAAGCCCCGGCCGAAAGTGCCTGCCCAGCACCTTTAGAATACCGGGATGGGTCAACATCTGGCCCATATCGGCAAGCGATACATCGCGCTTACGGTAGCCTTCACGCTTTAAAGCCAGAACTGCATTGGGCCCGACGGTCACGCTACCGTCGATCATGCGGGTCAGGTGCACGCCCAGAAACGGCATCGTCGGGTCAGGAATGGGATAAATCAGGTGGTTCACGATGTGATTATGCTGCTCGGGCAGTTGGTAGTACTCGCCGCGAAATGGGCAGATCGTGAAGTCGGGCTTCTGCCCCAGCATGCGGATCACCTTGTCGGCCATCAGCCCCGAACACGACACCAGGTAACGGCTGGTGTACGACGCCTCCGCTGTGCTAACCACCACCTCCTGGCGACGCTCTTCCAACCCCGTCACTTCCGCCTCATAGCGGATTTCACCGCCCAGGCGCTGAAAGTCAGCGGCCATGGCCCGAGTCACTTCGGCGTAATCGACAATCCCGCTGGAAGGCACATGGATACCCGCCACGCCGGTAATGTTCGGCTCGCGCTCGCGCAGGGCATCGGCTTCCAGCCATTCACGCTCGAGGCCATTGGCCGCGGTGCGCTCCCAAAGCGCCTCCATGCGCTGCTTTTCGACCGCGTTCGTCGCGACCAGCAACTTGCCGCAGATGTTGTAGGCAATGTCATGCTGGTCACAGAATTCGCGGGTAGCACGATTACCCTCAAGGCAGAACCTGGCCTTCAAGCTGCCCGGCGTGTAATACACGCCGGCATGAATCACGCCGCTGTTATGGCCGCTCTGGTGCTGTGCGGGGCCACTTTCTTTTTCGAGCACCAGCAGCCGTTTATCGGGGTAGGTTTGCTGGAGCTGCATCGCCGTGGACATGCCCAGGATACCGCCACCGATAATGATGAAATCCCACATCAATCTCTTCCTCCAGGCCACATTGTTAACATTTTCTGATAATAGCCGTTATTCTGCTGGTGCCGATATCATCCAGCCTTTACCAGGGAGCCCACACACCATGGAGCCAGACGCGCCGCGTCAGAACCTCGCCATTCGCGCCTACCGAATGCTCAAGCACGATATTATCCGCGGCCGCTTCGCGCCTGAACAGAAGCTGCTGATGAGCCGCCTCAAAGACGACTACGGCGTCAGCACCGGCCCGCTGCGCGAGGCGCTATCGCAGCTGGTGGCCGACCATCTGGTCGTGGCCATCAGCCAGCGGGGCTATCGCGTTGCCCCCATGTCGCTTGCCGAGCTCAACGATATCTACGACGCCCGCGCGCAGCTTGAGGGGCTCATTCTGCGCCTGGCCATCGAACGCGGCGACGATGACTGGGAAGCCGACGTGCTGGCAGCGGCGCACCGACTGGCCAAGGTCACCGCCATCAGCTCGCCGGATGAGCTGCTCGACGGCTGGGACCTGCGTCACAAAGCCTTTCATACGGCCATTGCCAACGGCTGCAACTCACCGCATTTGCTGCAAATGCGCGATACCCTGTTCAATCAGGTGGAGCGCTACCGCCATCTCTGGCTGCAGGAAACCGTCATGTCGCCAACGGCCCTGGAACAGAAGCGCCAGGAGCATGCGGCACTGGTCGACGTTATCCTAGCCCGGGATGCAGATCGAGCGTCTATCCTGATGCGCGACCATTTGATGACGCCAGTGCCCATCATCACCCGTGTGCTCAAGGCACGCGGCATCGAATAAATTCTGCGTTTTAAAAAAATGTAGATATTTTAAAATAACGGCGATACATTGGCCGCAGCAACATATCGACCGCCACGTGATTGCCGTGGTCGCTTGCGGGCGTCTGCGGGACTGCACCAAGGAGTTCACATGACACACTTCAACTGGGACGACCCGCTGCTGCTTGAGCACCAGCTGAGCGACGAAGAGCGCCAAATCCGCGACGCCGCCCACGACTACTGCCAGGAAAACCTTCAGCCCCGAGTGCTCAGCGCCTTCCGTGAAGAACGCTTCGACCGCGAGATCATGACCGAAATGGGCGAGCTTGGCCTGCTGGGAGCGACCGTTTCCCCTGACTACGGCGGCGCAGGCGTCAATCACGTCGCCTACGGCCTGATCGCCCGGGAAGTCGAGCGCGTGGACTCCGGCTACCGCTCCGCCATGAGCGTGCAGTCATCGCTGGTGATGTACCCCATCGAGACCTACGGCTCCGAAGAACAGAAGCTGAAATTCCTGCCCAAGCTTGCCAGCGGCGAGATGGTCGGCTGCTTCGGCCTGACCGAGCCAGACCACGGCTCCGACCCCGGCAACATGATTACCCGGGCTGAGAAAGTTGACGGCGGCTACCGCCTGACCGGCGCCAAGATGTGGATCACCAACAGCCCGATTGCCGATATCGCCGTGGTCTGGGCCAAGTCGGCCGCCCATGACAACCAGATCAAGGGCTTTATCGTCGAGCGCGGCGTGGAAGGCTTCACCACGCCGAAGATCGAAGGCAAGGTCTCGCTGCGCGCGTCGATTACCGGCGAGATCGTGCTTGAAAATGCCTTTGTGCCCGAGGAGAACCTGCTGCCCAACGTCAGCGGCCTGAAGGGGCCCTTTGGCTGCCTGAACAAGGCCCGCTACGGCATTGCCTGGGGCGTGATGGGCACGTCTGAATTCTGCTGGCATGCTGCCCGCCAGTACACTCTGGACCGCAAACAGTTTGGTCGCCCCCTGGCCGCCAACCAGCTGATTCAGAAAAAGCTCGCCGACATGCAGACGGAAATCACGCTTGGCCTGCAGTCAGCGCTGCAGGTGGGCCGCCTGATGGATAGCGGCAACTGGGCGCCGGAAATGGTCTCGCTGATCAAGCGTAACAACTGCGGCAAGGCGCTGGATATCGCCCGTCAGTCCCGCGACATGCACGGTGGTAACGGCGTTTCTGACGAGTATGGCGTCATTCGTCACATGGTGAACCTGGAATCGGTCAACACCTACGAAGGCACTCACGACGTGCACGCCTTGATTCTGGGGCGCGCCCAGACCGGCATTCAGGCGTTCTTTTGATTACTGCCTTTTATCACTGTCTGCCAAGCACCAGGTTTTGAGCACCTATCATCCATTACAGGAGCCTCTATGGGCGCGCTGACCAAACCCTTGGCCGGGATCAAGGTACTCGATATTTCCCGAGTGCTGGCCGGTCCATGGTGCGGGCAAATGCTGGCCGACATGGGGGCCGACGTGATCAAGGTGGAACGCCCCGGCAGCGGCGATGACACCCGTCACTGGGGGCCGCCCTGGCTCGCGGGCAGCGAAGAGTCGGCCTACTATCTGTGCGCCAACCGCGGCAAGCGCTCGGTCACGGTGGACATGGCGAAGCCCGAGGGTCAGGCGCTCATCAAGCAGATGGCAGCTGACAGCGACGTGGTGATCGAGAACTTCAAAGTCGGCGGCCTCAAGAAGTACGGCCTGGATTACGCAAGCCTCAAGGCGCTCAACCCAGGCCTTGTCTATTGCTCGATCACCGGCTTCGGCCAGGAAAGCCCCTACGCCCACCGCGCTGGCTACGACTTCATGATTCAGGCCATGGGCGGGATCATGAGCCTGACGGGCAAGCCTGATGAAGAACCCGGCGGCGGCCCGGTCAAAAGCGGCGTGGCGTTTACCGACATTTTCACCGGTCTTTACGCCGCCAACGCGGTGCTCGCCGCGCTATACCAGCGCCGCGATACGGGTGTCGGCTGCCATATCGATATGGCGCTGATGGACGTTCAGGTAGGCGTGCTCGCCAATCAGGCCCTGAACTATCTAACCTCGGGCAACGTTCCCCAGCGGCTGGGTAACGCCCACCCCAATATCGTGCCCTACCAGGCCTTTGCCACCCAGGACGGCCATATGATTGTCGCCGTGGGTAACGATGAGCAGTTCAAACGCTTTTGCTCGGTGCTTTCACTGCCCGCCCTGGCTGACGACCCCCGCTTTGCCACCAACGGCATGCGCGTTCAGTATCGCGATCAGTTGGTACCGGTACTCGAGGCGACGCTTGCCCAGCGCCCCACCGACGACTGGCTGGTAAGGTTTGAAGCCGTGGGCGTGCCCAGCGGCCCGATCAATACCCTGGATCGGGTCTTCGACGATGCCCACGTCAAGGCGCGTGGGCTCAAGCAAACGCTGCCCCACTCTCAGGCGGGCCAGGTTGATCTGGTCGCCAATCCGATTCGCATGGACGGTCAATCCATCAGCGCCAGCACGGCGCCGCCCTATCTCGGCGAGCACACCGACGACGTGCTGACCGATATTGGCATTACCCCTGAACAGCGACAGGCACTGCGCGATGCGGGTATTATCTGAGTCTGGCCGATTTCATTTAAACGTCTATCCAACCGTACACTATCCAACGACCTATTAGGCTACTGTGATAAGCAGCCTATCCCGACGCTTTTTTGACTGATGTTCGTTGTCATCAAATGCTGTACAATACATATACAAAAAGCTTACGAGAAGTTGACCAACTTTCAACAGTGACCTGTTATTGTTGGGTTAAGTAAGCAATGCAGCGCTTGTTTTGTTATTGGCGAGCGCCAGATACCTGGAGACACGATGAGTCAGTGCGCGCGCGTGAACGGAACCTGCAAACGCTGTGAAGGCGAGCTGCCCTTCGATTTCACAATGGCCTTCCAGCCTATTGTGGATGTATCGTTTGCCAAGATTGACGCCTATGAAGCCCTGGTACGCGGACCGCAAGGTGAGTCCGCCTGGAGCGTTATTTCCCAGGTGACCGACACCCTGCTCTATCACTTTGACCAGGCGTGCCGGGTAAAAGCCATCGAAATGGCCAGCGCCCTCAATATGCCGACGGCGCTGTCGATCAACTTTTTACCCAACGCGGTGTATGAACCCAGGGCCTGCATCCAGGCGACCCTGGATGTTTCTCAGCGCGTCGGCTGGCCGACCGACCGGCTGATCTTCGAAATTACCGAAACCGAGCGCGTGCGCGACCGCCAGCATCTATGCAACATTATCGATGCCTATCGCTCGATGGGGTTCAGGACGGCTCTGGATGATTTCGGTAACGGCTACGCCAACCTGGATCTGCTGACCGACCTCATCCCCGATAAAATCAAGATAGACCGCGAACTGGTGATGAACTGTGACCATGATAATAGACGCCAGTCGCTGCTTCGTTCGATCATTCAACTGGCCGATGAGCTAGCCATCAAACTGATTGCCGAAGGCGTGGAAACCCACGCAGAGGCATTGTGGCTGGCCCGTGAAGGCATTCCCTGCCAGCAGGGGTTCTACTATGCGCGACCGGCCGTCAATGCCCTGGCTGACGACAAAGCCTTGACGCAGCGCCTGATAGCGCTGCGCGAAGAATCACAACAGGCCAGCTTGCAGGTACCCAATGACTAGTTCCACCTCGCCAGACATTCATCAGCTTCTGGACCAATCGAAACGCAATACGGAAAACGTCATCAAGGCGGCGCCGCTGGGTATCTGCATCACCGACCCCCAGGGTTATTTTGAAATGGTCAACCCGGCTTACTGTGACTTTTACGGTTATGCCGAAGAGGAGTTGCTGGGCCAGCACTTCACCATGCTAGTTCCCGATGCCAACCGCGAGACGCTACATGACCTACATGACTCGTTTATAGAGGGCGAGGAGAGACATGAGCTACGTCAGGAGTGGGAAGTTATAGGTAAAGGCGGCAAGACGCATACCATTATCGCCGAAGCCGCACGCATCATCGGCTTCGACGGGCAACCGCGAAAAGTCACCTTCATTGTCGATATCACCCAGCGCAAGCGGCTGGAACAGCGCCTTCAGAAAGCCAACGAGCGCCTGCACTACCTTGCCCACCATGACGAACTCACCGGCCTGCTCAACCGGCGGGCTGGCTTGCAGCGCCTGGAGCAGGAGCTAAGTCGAAGCTCGCGTTATGGAAGTCCACTCAGCGTTTCAATGTTTGATCTGGATAATTTCAAGGCGATCAACGATACCTACGGCCACGGCGTCGGAGATAATATTCTTCAAGAAGTCACGGCAAAAGTGAACGAGACACTGCGCGAGACCGATATCCAGATTCGCCTGGGCGGTGAGGAATTTCTGGTCATCATGCCCGAAGTGGATGCCGAAAATGCGCGGCAGGCCATGGAACGCGTGCGCAGTGCCGTTGCCGAGGCAACGTTTACCCAGCGGGCCTTGACGGTTACGCTCTCCGCAGGCGTGGCAGGTTATGTCGAGGCCTCCACCACCCGGATACTTGATCATGCCGATAAAGCCATGTATCAAGCTAAACAGTCGGGTCGCAATCGCGTTGTGGTCGCTTCATCCATGTAATCCTGCCTATTGCGCACTATGCTGAAGCCTATCCCCATCCACTCAGGAGTTGAACTATGAGTAATGCCGAGTTAAACGAGTTAAAAAACAAGTATGTTGCTGCTGGTGCCGCAAGCCCCGCCACTGCCTTTGCCGCCCGCGCGGAAAACGCTGAAGTATGGGACGCCGACGGCAACCGCTTTATCGATTTTGCCGGCGGCATTGGCGTACTGAACGTGGGCCATCGCCATCCCAAGGTCGTTGCTGCCGTCAAAGCCCAGCTCGACAAGGTGATGCATACCTGCCAGACGGTAATGCCCTATGAAGGCTATGTAAAAGTCGCCGAGAAACTCAGCCAGATCGTGCCGGTGCGCGGCCACGCCAAGGTCATGCTGGCCAACTCCGGCGCCGAAGCGCTGGAAAACGCCATCAAGGTTGCCCGCGCCGCCACAGGACGCTCCAACGTAGTCTGCTTCGACGGCGGCTACCACGGCCGTACCTTCTACACCATGGCCATGAACGGCAAGGTCGCGCCCTACCAGACCGACTTTGGCCCGATGCCGGGCACCGTTTTTCGCGCCCCTTACCCCGTGCCCTACCACGGCGTAAGCGAAGACGAAGCCATCCGTGGCTTGAAAATGGCGCTGAAAACCGATGCCAACCCCAAAGATACCGCCGCTATCGTGCTGGAACCGGTACTCGGTGAAGGCGGGTTCTACCCAGCTTCTACCAGCTTCCTGACCAAGATCCGCGAAATCTGCGATGAGCACGGCATCTTGATGATCATCGACGAAGTACAGTCGGGCTTTGGCCGTACCGGCAAGATGTTTGCTATCGAGCACAGCGGTGTTGAGCCCGACATCATGACCATGGCCAAGAGCATGGCCGACGGCATGCCGATCTCCGCGATCGTGGGTACCGACAAGATCATGGACGCTTCCGGCCCCAACTCGCTGGGCGGCACCTACACCGGCAGCCCGACCGCCTGTGCGGCTGCTCTTGCGGTAATGGAAGTGTTTGAAGAAGAAAACATTCTCGAGAAGAGCCAGGCGCTGGGCGAAAAGCTGGCGCAGCGCTTCAGCAGCTGGGAAAGCAAGTTCGCCTGCGTTGATAACGGCCGCAACATGGGTGCCATGGCCGCGTTTGAGCTGGTATCCGACAAGACCGACCGTACCCCCAACCCAGAACTGGCCGCGGCGCTGTGCAAAAAAGCACGTGAAGAAGGGCTGATCCTGCTTTCCTGCGGCATGTACGGCAACACCATCCGCTTCTTGATGCCCGTCACCATTGAAGACAACGTCCTCAATGAAGGGCTGGATATTATCGAATCCTGCCTGGATTCGCTGGTGTAAGCGTCATCTTTATACCAGACCAAAACGCCGCCCAATCGGGCGGCGTTTTTGATGCTGGCGTTAACGAGGGCGCCGGTCGCCTTCTAGAAAGTTGGCGGTGAATACCGCTTTTCCATGGGTCTCGAACGACCATTTCATGACATCGCTCAGTGCTGCCATCACCTCGTCGAATTCACCAAACACCTGGGTGCTCATCCGGTTAGGGTGTACTTCGAGACCTGTCGCTTCCAGGCGTTTTACCACGTCTTTCACCACCGGCTTGAAATCCTCGGCCAGCGGATAATAGCTAAGCTGTACGGAAAGATACATAACGTCTCCTTACGCTGTGTGGGAAGACTGACTCGTCTTGGCCAGACGGTGCCAGACATCCAGGATAGCGTCGCGGGTTTCCTCAGGGTGCTCCATGGGGAACATGTGCGTACCGGGAACACGGCTGACCGCCACCCCGAAACGCTGCAAACGCTTGATACGTGACGCCGTCAGCAGGTCCGAGTTCTCCCCCGCCACGACTTCGACCGGCACGCTCAACCGACGCGGCAAACGGGTCAGGTGGTCCGGCAAATGACGGAAAATCTCTACCTCGATGCGCGGGTCGAACGTCAGCTCGGCACTCCCGTCGGCCAATACTCGGGTTCCTGCTTCAATGTAGTCGTTGAGCGCGTCCGGGGTAAAGCGTCGAAACAACCCGCGGCGGCGCAGCGAGTTGGCCATGGCCTCGCGACTCGGCCACACCGTGCGTCGGCCCAGGGTTTTCCCCGCAGGCGTCACCCGGTCGACAAACCCGAAGCGTTTGGCGGCCTTCATCGCCCAGGCATCCCGCCCCAGCATCAACGGCGGGTCGAGCATGATCACGCCACAGAAGCGCTCGGGCTGCTTATCTGCTGCCATTGCCATCAAGGTTCCGCCCAGCGAATGCCCAACGCCGAGCAGCGGCGTGTCGCTATCGGGAAGATAGCTCAGGAGCTCATCCACCAGGTTGCCCCAGTTATGATTGACCGGGTAATCCGGATGATGCCCCAGGCGATCCAGCGGATGCAGATCAAAGGACTCGGCCAGCGGATCAAGCAGGCTGCGATAGCTCAGACCGGGAAAGCCATTGGCATGGGCAAATACTAAGCGAGGGCGTGACGAGGTATCAGCAGGCATGGCAAGGCTCGTGGTGAAGTCGATAAGTCAGGGGTGAGAAGCTATCTATCATACATCTGTTTTAATTCACTCTGTGCGCAGCGTCAATCCGACCAGGCGTTAACAGGCTAATTAAAACAGCGCCAGCTGTTGCACCTGCGTATTCTCCGCCAGCCGATAGCCTACACCCAGCAGTCGCACGGGTCGCTCGCCCCTGTGCCAGCCAACGTTCAGCAGCGTTTCGAACTGGGCCAGGTTGGGGGCGGGGTCGGCGTGTTCCACGGTGGTCTGGGTGAAGTCGTTGAACTTCACTTTGACGATCAACCCGCGCACCCCGAGCGGCGGGTCCAGCCTCGCGTAGCGGCGCTCCAAATCCTCGATCAGCCCCGGTAGTTCATGGCGACAGGCCTCAAGAGTGGGCAAGTCCTGGGAATAGGTTTGCTCGGTGCTGATCGATTTGCGCTCGCGGTGGGTTTTCACCGGTCGGTCGTCTCGCCCCCAGCTCAGTTCATGCAGCCGCCGCCCGAAACGGCCGAAGTGCTCGACCAGATCCGTCAGCGTACGGGCGCGCAAATCGGCACAGGTATGGATATCAAGCCCGGCTAGTTTTTCTGCCGTGCGCGGGCCAACGCCGTGGATTTTTTTCACTGACAGCTGCTGTACAAAGCCGTCCACCTCATCCGGCGTGATCACGCACAAGCCGTCGGGCTTGTTCCAGTCGCTGGCAATCTTGGCCAGAAACTTGTTCGGTGCCACACCGGCCGAGACGGTAATGCCTACCTCGCGGCTGACCCGCTCACGGATCGCTTCGGCCATTAGCGTCGCGCTGCCGTGATGCTGGGTAACCTCGGAGACATCCAGAAAGGCTTCATCCAATGAAAGTGGCTCGATAAGCTCGGTGACATCGCGATAGATGGCAAACACCTGCCGCGCGACGGCTTTATACTTGGCCATATCGCCGCGAATGACCGTCAAATGCGGGCAGCGCTTGAGCGCCTGGGCCATGGGCATCGCCGAGTGAATGCCGTATTCCCGGGCGGGGTAGTTGCAGGTGGCGACCACCCCGCGCTGCTCGACGCTGCCGCCAATGGCAATCGGTATATCACGCAGCGCCGGGTTGTCGCGCATCTCCACCGCCGCGTAAAAACAGTCACAGTCGCAATGAATGATTTTGCGCACTGACTAGCCTTCTACCTGTAAAAAACCACAGTTTATCACAAGCCCTAGCCCTTCATGTGCCACAAAACGTCCGCAGCACCTGTTCACTATCGGTCGCCGGCGCTGCCAAACGGCGTGCTTCCGCCGAGTCATCAAACGGCTGGGTGACCACACCCAGCAGCGTGTAGAACGGCGCAAAATCGCCGTCGTAGGCGGCATCGATGGCCTCCTGAACGCGATGATTGCGGGGAATGATGACTGGATTGCTGCGGCGCATGGCCGCAAAGCGCGCCTCGTCTTGCCCGGCTACCTGCGCCGCCTGCCACTCCTCCAGCCACGCGGTTAGCGACTGAGGCTGGGTTGTCAGCGCCAGCAGCGCATCGCGGTGTTCATCGCTTGGCGAGGCGGCGTAGTGGGTGAGCGCATCGAAGGTGGCGGTCATGTCCATTCGCCCCTGATGCATCTGGCTTTCCAGCCCTTCCATCAACGCCTCGGCCTGGTCACTTTCCGCTTCCAGGCCGAGCTTATCGGCATGCAAGCGGCGCTGTTCGGCGTTAAACAACGTATCGAAATGGCGGATGGCATTGGTGGCTTTTTCGACCAACGAATCGCCCTCGCCCTCTATCAGCGGCAGCAATGTCTCGGCGAAGCGGGCCAGGTTCCACTGGGCAATTGCCGGTTGGTTGGCAAACGCATAGCGGCGGCCTTCATCGATGGAGCTATACACCTTCTGAGGATTGAACTGCTCCATAAAAGCACAGGGGCCATAATCGATGGTCTCCCCCGCCAGGCTGCAGTTATCGGTGTTCATCACCCCATGAATAAAGCCGATGCTCAGCCAACGGGCAACCAATTCCGCCTGGCGGGCAACCACCGCCTCAAGCAGCGCCATGTAGGGGTCGTCTGCTTTGGCAGCCTCCGGGTAGTGGCGTTCAATGGCATGGTCCGCCAGGGCCTTTAGCGCCGCTTCATCCTGGCGGGCAGCGATAAATTGAAACGTCCCGACGCGAATATGGCTGCTGGCCACGCGGGTAAATACCGCACCCGGCTCGGGCAGTTGGCGCACCACGCGCTCACCGGTGGTAACGGCCGCCAGCGCGCGGGTGGTAGGAATCCCCACGGCGGCCATAAACTCGCTGACCAGATATTCCCGCAGCACCGGCCCCAATGGCGAGCGGCCATCGCCGCCGCGGGAAAACGGCGTACGGCCGCTGCCCTTGAGCTGCACATCACGGCGCTTGCCATGCTGATCGACGACTTCACCCAGCAGTAACGCACGGCCATCGCCTAACTGCGGCACAAAATTGCCGAACTGGTGGCCCGCGTAGCCCAGGGCACCAGGCTTGGCCCCGGGCGGTAACTGGTTACCGCTGAACCACTCGGCAAGCGTGGTGGCGTCCGGGATGTCCTGCGCGCCCAGCTCACGGGCGAGCGGCGTGTTAAACGCAATCAGCTCGGGGTGGGCAACCGGCGTTGCCTGGCTGGCAATCCAGAGCGGTTCCGGTAAGGTGGCATAACGATGTTCAAATGACAGCATGAAACGATCCACGTGCTAGCGAATAAGGTATGTCCCAATACCCTAGCATTTTACTCAAGTAAACGCCGAGACAAAGCTTCCCAACCATGCCGACTAGCCATAAATCTACGCTAACGCCCCTGCCCCAGGATTTTTATAACCGCGATACCCTGACGGTCGCCCGAGACATGCTCGGCTGCTGGCTGGTGCGTGAAGACAACGGGGAGCAACTGGCCGCTAGGATTGTGGAAACAGAGGCGTATTGCGGTGCTGAGGATTCCGCCTGCCACGCCCACCGCCGCCGCTCGCCCCGCACGGAAGCCATGTTCGGGCCAGCGGGCCACGCCTACGTTTATCTGGTATATGGCATGCACTGGCTGCTCAACGTGGTCACCGAGCCGGAAGATTCACCCTGCGCGGTGTTAATTCGCGCCGTGGAGCCTACAGTCAACGAGGCGGCGATGCGGGCCACCCGCCAGGCACCGGGCAAGCAGTTGAGCAATGGCCCGGGCAAGCTCACCCGTGCGCTTAGTATTGATAAGGCCTTATACGGCCACGATATGACCCAGACTGGAAAGCTGTGGATTAGCCGAGCCACGCATAGTGCCGCGATTGCGACCGGGCCTCGCGTGGGGATCGATTACGCCAGCCCCGAGCACCGCGACGCCCCCTGGCGGCTATGGTTGGAGGGTAATCCTTGGGTGTCCAAGGCGCGTTAATTCTCGCGCAGACAACGAACCGCCTCCTCCAGCACTGGCGTTAACGGTGCGCGCCACTGATGGGTGAGCATGGCATCGGCGCGGGTCACGCCCAGGGATAGCGAGGCAACGGGCAGGCCCATTCCATGCGCTTCGCGGCAGAAGCGGTAGCCGGAATAGACCATCAATGACGTCCCCACGGCCAGTACCGCCTCCGCATTGTGCAACCCCGCCTGGGCGGCGACCCGCCGAGCAGGCGGGACCACATCGCCATAATACACCACGTCCGGTTTGAGAATCCCGCTGCAGCGCGGGCAGTCGAAGACTTTAAAGGCGGAAAAATCGGTTTCCAGGTCCGCGTCGCCATCCGGTGCATGACCGGCATCCAGGGCGGCAAAACGCGGGTTGAGGTGGGCCATCTCACTGTGCATGGCGTGACGCATCATATGGTAGCCGCAGGTCATGCAACTGACGGTATCGGCCCGGCCGTGCAGGTCGATGACCTTTTTGGACCCCGCCCGCTGATGCAGGCGGTCCACGTTCTGGGTCACCAGCATCTCCACATAGCCCATGGCTTCCAGCGCGGCCAGTGCCTTGTGCGCACCGCTCACCTGGGCCCCGCTCAGCGCCTTGAAGCCGACCAGCGCCCGCGCCCAGTAGCGCTGGCGCACCGCATGAGAGGCCATGAAATCGCCGTGCTGAACCGGCGGTGAACGCTTCCATTGGCCATCGGCATCGCGATAGTCAGGAATCCCGCTGTCGGTGCTCACGCCCGCGCCGGTAAGAATCCAGAGTTTTGGGTAGCGCGCGATAAAGCCAGCCAGTTCTTTACCTGCCTGGGTCACGCTATTGGTCATGTCCACTGCCTGCGTCAAATGTTCACCCCTAGGCAATTTTGCTCTCGCTAGACGATACTGTATGACAACGGCAACGCCTACTCTGTGCCAAGCTTTTTATCCGAGGAGCCACTTATGCAAGGGTCTGATCAACGGACGATGCGGGATCATGATGTCATTATTGTTGGCGGCGGCATGGTCGGCGCCGCACTGGCGGCCCGGCTGGGCAATGCGGGCCAATCGGTAGGGCTGATCGAACAAGGCGATGCCCCCGCAGCGCCCGAGGGCGACTACGACCTGCGTATCTCATCGCTGAATGCGCGCTCGCTTAAGTTTATCAATGCCAGCGGTGCCCACCTGCCCGAGGAACGCTGCTGCCCCTTCCGGCACATCGACGTGGCCAATCAGGATGGCACCGGCCACTCGCTTTTCTCTGCGGCCGACAGCGGTATGGAAGACTTCGGCATCTTTGTCGAAAACCGCACGCTCCAGTACGCCCTTTGGCAGCGATTGGCCGACCTCCCCGGCGTGACCTGCTATACCCAGTGCGCCCCGGTAAGCACCCTGACCACGGGCGATGCGCGCCTGCTCGAGCTGGATAACGGCAAGACGCTAACCGCCGCGCTGATCGTCGGTGCCGACGGTGCGCGTTCCACCCTGCGCGAATTAGCCAGCATTGGCGTCACCCATTACGACTACCACCAGCGGGCGATGATCATTAACGTGGAAACCGAGCTGCCCCAGCAGGATGTCAGCTGGCAGGTCTTCACCCCCACCGGCCCCCTGGCCATGCTCCCACTGCCCGGCCAGCGCGCATCACTTGTGTGGTACGACAGCGACGAGGCCACCAAGACACGGGAAAAGCTGGACGATGACGCGCTCAAGACAGCCATCGAAGACTCCTTCCCCGAGCGGCTGGGCAAGCTCACCCGCATCGTGGCGCGCGCCAGCTTCCCCATCAAACGCCAGCACGCCAAACGCTACATCGGCAAACGCCTGGCGCTGATCGGCGACGCCGCCCACGTGGTTCACCCACTGGCAGGCCAGGGACTGAACATCGGCCTGCACGACGCCGACACGCTCGCCGAGATTATCATTCAAGGCCGCGACCCAGGCGACTACCTCAACCTACTGCGCTTCGAGTGCCAGCGCCGGGCGGCTAACCAGGCGATGATTGCCGCCACCGACAGCTTCCACCATCTGTTTACCGGCGCCAAGCCGCTGCGCCAACTGGGTGATCTCAGCCTGCATATCGCCGAGCGCATCCCCTTCGCCAAACGCATGATGATGCAGCAGGCCAACGGGCTGAATCCGTTCAAACGGCGCTAGGCGCTGATAAGCACAACGACATTTCACAAAGAAGGCCAAGCGGTTGAGCTTGGCCTCGTAGATGATGCCCAGCTTGGAACAGAGGCTAACCTGTTGCTTCCCTCTATCCCTTCACGCTATCCCTTCAGGTGGTTATCCAGAAACTCACGAATCACCGGAATAATGACATCGCCGTGGGTCTCCAGGGCAAAGTGCCCCGTGTCGTAAAAGCGAATGTCCGCCTGATGGATATCGCGCTTCCAGGCTTCAGCCCCCGGCGGCAGGAAGAATGGATCATGCTTCCCCCAGACGGCGAGCAACGGCGGCTGATACGCCCGAAAATAGGCCTGAAACTCGGGGTACTTCGCTACGTTGGAAGCGTAGTCCAACAATAAGTCGAGCTGGATATCCGCCATCCCAGGTTGAGAAATATGCGCCCCTTCCAACGTATAGGCATCCGGTGCTACGACACTTGTATCACTTACCCCCTCCACGTACTGCCATTTGATGGACGCCGGGGTCGGAAAGTCGCTGAGCGCATCGCGATTCGCTTGTGAAGGGTCGTTCCAATACTTGCGGATGGGCGCCCACCCTTGTGAAAGCCCCTCCTCATACGCATTGCCGTTTTGCGAAATGATCGCGGTGATCTTTGACGGGTGGGCCACCGCCAAACGCCAGCCAACCGGCGCGCCATAGTCATGAACGGCAATGGCGTAGCGCTCAAGGTTCAATTGCTCGGTAAATTGATTGATCGTCTTCGTCAGGTTGGCAAAGGTGTACTCGTATTCACCGCGCGCCGGTGACTGGGTAAAACCAAAGGCTGGCAAATCCGGTGCGACAACGTGATAGCCATCGGCAAGCGCCTCAATCACATCGCGCCACATGTACGAGGAAGCAGCGAACCCGTGCAGCAAAAGCACCGTCGCCGCCGCCGGATCCCCCGCTTCACGATAGAAAACATCGACATCGCCCACTTTCTCGAAACGATAGTGAACCTGCCGCGTGGTTGAGTTTGTAGCTTCATATGTCATCGACGACCTCCTTAGTAACCATTAATAAACATTTTTGAAGGTTACAAATAACTATAGTAACCTTTTAAGAATATATTTAGAGGTTACTCAAAATGTCATCAAATATTGCGCCACCGTTCATCGCCAGCAATCTCGCTCTCGACTTCATCAACACACAATTTGGCGTGGGGGAAGAACGCCAGGAATGCCTGGATGACGACAGCAGTGTCATTGCCTGGCTTCAACAGGCGGGTGTTTTGACGGACCTTTGTGAAACGCCACCGGCGGGGATAACCAAGCTGGCTCGGGAATTGCGCGACAACATGCGCGACCTTCTCATCTCGGCCCAACAGGGATGCGCCGCAGATCCCGCCGTGGTGAATCACGTTCTGGAAAAGGGTTGCCCAGTAGAGAAAATTGAATGGGAGCCAACAGAGGCGGTGTTTCAGAAAAAAATCGATAAGCGCAACATGGATAGCGAAAGCCTGTTGCAGCCTGTCGCGGCGTCATTGGTTCAGTTGCTTACCGAGGAAGACCTGCAGCTCGTCAAACAGTGTGAAGCCTCGGACTGCGTTCTACTCTTCCACGACCAAACAAAGTCCCACCGCCGCCGCTGGTGCAGCATGGCTACTTGCGGTAACCGGATGAAAGCAGCTGCGCACCGGGCTAGAAAGAAAACCGGATAGCGTGCTTTGCGATCATGCCCGGTACGGGGAGACTCGGCGACTTCAGCTCGACAAGCGGATGATGATGCAGCAAGCTAATGCATTGAATCAGTTTAAAATTATTTAGGATTAATTCATGCATTTAGAGTCGACTGATTTGGCAGCATTGGAGCGTTTTTTTGAAAAACTGGCACTTCTGCCCAAACCAGAACCAGCCACACCCAATTTGTTTTCCGTTGCAGGACCTGGCCAGCATGAGAATCGCTTATCTGACTTGATGGCCTTCTTTATGGGTGGTTACCCAGGGGCTCCTCGCTGGATGGCCAAGGCCGTGTTGCATGCACTCTTTCGTAAAGAGCGATTCGATCATGAGCCCCTACAGCGCATCGACTGGGAAGCAGTCACTACCGAGCGGGAAGCAGGGAGCTGGAATGTCGAAAGCGCTTCGACCAAGCGCCTAGACCTGGTGGTTTCGGGAAACGACTTTGTATTGGGTATCGAGCATAAAGTATGGGCTTCAGCGGAGAATAACCCGTTTTATGCCTATGACGACTTGCTGAACAGCTATGAGGTTAAAGTCTACAAGTGCGTTTTATGCCCGAATGACGTTAAGAAAAGCGTTTGGGCACCCGCCAATAACGCTGGCTGGCCGACGCTATCTTACTCGGAAGTATTGGCCTCAGCCTATGAGCTGTACGGGCAAGACGTAGCCCCATCTAATCAGACCAAATGGCAAATTTTCTACCAAGAGTTGTTGCAGCACCTCACCTCTCTCGCCCATCCAACGGAAGAAAAGACAATGACAAAAGACGAACTGGATTTTTCGTTGAAGCATTTCAATGATTTATACGAAGCATCCCAACGTCTGAAACAACTCGACAATGAATTGATGACGGAAGGTAAAAGCCATATTGCTACTGCATTGCAGATAGACACGACCGAGATTAGCACCAATAAAAAGCCGGAGGATTGGGGAGATCAGACAAGAGTTTGGCGCTTCTTCCCTCACACTTGGGGTGAAAATAATGGGAAAGGCTCTCAGGTGTGCTTGATATATTACCCGTCGGCAGAATCAGAAGGCGATGAAAGCATCGGCTTTGAGGTACGGGCATATTTGGAAAGTCAGGAAAGCAATGACCCCTGGTTGGAAAGAATCGAGCAAGCATTTCTGAAGGTAACTCCTATCACCAAACACCCAGACCTTGCTTGGTACAGAGACGGCCATGGCAATGACACTTGGCCTGAAGTTGCGGGGCGATGGCAGACTTTGAGTGCTTGGCCCCGAGATTACACTAAGACAGGAGCTATGAAGGCGCTGGGTGATTTAGCGAAATGGGTAGATGAGCACGCATTCCAGCCAGAAACGCATATCACCGACTAAGCCTAACAGTAAGCACCCACCAACCACCGCTGTAACGTCTCCAATGACGCCTCGCCCGGCAATGCATTACAATAACCGCTGCACCAGCTGGGCGATATCAAGCCTAACGGTTCCCTTTCGCCAAGCGCATGATGATCAACCAAACGGGCTGAACTGGATTAAGAGGCGCTGGCGCGGGCTATGCCAAGTACCTGGATTGGAGTCTACTTTTTACGGCTTGCTACCCGCCATCCGATGAGGCGTCACCTGAACGCTCTGCTCCATTCTGCGCTTGAGGGCTAATTGCCTCTTTTACCCACCCATACCACCCCGCCTCAGATGCTATGACTCCAAGGCCGAAAGCAGCAAAAGTCAGACTGAGCAGCCAAGCCACGATGCTCAACGGCATTTTTCCGACAAGACCAAGTGTCAATTCCTTCGGCCAGCCAGGTGAGGTTACAGCCGCGACCTCTGTCTCATCGAGATAGTAGACGACTCGATTATTCCCTTCCGCAAGCAGTGACTCCCGGATCCGTCGAGCAAGTTCATGAAGCTCCTCGGCTTGCGGCATAGTAAGGTCCGGACTGGACTTACTCGCTTCTTTAAGCATTGAGTGCATTTTACTGAGCTTGCCGAAGGCTCCGGCATCAAGTGTTCCCGAAAGTTTGAGCTCTTTCGTTAGATCTAGAACAATGCGTATGTTGTCGATCACATGATCGTTCCAGAGAGGTTCAGGCGTGCCGCTCGCCCCCATCTTATATTTAACATCATTAAGATATCGGATGGCCGTTCCGAGTTTTATAAATTTTTTAGCTTTATAATTGTTCATGTCCTCTCCCCGGTGCAACGCCACATGCCCTAAATTTATGTCCAAGGCCAAGCAGTTACCCACATAACGCCTGGGATTTGCGTCCCTGAAACTCGAAAGTCATGCGCCAATTTCCGTTAACACTAATCGACTACCGCTCTTTACCTTTACCCCTTATCAGATGATGCCGACAAACAGGGATGCTCATGTCTTCCACTGACATAGCAGTGTTCAACCCTGCGAGCGGCTTACGCCGCTTCCTCGCGTAATAAAACTGTATGTCATCTGTGCTGCAAGCCGAATAGAACCAATTCAGTAGTTTGTGGCGGAATAATTTAATCATCCGGTACCTCACACTTAGCCTTCACATCATCAAGCGCCCCCTGCCCACTAAACCCAACAGAAAGCCTAAGGGTTAACCCCTTCAAAATGCGTTAAAAATGGCTAGGCTGTGAGGAAGGCCATTGCAAATGGTCAACAACAATCACAATGATCCCTTATCGCAGGAGAACTTATGGCGCTTATTCAACGGCATCCTCTGCTAACGTCAGCGTTTATCAGCATCGGCCTAATTGCCTCTTCATCACTAATGGCTTGGGACGGCCTAGTTGAAAAGCAGACCTTCGAGCTAGAAAACTTCACCACCCAAGGGGGAGAAATAATCCCCGAAGTAAGCGTGGGTTGGGAGGCCTACGGCGAATTAAACGAGGCCCGCGATAACGCCATTCTGATTACCCATTTCTTCTCCGGCACCAGCCACGCCGCCGGCCGCTATGAGACCGAGGGCGAACCAACCGGCTACTGGGACGCCATCATCGGCCCCGGCAAACCGCTGGATACCGATGAGTACTACATCATTGCCTCGGATACGCTGGTCAACCTCAACGCCCACGACCCGAATGTCACCACCACCGGGCCTGCCTCGATCAACCCGGATACCGGCGAACCCTGGGGCATGGACTTCCCGGTGGTGACCATTCGTGACTTTGTCGAGGTACAGCGCGAGCTGTTGGAAAGTCAGGGCATTGAATCGCTGCATGCGGTAATGGGTGCCTCGATGGGTGCGCTACAGGCCTTTGAGTGGGCCAGCGCCTACCCTGACCGGGTCGAGCGCCTGATTCCCGTGATCGGCGGCGGGGTGGCCGACCCCTGGTTGCTGGCAACCCTGAGCGCCTGGGGCGCACCGATTCGCCTGGATGCCAACTGGAACAAAGGCGACTACTACGACGGCGAGCCGCCCATCGAAGGGCTTAAAGAAGCGCTCAAGCTGGTCACGCTCAATGCCAACCACTGGGAGTGGGCCAACGACACCTTTAACCGCGACTGGGCTGACGAAGACCGCGACCCGGCTCGAGATATCAATGCCCGCTATGCGATAGAGCAAACGCTGGATGAAATCGCCGCCGCACGCGCCGAAACCTCCGATGCCAACCATCTGCTGTATCTGGTGCAGGCCAACCAGGCCTTTATGACCGGCCACGGCGACTCGTTAGAGGAAGGGCTTGCCGCCATCGATGCGCCCACGTTGATGCTTTACAGCGAGAGTGACCTCGTCTTCGCCCCAGAAGGCGTGCGCCACACCGCCGAGCTGATTGAAGCAGACGGCACAGAAGTGACGCTTGAAACCCTGGAAGGCAACCGCGGCCACCTGAACGGTGTACTCTTCATCGACCAGGCCAGCGATACGCTGCGGGCGTTTTTGGAGTAATTGATTGAGCGCTGGCTTTGCGTCTTGAAGCCTGCGCTTAAGACGTTGCGATATGAACCAGCCTGATTGAGCGCAACTCAGGCCGGAGCCACCGAAACATTAGCGGCTAGCGTTTTCCTCGGCCACCTGACGAAGCGCATCGACAAGCACGTCGGCGGGCTGGGCACCCGAAATCAGGTAGCGCCCTTCGAGAATGAATCCTGGGACCGCACTCACGCCTGCTTCCATGAATCGCTGTTCTGCCGCACGAACTTCGTCCGCGTACTGATCGGAACGGGCGATGGCCTCGGCTACGTCCCCGTCAAGCCCAACCTCGATAGCCTTCTCCCGCAGAACAGTGGGATCTGAAGGGTTTTTCGCCTCACCGAAGTAGGCATCGAACAGCGCCAACTGCAGGGGCGTCTCCAGGTTCTGCGTTGCGGCCCACGCAAGCACACGGTGGGCATCAAACGTATTGTTCGCCCGACGCTCCTGGGCGCCACGAAAATTCAGCCCAAGCTCTTCGGCCACTGCCATAATCTCGCGCTGGGATTGCGCCATGCTGGCAGCATCCTTGCCGTACTTGCGGCATAAGTGTTCCAGAATCGGCTCGCCCTCGGGCGGCATGTCCGGGTTGAGCTCGAAGGGCTGCCAGTGGAGTTCAACGTCGATCTCGCCATCTAGTATTTCCAACGCTTGCTCCAAGCGCCGGTAGCCGATCGCGCACCAAGGGCAGGCGACATCAGAGACCAGGTCGATTCTCACCTTTTGCATAAGGGCTCTCCTTGCTGGGTTCGATCATCAGGGCGCAAACAACGCCAAGCCCTGGCTTGTACCATGAAACGCATAAACGCAACCAGCGCAGAACGCTACTCGCCCTCTATATCAGCAAAGTGACCCGCTTTATCCAGGGTGTATTCACTAAAATCCCTAGCCAAGTAAAGCGAACCAGAATAGACGCTTTGAGCTTCTTTGCGGATGTCCTCAATGGACGGCGACGCATGGGGGTTGAGCTGGTAGCGGGGGCTGAAATGCGTCAGCACCAGGTTGGGGAGCTGTATCGACTCGGCAAACGTGGCGACCTGCTTGGCATAGCTATGCCCAAAGTCACCGGCCTTTTCGGCCATGGCTTCAGTGTAAGTCGCTTCATGCACCAGTACCTGCGCCTCGGCGCATGCTTCCGACAACAAGTCGGGCTGGTCATTGTCCCCGGCGATCACCACCTTTCTTGGTTTGTGTTTGGAGATCAGGAAGTCACGGCCTTTTAATCGCTCGCCCGCAAATTCAATATCCATCCCTTGCTTCAACTGCCCCCACAAAGGCCCTCTGGGAATCCCCTTTTGCTCTAGCTTATCGACGTCCAGTGCAGCGTCCACCTTTCGCTCCGTCAACTCATAGGCATAGGACGGCGCCCGATGTGAAAGCCTGTGGGTAGCAACCGCGATGTTCTCAAACTCAACGCTTGGCAGATCATCAGAATAGACAAATTCCAAGGCGAAGGGTAACGATAGCTGGGTGGCCTCAAAGGTGGCGTCCAGCCATGCCTTGATGCCTGCGGGCGCCACAATGGTCAGCGGCTCCGTCCGGCCGTTCATGGCCGCACTCGCCAGTAGGCCCGGCAGCCCATAGCAGTGGTCGCCGTGCACGTGGGTAATCAGGATGGTTTTCAATGCATTCAGCGAGAGCTTCGTGTGCAACACCTGATGCTGGATGCCCTCACCACAATCGACCAGATACCAGCCCTTCCCCTTGCTCTCGCGCAACGCGACCCCGGCGACGTTTCTGTTTTTGGTGGGCACACCGGCGGAGGTGCCGAGGAAGAGTAAGTTCATGGTTTGTTGGTGATCTCTCTAGAACTCAGGAGTAGCTTTCGTTAAGCGGCTTCAAAATCCAAAGGGTGAAGATCGTCCAAATTAAGCGTGCCACGAGCCATCCATAGGTCATACATATCCTGCATTGCAAGCCAGCTTTCTGGGGTGCGCCCGAGAACCTTCGACAGACGTAAAGACATTTCAGGGCTGATACCGCTATTCCCTTTGAGCAATCGTGACAGCGTAGAGGGCGAGACGCCTAAACTGGAAGCCAACTGACGAGAACTGATACCAAAAGGTTCCAGGTATACCTCCCGAATGAATTCACCAGGATGCGGCGGGTTATGCATCGTCATTAGTGATAATCCTCATAATCAAGAATGTAAGCGTTGCCGTCCCGAAACTCGAACGTCATGCGCCAATTTCCGTTAACCCGAATCGACCACCGTCCTTTGTCTTTACCTTTCAAGGGATGAAGCCGAAAACCGGGAATGTCCATGTCTTCCACCGACGAGGCGGTATCCAGAGCAGCTAGCTGCATACGCAGCTTATCGGCATGGTCAGGCTGTATGCCCGCCGTGCTACCGGTGGAGTAGAACCGCTTCAGTCCTTTGTGGCGGAATGATTTGATCATGAGGATCATTATAGCGCGTTGCGCATCACGCACCAACAAAGTTGATTATTTTATAACCATGGTAGAGGGGCAGGGTCATTGATCCCGGGCCTTACTAATAAAATTCTCTAGCAGAGCGTTTGCACGCTCAACATCCCGTTCGTAAATGAATAGGTGATCAAACACTGCACCGCATTAGGGCCTGCCTTGATCCCTTCATTATTTAGCAATTCTAAAACAGGACGAAGGAATCCGATGACGTCGAATGGAAGGTCTCCATCCGTTGAAACGACACGGAACGGACCGAAGTAACCCCTGACAGGGACTTCGGATTTTAAGCGTTCAAATGCTATTTCCTCGACAATCGCCGACACACCCGCTTGGTCGCGAATCAAACAGCTATAGCGGCCATCACATTCGACAAACACGCTAGCAGCATCAGAGGCGGATACATCTCCTAGCTCTAACATCCAGTACCGTTCAGGCCAGATTTTCAACTTCATATTCGCCCATACTGCAATCGGATCAATAGACATCCAATTCTCCTATTAGACGACCACCCAATGCCTGCAGCATGCGCGCCCATGAAATGGAGCCGAGGGCGTAATGTAAAGGGCGTCGCCGGAAACCCTGCTTGATCGGATCAAAATCGAAGCTAACAAGCGGGTGCCCTACCAATCGCTGATCAAGGCTTGGCTTGCGGATGATGTGAACGCCAACCGTCGCACCTGAGGCGCTAACGCAGAGCGCACCGGTGGCCTTGGGGCAGCGAAGCGGAGACAAGGGCGTCCAAGTGCCGCGTTGGGTTAAATTGCTATCGCTCACCCTCAAGGCCATGCCATACCCGGAGAATAATGATGGCACTGGTATGAAGCGAATATCGAACGACGTATTTTCCGAAAACCATATCTCGAATAGAGTCAGGCACCGGTGCCATTTCAACAGGCGTGCCCATGTTGGGGAAGTCTGGAAGTAATTCGATTTTACCAACCAGGTCTGAAGCTATCCTGGCTGCCTCCGTCGGGTTATGCACCGCAATAAACTCCCGGAGACGTATCAAATCATCAATGGCTTCGTCCGTGTAAACCAGTTTCACTTACCTGACCCCGGCGCGTCCTGTTCGTTTTCGGTCCCCCAGCTCTTGAGCCAGCTGTGAACCTCGCTGGCATCAACAACCTTGCCCTGGGCAGCAGACTCCATTGCCTCTAATGTTTGATTCCAACGCTCTTGCTCAAGCTGCTGCTTTTCTATGTATTCCGCAAGCGCCTGGTTAATCACCCAGCCTTTGCTCCTGTGCAACCTGCTGGCGATGGCCTCCAGATGCTGCTCAACGTCAGCTTGAAGGCGAACTGTGGTGACACTCATGGCTATATCCTCGAATTTGACGACTACAACGTATTACATCATAGCCTACGAGGGAGCGGCAAAAAGTTTAACGTTGAGCACAGCGGCGGCCCGTCAGGGACGTCCAGCGGCCATCGGCCGCGCACTGCTGCAACTTGTTAGATGCCCAGCCACCGTGTTTTATGCCTTAGTGAGCTGCGCAACCATTAGCCTGCCAGGGAGCAGCGGCTTCATCTTGCTCATGGTGATGATTTGGCTCATGTGGAGTTTGTCCGTTGTTTTTACCTCTACCCACAACATCTTGCCATCCTTGGTGAGCGTCAAATCTGGCCAGCCGGCACGATATTGATATGGATCTTCCGCTATTGCCTCTGTGATCGCACGAAGGGCGCTGCTACCCAAGGTAGAGAAAATTGCTGATATCGCGTTCTCAGTTAGCCCAGGATAGGCTTCCTTGACCATCAACGAGCGATAGATTTCCCGAAAGCCTCGAACTACAGAACTCAGGTCAGCCTTCTCCACCGCGGAAGCAATCGCGGGAATATAGTTTTCATGAATCTTAAGCTGGGCTTCTGTGAATCTATTGCAAGCGTCTTCCCGGGAGCCGAACGGATTGAGCTCCGCGAGTACGTCTAATGCTGCCGCGCGAATAATGAGGAGAATGGGTCCTCCTTCACAATACGCCCCTTCGTATCCCTGCTGAATATAATGCTTCCAAGCAATTCGTTCCGGCTCTTTGCCGAATTGAATCCCGTCGATCTGCTCAAATGGAAGCCCGAGATGGGCACACTGCTCGGGAAGTCTCAGGCTCTCAACCGCACTCCTCCAGCCCTCAGTAGTGAGCTTGCCATTCTTCTCTATTAGGCCACGTAGCACGAGGGTGTTTAACGTACCTTTCTTTACGCCTCTGGAGTCGCCACACAGTGTTTCCCTGAGCGCGGCCTTCATTTCGGCACTTATCCTTCTCATGGGCATCTAACGCCGTTGTTCAGCGGCAGCCTTGGCAGAGCGAAGCGGCGACAAGGCTGTCCGGTATAGGGCCGTCCGGCCCGGAACGAACTGGAACACTTGGTTAGGCATCTATGCCACCGAGTACTGCTGCGACCCTGCGGACCGAGCTGGCATACGCAGAGGCCATTTCGTTGGAAATTACTTCCGATTCAGCATGCGCAACACGGTTTCTTAGTGCCGCGAGATCTAAAATGACCCGGATAGTTTCTTCATTGGCTTTGCCGGAATCGGCAAGCTTCTTCACCAACGACCCTACACTAATTTTCTCGTAGGAATTATGGCCGACCAGATTTCGGATGACGGCCTCCAGTTCGCCCCAAGTTCGTAAAACGAGATCTGTAGGTTCCGGCGCAACGCGCTTGAATCTAATTTCGGGGCCCGGCTCTGCTACAACATCCGGCGTACGTTCCGGTTCCGGCAGATCACGCTCTACTTCCGCGAGGATCTTGCTCGCTTCTCGCTCGAATTCTAATTCCAGGTCTTTGAACTTCAGCCTTTTAAGTGTCGGCACCAGTTTTGACAAGGGCGCACGCATCAGAGCTACCACGAAAATAATCGTGACCGGCCAAATCACCACTTCAAGAATTTGCACCCATGTGTCCATACTTTTTACTGCCTAACGTTGCGTACAGAGGCGCGAGCTTGCGAGTGTCCTGCCGCCGCTTGCGGCGGCGAACTGGTACGCCTTGTTATAACTAGCTGAGATCTTTCTTAGCATACCCGATTACTGCCTTTAGCCTCGGTTTCACTAGTTTCTCGACATTCTCTGCATGCTCAGCAATGGCTTCTGACTCTTCAAAAGTATTTGGGTAATAGAAGCGCTCCTCGTCCGCTCTAAAATTTTCATTCCAAAGATCACCTTCTAAAGCCACTAATTCCTCAATTACCTTCTCCGGCAAAAGTAAACTACCGATACAGGTTGTTTTAGCTATGACCCTACGAGCTTCCGAAAAACTCGGCCAGTTTCCTCCTTCTATAGCCTGGGTCCCCTTCGTTGGAATCATCTTTTGTCTGCAGTAGGTTTCATTTGCCCACAGAACCATAGCTTCCAGAGCGGATAGGATGTCCTGGTAGGCCTGATACTTCTCTTGCCACACCTTTTCCTTTTTAAACTTCCAAATCGCGAGCATAGACCCTAGAAAGGCAGCTAAAAGGGCTGTACAAAAAGAGATAAACCAAGCAGGTATTTCTAGCACGAGAGCTCCATTCGGTTATAACGCCAGCAGCATGGGCGCGACGTCAGGAGCGTCCCTTGCCTGCATTTGTTAGATTCAATCATTCGTGACCTTCCTCGCGAATTTACGGATAAGGTGCTTATCATTCACATCAGCAAATAACCTTTTTATTGCCGCATCATCAGGCTTGGAAAATTTCATGAATTTCTTTCCGTAAACGCCATACTGACAATCCTTTTGTTTATTCTCAAGATCTCGTAGTATCAAGCGCACTTTATCACACGCATCAATATATCTGAGTGCAATGCTAGGTAAGTCGCGGGTCTTTATGTTAGATATGATATATCTTTGTATCACGCGATTCCTTAACTTATACAATGAATTCAACTCTTTGTGGTCATTGTATTTAATGACATTATATTTAAGAGCATCATCATATATTTTTCGCTCCATCAAGCCTCGTTCAGCTTCTGCCTGGAAAAGATATTTTATTGGGACCTCGTCCGTCTGGTTCTTCAGTTGGATGGTGATAACTATACTCAACCTTAGAAAGGCATCAATCTGATTTGCAGAAACGGCAACCACTTCCACAAATGAACCTGATTCTATCGCGTTATCCAGAAGGTCGTACGATGCAGCCAAAGCCCCTTGGAATCGATCAAACTTTTCCATATCAGAGGCGAGCTTTCGATCTTCAGAAGGGACAATAACCACAGATTTTAAAATTTTATCAACTAAGCGGAGTTCTTCATTTATTTTTTCATCGCTATCAAGGCTTGCATCATGGATATATTTACCGATTAAAGCCTGATCTGCTGAAATCCCATAGAACATGTGAACACAGAAATCTGAATCATCCATCCTGGAAGGTCGCCATATAAGCTCTGGCACACCATTCGGATACTCATCTGCAAGTCTAGGTGCTATTTCCCCTAGTGGATAACGGCTAATCTGAAAACACCCGTTGGCGTTTTCATAGGGCTGAAAGTTGTATGGGGACTTTTCTTCTTCGCCTTCCACAACAGGGTTGAGGTATTGCCACTCTGTTGGAATTTGAATCAGGAATATCCCATTGGGCTCAGTCCAATGCTTCATTCAACATTCCTGCGGAAATCTAACGCGGAGCGAAGCGGCAACCCGTCAGGGACGTCCGCCTTACGCGAATTGTTATGTCGGCATGTCGGTATTCTGGGCTTCTAGGTGCGAGATATAAGTGAACTCTTTGAACTCTACTTTGAACGTAGAAGGGCTTATTTCCCCTTGCCAAAACCTCACGCTTGGGTTTTGCCCCTTCAGCACCAAGCATATAACCTCCAAAACATCTCTACTTATATTCGGGCCGAAATAAATACCGGTTAGAATTTCCGCAGGATATGTGTATGCAGTGCCAGCCTCACTATGCAAAACCCGCCATTCACGCTCATATTTCCAAGCAGTAGATTTTGTGCAAAAAAGATCAAGGACTTCACCTCGTTTTCCATCCGTGAAAACACTCAACGCGTTCAGCTTGGGCATCTCGTCTACGTATTGCACTTTTTTTGCTTTTTTAAAAAGCTCAGTGCTTGTGTCAAACTCTAAATAGACCCCCTGGTATTTGTCCGAATAATGGGCCCACATGAGCAGTTCGTCGTTTACCTCAGAAAAACAGGAAACACCCCTGCTCTCAATGAATCTTTCGATGACATCTTCACAAGCCGCTCTAGCCACCCTCATAAGCATAGGCCTCAGCTCATCTGGAGCCTTTGACTCTAATGCTTCCTTCACATGATCAGGCCAATACTTGGCTAGATAGATCGACCTAAACTTCTCGATCTCGTCTGGCCTTATCTCCTCGACATCAGCCCTCAGAGCGCAATCATATGGGTCGTTAAAGCCAGAGGGTGGCGCAAAATATACGACCTGGTTCTTGAGGTTGAGAAGGGACTGTACGGTGAAAGCCTCGTATTTATAGAGCTTTTCTGGGAGATTCAAACTCTGCTCTCCTAATAGACATAACGTTATGCATTTCGACTTTCAAGCGCCTTCTTGAGAAAGCTTTCCAAATGCCTTTCTACCGTCTCAGGCCTAATTGAAGGTAGCCCGAATGACTTCCTTTCAACTCCACTATCGCCGCCTCTTCGCTGATCATAGTACGCGTTGTGCTCTACCTTTTCAGCTGACGCATCACCCTTTAAGACGAATACTGCATAGTCGGAAGGGTTCGGTTTCGCAACCGTCTCCGGCAAGAAGCGAACTTCCAGGTACGGATTGCCCCGTCCGTCGACTCCTTCTTTCATCTCTGCACTGTAACCCGCTTCCTGCACGTCCTTAACGAACCTTCCAAAGATCGGCTTTGCAACCCCCTCTACTGCTTCATCAAAGTCCGAGAGAAACTTCGCATCCGCCTCTTTACACGCAGCAACCTTGCGTTCCTGCTCATCTCGCTCAATCTCCTTATCTCTTTCATGATTATCAATGATCTTCTTGAATGACATGATCGCGCCCCCCCCCCTATTCTACATAACGCCCGGCTCACGCGCCGGCTTGGAGCCACAGAGCGGCGGAAAATTGGTCGCCGTGCAGCCGATTGTTAAGCCAGCTCCTCAACGGCCACCCAGTGTATGCAGTTCTCTGGTAGAACCGATCCCTCCACACCAATCAGGTAATCGAGCAAAGCTTTTACTTTTGCGCGAACATTGTCATCCTCTCTAATCCGCACTAGCGCATTATATGGCTTCTCGTTTTTTACTTCTTCCCCGAAAAGAGCCGTTTCGAAACAGGTCTTGCAAGCAACGAGATTTACACTTCCGTCCTCTTCCTGTAAGTCTGCGATAGTATTATTCATGCCCCAGGCGGGATTTTTCTTCCCATTAGCCGTAAGCTCCTCATCGGTATCGTGAAGAATGCAAAACGACTTAGAGAATTGTTTAAGCACTTTGGCTACTGACGGAATAATTCCTTTCCCCCTTGCCCTGATGATCTGAACATCACCATATTCCTCTGGGTAGAACTCTTTTAACATCGAGAAAGCTGTATATTCAGTGTCCCCTTCAACAATGACTTGTCTTCCGCCAAAGAAAAACTCATGGACATAAGGATCGCAGACATTCATCAACTTCAAATTTCTTTTATCATCTTCGTCCAGCTTGGCTCTTTCAGGACGATATAATGTTGTACTCTTAACCTCACTGTCTTCGTCTCGAAACACTCTGATTATGGTCGTATTATCTTTCGACAAATCTATAAATATTGGAGAGTGCGATGTGATCATAACCTGCCAATTACCGCTCTCTGGTAGATCATAAAGGACCGACCTAGCCTCCCGAATGGCGGAAGGGTGCAGGCATATTTCAGGCTCATCCAGCAATAGCACATGTGGTCGAGAACCCTTTTTATCCTGAGATTCAGATAAGTATTTTAATGTTGCCCATAACAAAGTTCTCCTTGCACCACTCCCTTGGTGCTCAATAGTACTAAAATAACCGTCTTCTGGCCCCATAAGAAGATCCGCATTACCTTTGAAGGGCTGATATGCTCCTTCAAGATCAGCTTCTGGCTTTGCATCGAATTTTATTTGGTGTTTAGGAAATAACTTGCTCAAATACTCGGATACTTCACTTTCGATCACTTTGACTTCGTCCTCGGTCGCCTGGACGACTTTTGTCTGAAGCTGCCGAATTCTATCTAGTATCAATTCATAATCGGATTTTTCTTGCTCAGGGTCTGATCTAATTTCTAATATTTTTTCCTTTAGCATGCTAGGGAAGGTCTGAATAACTGCCGATTATCGCCAATCGCGGTTTGAGTCGACAAAAAATCAAAGATTCAGACACGCTTCTCCCGTTATGTGTGTGTTTTTTGCCCGTTTCCCGCCTTTTAGGCG
>NZ_JAMXSI010000009.1:0-123524 GCF_024124705.1 Halomonas sp. Mc5H-6
CACCAGACAGGCAGCTTCCTGTTTGAACTCTGGCGTAAAAGATCGTCGTTTCCTGGTCATCTGACACCTCGCTTATGGTGGTGATATTACCACCTACGTTGGTGTCCGGAATCAGTGAACCACTACAGCCTGCATATGGTGGTGGAGGTGACGATGGAGCGGGATAACAAGTTGCTCTACCAGCGCTTTTTAAAATCCGCGCTAAGCGCCCCTGAAGTGAAGCAATGCTATCAGGTAACCGGCGAGTGTGATTTTGTATTGATTGTGACGGTGGCTGATTTAGATGAGTACGACCGCTTCTGCGACCAAGTACTCTATGGCGACGACAACCTGCGTAAGTTCCGCACGTTACTGTCGCGTAAGCGGCATAAGTTTGAGACGTCGGTACCGATGGAAAGCTTGCTCTCTACATAGCAAGATTCACGCTACTGAAGCAATGGGATACGTCAGCCAGCCGACGGGCGGCTCATGGCCCTGCCAGTGGGCAAGTACCGCTTGGCTGGCCGGGAATAACGGCATGGGAAGCGCACCAGGACGGAACCAGCGCCATTGAGTGAATACTTCCGGCTCAAGCACTAATGCCTCAGCTTCCTGCTCTACGTTGGCAAGTACTGCCCCTGTCACTATAGAGACGGCGCTATTCAAGTTCTGGGTTATCGCCAGCAACTTTGGGCGCCGCAGATCGGAAATCCCCGTTTCTTCGGCAATTTCACGAACAGCCGCCGCTTCAAATGACTCTCCCGCATCAACATGTCCACCCGGCAAACACCAGCTTGGCGGCTCGCCGGGCTTATCGCGGTAGCCAAGCAGCACTGCTCCGTCAGGCCGGACAAGAATAGCGCCAGCACCGATGACAGGCTGTCCGATATTGTCCATCATTACCCCCTATTCAGATTAGTTAGAGCACTTAGTTCACTTAAGCCGTCAGCCCAATCCCGCGCAAAATCACCGAGGTCACCGACTGCACGGCTTCTTCGAACTGCAGGTCGTCGTTTAGCAATAAATTGGTCTTCAAAGCTTAAACTCATCCGGCGGTGTATTTGGATCAGGCTCGTCTAGCGTTGCGACAACCGAACCAAGCATTGTTGTCAGTTCTCGCGACAAAAAGTCGGCGAATCGCGGGTTATCCAGCGTTCGCGCCAGCGTGTCAGTGGGTAGAAATCGCGTCATTTCTGAGTAGAAGGCAGTGCCTGAAATGATGGCTGGCAACCGTTCAATCATGTAGCGAGCCTTGGCTGAGTAATCCTCAACGCTATAATCCGCCAGTTTGCGATGGAGTAAATCAAGGTTGAGTTTTGCACCCTGCTGCTTCAACCACTGCAGATCCCAGATGTCCCGATGGCGTACATACTTTTCGGTGTTTACCAACGAGACGAGCTTGTCCGCCATGATCTCATCGTTACTCTCAGTGACCACCAATAGATCACTGTACCCATCAGGGAGAAAAGGATAATGAACCTGGATAGCATGCGCCTCGCGGGTATAAGCAGGGATGTTTGCGATCTCCAGCTTGATTCGCTGCTTCGGAATGTCTGGTCGCATGGGTGCGGTTACGACGGCGACCTGCCACTTATCGACTCTTACATCGGCGTATCGAGGATCGTCTCTGAGTTCTTTAGGTGCTTTCACCGTGACCTCAAGGCGATAGCGGCTGCTCATATAATCTTCAAGACACTCTTTGATCTGCGTAAAGTTTTCGCGTTTGAAGTCTCGGTCTCCCGCAAAATCCAAGTCTTCACTAAACCTGAGTGACCCCCGACAAAGTCGCAAGCAAGTCCCGCCTTGAAATGTCAATGTGTCGAGCAAGCCTTCTCTATCAAGGGCATAGAGAATATCGAAGTGGAGCAGTTCCTTTTCAATCACCGGGCGCATGGCTTTACGCGCTGGATCCTCCATGGCTTGCGCCACCAGCTTCTCATAATCACCCGGCTCAATCCGGCTCATTTAGCACCTCGATATCCACTAGGTGGGTATTTCTCCCTACACGTTTCAGATCAGCCCAAGCAGCCTCGGGCGTCGCTATCTTGAGGGGCCGACCAATATCTTTCATGCGCCCCATCAGCTCGGTGACTGGGCGGCGTGTATGGGTGAACTCGATGGTGCCATAAGGCGTGCGATAAGTGCCCTTTCGGCCGGTGGTCATAACGGTCAGTCGATCAACCGGAATCTGTGAGATAGCGCCATATTCAGATAAAGCCGACTCTAAGGAGACGTAACTGTATTCGCCGCGCCGCATGGCCCGGGCGATACGCTCCAGTCGATAAGCATCTGGCGTTCGAGACAGGGTATAATGATAGATGCCCCGCGCAACACTCTCCAACACTCCATGGCGACGGAGGCGGTTCACCCCTTCCTGTAGCGTTTTCGAGTTATCTTCATGGAAGAGCTTGGCAAGATCTCGAAGCGTGAAGATTGTGCGCCCCTGGCGATCCCATGCATCCAAGCGTTGGCGGGCGACCATGTGATTCATAAATGCACACCTAGACTATATATACATAGCATAGATGTACACTTAAATGCCTTCAAGCCACTTTTTCGCTCACGCCGTCAGCCCGATCCCCCGAAGTATGACCGAGGTCACCGACTGCACGGCTTTTTCGAACTGTAGGTCGTCAAGCGGTTGGTCGTCGTTGAGCAGGCAGATCTGGTAGTCAAAGTCGGCGTAGTGCTGAGTGGAGGCCCAGATCATGTAGAGCAGGTAGGACGGCTCGACGGGGTTTATCTGGCCCGTTTCAACCCACTCGCGGATTTTCGACTCTTTGAGCTTGGCCCATTCGTAGAGGTTGTCGCGCAGGCGTTCTTTAAGGATCGGGGCGCCCTGCATCACCTCGGCCGCCCATACTTTTGAGCCGTGGGCACGATTGCGGGAGTGGTTCATCTTGGCGCGAATATAGGTGGAGAGCACCACGCGGGGGTCATCGTAGAGTTCGAAGCATAGCGCGTCCTGCTTCCAGACCTCTAAAAGCTCCAGTAACACATCCTGGTAGAGCGCTTTTTTAGTCGAAAAGTAGTAGTGCACGTTGGACTTTGGAATATCGGCCATCTGGGCGATTTCGCCCATTGATGCCCCGGCATAGCCCTTTTCAGCAAACAGCTGTTCCGCCGCCTGGAGAATCTTTTTCACGTTGGTCTGCCGAATTTCGTCCTGGGTTCTTGCCACGCTGCACTCATCCTTTCATGTCTTACGCCTAGAAGACGCACCAAAAAAGCACCATCGCAGTGCGACGGTGCTGAGAAGATGTCTTAGTTACTGTGGCGCGTCAACTTTGATTGGCAGGAAAAGAGAACTCCGCCTGTGTGGCTTCACTCACGGAAGGCCAGCGTTGGGAAACCGCCTTGCGGCGGGTATAGAAGCGTACCGAGTCGGGCCCGTAGGCGTGAAGGTCACCAAACAGCGAACGCTTCCAGCCGCCAAAGCTGTGGTAAGCCACCGGTACCGGAAGCGGCACATTGACACCGACCATGCCGACTTCAATGCCGTCGGTAAAGCGGCGGGCGGCTTCGCCATCGCGGGTGAACAGGCAGGTGCCGTTGCCGTATTCGTGGTCGTTGATCAGTTGCATGGCGTCGTCCAGGCTGCCGACCCGCACCACGCAAAGTACCGGGCCAAAGATCTCTTCCTGGTAGATACGCATCTCGGCGGTGACGTTATCGAACAGGCAGCCACCGACAAAGTAGCCTTCTTCATGGCCCGGCACTGCCAACTTACGACCATCGGCGACCAGCGTTGCCCCGGCATTGACGCCGTCTTCGATGAAACTCAGCACTTTATCGCGATGCTCTGCCGTCACCAGTGGCCCCATGTCCAGGCCTTTCTCGGTGCCGGGGCCGACTTTCAGATGGGCGATTTTGGGCAGCATGGTTTCCACCAGTCGATTGGCGGTCTCATCGCCGACACATACGGCGACCGAGATCGCCATGCAGCGCTCGCCGCAGCTGCCAAATGCAGCGCCCATCAGCGTATTGGCGGCGTTTTCCAGGTCGGCGTCCGGTAGCACTACGGCATGGTTCTTTGCGCCGCCCAGGGCCTGCACACGCTTACCGGCGGCGGAGCCACGGGTATAGATCGCCTCGGCCACCGGGGTGGAGCCGACAAACGAAATGGCTTTGACGGCCTTGGCATCGAGCAGCGTTTCCACGGCTTCACGCCCGCCGTGCACCACGTTCATCACGCCGTTGGGCAACCCGGCCTGCTGCAGCAACTCAGCTACCGCCATCGCCGCCGAAGGGTCTTTTTCCGACGGCTTGAGAATAAAGGTGTTACCGCAGGCTATCGCCATGGGGTACATCCACAGCGGCACCATGGCGGGGAAATTGAACGGGGTAATGCCCGCCACCACGCCCAGGGGCTGGAAGTTGGACCAAGCATCGATGCCCGGCCCGACGTTGTGGGAGTACTCGCCCTTCAACAGCTCCGGCACGCCACATGCGTACTCGACGTTCTCGATGCCCCGCTTGAGCTCGCCCATGGCGTCTTCCGGGGTTTTGCCGTGCTCTTCGCTGACCAGTTGTACCAGGTGCTCGGCGTTATCTTCCAGCAGTTGCTTGAAGCGGTACATGACCTGGGCGCGCTTGTTGGGCGGCGTATCGCGCCAGGCGGGAAACGCCGCCTGGGCGGCGGCAATTGCTTGCTCGACGTCGGCGGCACTGGCATCTGCCACTTGGCGAATCACTTGCCCCGTCGAGGGATTGGTCACGTCCAGCGTGCGCTGGCTTTCGATCAAATCACCGTTAATCAGGTGGGAAACAACGTTCATGTTCTACTCTCCGTCATCATTTATGCCAGCGCATCCAGGGTGGTCGCCACGGCGTCGAACAGCCGCTCCAGCTCGGCCTCGGTAGTGCCAAACGGAGGACCAAACTGCAGCGTGTCACCGCCGTAGCGCACGTAGAAGCCTGCTTCCCAGAGCGCCATGTGCGCATCGCGGGGGCGAATCGTTGGGTCGCCGTCGCGGGGTGCTAGCTGAAGCGCCCCGGCCAGGCCGTAATTGCGGATATCCACAATGTGCTGACGGCCTTTGAGGGCATGAAGCTTCTGCTCAAAGGTAGGTGCAATGGCAGTGACCTGAGCGGGGAAGTTGTCGCGCTCCATCATGTCAAGCGCAGCAAGCCCCGCGGCGCAGGCCACCGGGTGGGCGCTGTAGGTATAGCCATGGGGAAACTCGACGGCGTGCTGCGGGCCGCCCGCGTGCATGAAGGTGTCGAAAATCTCGCTGGACGCAATTACTGCGCCCATGGGGATGGCGCCATTGGTGATCTGCTTGGCGACGTTCATGATATCCGGCGTGACGCCAAAGGCCTCGGCACCGGTGGTCGCGCCGCTGCGCCCGAAGGCAGTGATCACCTCGTCGAAAATCAGCAGAATATCGTGGGCGGTGCAGATCTCGCGCAGCCGATCCAGATAGCCCTTTGGCGGCACGATCACCCCCGCCGAGCCGGACATCGGCTCGACAATCACCGCGGCAATGGTCGAGGCATCGTGGAGCGCGATTTGATCGAGCAGCGCATCGGCAAGCTCAGCGCCTGAGTCCGCCTGGCCTTTCGTGAAGGCATGACCCGCCTGGAGCGTGTGCGGCAGGTGCGTTACGTCCATCAACGGGCCGTAATGCTTACGATTGGGGCCGATGCCGCCGAGGCTGGTGCCGCCGATGTTAACCCCGTGATAGCCCTTGGCGCGGCCGATCATGCGAGTCTTTTCGGGCTTTCCCTTTAGGCGCCAGTAGGCCTTGGCCATCTTGACCGAGGTATCGGCCGCCTCGGAGCCCGAGTTGGTGAAAAACACATGGTCAAGCCCGGCAGGCGTCAGGCTGGCCACCTTTTCCGCTAGCTTGAAGGCCAGCGGGTGGCCAATCTGAAAGCCGGGGGCAAAGTCGAGGCTACCCAACTGCGCCGCCACGGTTTTCTGAATCTCTTCCCGGTTGTGGCCCGCGCCGCAGGTCCACAGGCCGGAAAGCGAATCGAAAAGCTTGCGGCCCTGGTCGTCGATGTAATAACGCCCTTCCGCCCCGGTGATGACACGCGGGTTGGCGCGAAAATCCCGATTCGAGCTAAACGGCATCCAGTAATGCTGATTCAGCACGCCATCGGGCGCGTGGTCGCCAGCAGCATCCGCTGAAGCCTGAGGGGTGGTTTTGCTTTTTAGTCCAAACATGGTGTCCAGCTCCATCGCTGTGAGGCATGGCCTCAGCGTGGCCGACTGAACACGTTTATAAAATCATGCTTTCCTTTTGTTCACGTTAGACAATCTATACGTAACACGGCATGGCGAAGCTACCCCTCACAGCCTGCAAACTTGAACGGGCCCCTCATCAACACTCGATCGTATTAACCGCCAACCCGCCTTTCGAGGTTTCCTTATATTTATCCTGCATATCAGCGCCGGTATCACGCATGGTGCGGATCACCTTATCCAGCGAGATAAAGTGCTCGCCATCCCCCCTTAGTGCCATCTGGGCGGCGTTGATGGCTTTTATTGACGCGATGGCGTTGCGCTCGATGCAGGGCACCTGGACCAAGCCGCCGACGGGGTCACAGGTCAGCCCGAGGTTATGCTCCAGGCCGATTTCAGCGGCATTTTCGACCTGCGCGACACTGCCGCCCATCAGTTCCGCAAGGCCAGCGGCGGCCATCGCGCACGCGGAGCCAACTTCGCCCTGGCAGCCTACTTCGGCACCCGAGATCGAGGCGTTTTTCTTGCACAGAATGCCCACGGCACCTGCCGCCAGCAGGAAGTCGACGACGTCTCGCTCGCTGGCCCCTTCGCGGAAGTGCATGTAGTAGTGCAATACCGCCGGAATAATACCCGCGGCACCATTGGTCGGCGCCGTCACCATGCGACCACCCGCGGCATTTTCTTCATTGACCGCCAGCGCATAGAGGTTGACCCAGTCCATTGCCGACATCGTCGTGGTAATCACTGACGGATTTTCATCCACTGCCTGCAATCTTTGATGCAGCAAACGCGCCCGCCGACGAACATTCAGCCCGCCGGGCAACACGCCTTCGGCCTCGAGTCCTTTGTTCACACAGGCTTTCATCGCCGCCCAGATATCGCAAAGCCCTTGGCGTATCTCGGCTTCGCTGCGCCAGGCGCGCTCGTTTTCGAGCATCAGCTCACTGATTCGCAGGCCGCTATCCCGACACATGGTCAACAAGTCGGCCGCGGTATGAAAGTCATAGGGAAGCTCGGTGGTATCGCTGTCCAGTTGACCTTGATCTGCCTGGGCCTGATCCACCACGAAACCTCCGCCCACCGAGTAATAGGTATTGCGGTACAGCTCACCGTTTTGTCCATGGGCGATCAGCCGCATGGCATTGGGATGATGCGGCAGGCTTTCCTCGAACAGCTGCATGTCACGCTGCCACTGAAAGGGAACGCTGTACTGGCTGTTCAGGAGCAGCACCTCAGAGGCTTTCAACGCGCTGATCGAGGGGCCAATAACATCCGGATCGATTTCATCTGGCCTTTTCCCCATCAGGCCCATGATGACGGCGTGATCCGTGCCGTGGCCCACCCCTGTTGAGGAGAGAGAACCGAAGAGGTGCACCTCAACGCGAGTGACGTCGTTCAGCAGCTCACTTGCCCCAAGTTCACCGATGAAGTCAAAAGCGGCCCGCATTGGGCCGACAGTATGTGAACTCGATGGCCCGATGCCGATCTTGAAGAGATCGAAAACACTGATTGACATGCTTGTCTACCTTACAGAGATGTTGTCATTATACGACTAGCGGTCAAAAACCACGGTGCGATTGGCATGCAGGAAGACACGTCGCTCCACATGGAGGGTCACCGCCCGGGCAAGCGTCAAACACTCGACATCCCGCCCCTTGGCTACCAGGTCTTCCGGGTAGTCGGTATGGCTGACGGGCTCGACCCCTTGGGTAATGATAGGCCCTTCGTCGAGGTCATCGTTAATATAATGAGCCGTTGCGCCCACTAGCTTGACCCCCTTCTCGTAGGCTTGATGATAAGGGCGAGCCCCCTTGAAGCCGGGCAACAGCGAGTGATGAATGTTGATTGCCTTGCCCGTTAACTTTTGGCACATGCCGCTCGAGAGCACCTGCATATAGCGGGCGAGAATGACCAGTTCAGCCCCGGCGGCCTCTATTTCTTCCCAGACCTGTGCTTCCTGCTCTGGCTTGGTTTGCGGGGTAATCGGTAGATAGCGGTAAGGAATGCCATGCCATTCGGCCAGGGGCGCCAAATCCGGGTGATTGGAAACAATCGCGCGGATATCGATGGGCAGTTGGCCTATGCGGTAACGGTAGAGCAAGTCGTTGAGGCAGTGATCCGCCTTGGACACCATGATCACCACCGGTATACGCGTCTCGGGTGCCGTCAGCTCGAAGCTCATCGCAAAGTCAGCCGCCCGTTCGGCGAACGCCGACTGAAAGGCGTCCGCATCGAACGTCTCGTCCTCGGGACGGAACTCGGTGCGGATAAAAAACCGCTCGCTGAGCCGGTCGTCAAATGACTGTTGTTCGGTGATGTAACAGCGTTGTTCTTTTAGAAAACGCGTCACAACGTCGACGGTGCCAAGCCGACTTGCACACTGAGCCGCCAATATCCAACGGTTATTTTTATCTTGCATAGCAGGTTCTCCCTCCCCCTCAGTGAGGAAAAGTCGAGGCCGGCATTTGCCGACCTCCACTCATCAGTCATCAACGCCGATGGCATACTCTTGGCTCGCATCCAGCAGCCAGCGATACAGGTAATCGGCAAAGCTGCGGCGCAATACCAGCTCCCAGCGGTCCTCGGCAGGACGCCGCAGGATCAGGTTACTTTTGGCAAAGACCGTGGTCACACCCTTGCCCACCGGGAATCCCGCTGGGTGCACGTCGTAGGGCGTCGATTTCATCAGAAGCTCAGTGGCGGCCTCGCCTTCGAGCTCAAGCAGCGTCTGACCGCCGCTGACGTTGACGATGGCATAATGAGCATCGCCCAGCGCCTCGCGCAACTTGGCTTCCAGGGAAAACTCTTCGCCACCGGGGACGATGACGAGCCACTCGTCCGGCGAGAGCCACTGGGCAGAGCGTTCGCCGCTTGGATCCTGGCTGAGGGTATTGGGGCGCGCCGGCAGGCCAAAACCGAGCACCTGCCGGACCGCTTCATCAAGCACAATGGCACCGCCGCGCAGCACCACATGGCCTAGCAGGGCGCGCTCACGGATCACCACGCGGCTGCGCTGTGAAACCCCGGGATGCCCCGTGTGATGGTACGACCAGGCCAACGGGGATTCCGCCGGCACCTCGGCGGTAGGGCGAACATCGTACATATTGATACCGGTTGCCGTGGTTGCAGACGTATGTTCAGACATGCTGACGCTCTCCCTTGGGGTCGTAAAAGACGGGGCTGACGATTTCGGCGGCATGGGTCTTGCCATCGACCATCGGCAAATAGACGATCTCGCCCATCCGCTGATGCCCGCCTTTGATCACCGCCAGTGCAAAGCCGCTTTCGAGTATCGGGCTGTAATAGCTGGACGTTACATGGCCCACCATCGGCATGGGGATGGCGTGGTCAGGGTCAAACACTATCTGCGCGCCTTCTTCCAGCACCACCGAGGGGTCCTTGGGCATAAGCCCGACCATCTGCTTGCGATCCACGCGCCGCGTATCCGAACGGGTCAGGGCTCGCTTGCCGATCCACGGAAAAGGCTTGTCGTAGCCCACCGCCCACTGCATGCCGAGGTCTTCCGGCGTGACCGAGCCATCCGTCTCCTGTCCTGCAATGATCAGTCCCTTCTCGGCCCTGAGCACGTGCATGGTCTCGGTGCCATAGGGGGTCAGATCGTATTTTTCACCGTGCGCGAACAGCGTCTTCCAGACATGCAGCGCATAGTTGGCCTGCACATTGATTTCGAAGGACAGCTCGCCCGTGAAGGAGATACGGAAGACCCGGGCGGGGACATCGGCCACCGTGCCTTCGCGCCAGTCCATGAATTTGAAGGTCTCGCGATCCAGGTCGATATCGGTGATCTCGGCAAGCAGCTTGCGTGCCTCAGGACCGGTAACCGTGATCGTCGCCCAATGGTCAGTCACCGAATTGAAATACACCTGCAAGTCGGGCCATTCGGTCTGGTGCCACAGCTCCAGCCACTCCATCACACCCGCTGCACCGCCGGTGGTGGTGGTCATCAGGAAGTGGTTCTCGCCCAGGCAGCTGGTGGTGCCATCATCCATCAGCATGCCGTCGTCCTTGCACATCAGACCGTAACGGACCCGCCCAGGCGCCAGCTTGGCCCACTTGTTGGTGTAAACCCGCCCCAGGAACTCGCGGGCGTCCGGGCCCTGGATATCGATCTTGCCCAGCGTCGAGGCATCCAGAATGCCGACCCCCTGGCGGACCGCCAGGCACTCTCTGGCCACGGCGTCGTGCATCGATTCTGTCTTGCCATTGACGGTTCGTGGAAAGTACCAGGGGCGCTTCCACTGACCCACGTCTTCAAACTCGGCCCCTTGCTCCACGTGCCACTGGTGCATGGCGGTATAGCGCTCGGGGTCAAAGAGGTCACGGCAGTGACGGCCCACAATGGCGCCAAAGGTCACCGGCGTATAGTTGGGCCGGAACACGGTGGTCCCCACTTCCGGGATCGTTTTACCCAGGCAGCGTGCCGCAATGGCCATGCCGTTGATATTGCCAAGCTTGCCCTGGTCGGTGCCAAAGCCCATCGCGGTATAGCGCTTGACGTGCTCGATGGATTCAAATCCTTCCCGCGTCGCCAGCTCGATCGCGGCAGCGGTCACGTCGTTCTGCATATCCACGAACTGCTTGGGGCCGCGCAGGGTCGGTTTTTCATGGGGCACCTGGTACAGCGCGCAGGCGGCACCCTGCCGGTAGGTGTTGACCTGTGGCAGCTCGACAGGCGTTGCCGCAAAGCCCAGCGCCGATAGCGCCTCAGCCGCTGCGGAACAGCCATTTGCCAGGCCATCCGCGAGCTGATGAAAGCCCCGCACGCTGCCCGCCGCATGCACGCCTTTGACCAGGCTGGGCACAAAACCGAGAATCTCGTCGTTCCAGGTTGGCCGTGCTCCGGTATGCGACGCCAGGTGAATCGCCGGGCTATAGCCGCCGGAGCTGGCGATGGTGTCGCACGACAAGGTGTCTGAGGAGCCGGTAACCTTGAAGGTTTCCGCATCGATGGTGGCGACGCGGGCGCCGGTCACCCGGTCGCTGCCCTTGGCTTCCAGCACTGCGGCGCCTTCGATAATGCGCACACCGCGCACCCGGGCCTGTTCGACCAGGTCACCTTCAGGGGCCTTGCGGGCATCGACAATGGCGACCACTTCACGGCCGGCATCGAGCCAGTCCAGGGCCGCGCGGTAGGCGTAATCGTTGGTGGTCGAAAGCACCAGCTTGTTGCCGGGTACCACGCCATAACGACGAATGTAGGTGGACACCGCACCCGCGGTCATGTTGCCCGGCACATCGTTATTGCCATACACCAGAGGCCGCTCATGGGCACCTGTCGCCAGCAGCACTTGCCCGGCCCGCACGCGGTGCATGCGCGAACGGCTCGGCCGCTGCCCATCGGTGAGCGGCGCCGTCTCGCCAAGGTGCTCGGTGCGCCGCTCATGCAGCGTGACAAAGTGATGGTCGTGGTAACCGTTCGCCGTGGTACGCGGCAGCAGGGTGACGTTCGCCATCTGGGCAAGCTCGCTCACGACGCCCTCGACCCAGTGGTGGGCCGGTTGGCCATCGAGCTGTTCGCGGCTATCGAGCAGCGAACCGCCCATTTCTTCCTGCTCATCGCACAGGATCACACGGGCACCGCTTCGCGCCGCCGTCAGCGCCGCGGATAACCCTGCCGGACCGGCACCCACGACCAGCAGATCGCAATGCTGGTTGAGGTGATCGTAATGATCCGGATCGCGCTCCATCGGGCTGCGGCCAAGCCCCGCTCCTTTACGGATGACCTTCTCGTAGGTCATCCACATGGAAGCAGGCGCCATGAACGTCTTGTAGTAGAACCCCGGCGGCATAAACTGCCCGCCAAGCTTGCCGAACAGGCTCATGACATCCCGCTGGACGTTCGGCCAACCGTTGGTACTGCGCGCCACCAGGCCATCAAAAAGGGCTTGTTGCGTGGCCCGCACGTTGGGCACCTGGGCGGCTTCAGTGCTGCCTAACTGCACCAGGGCATTGGGCTCTTCAGCCCCCGCTGCGACGATCCCCCGGGGCCGAGAATACTTGAAGCTGCGGTTGACGATGTTCACCCCGTTGGCGAGCAGCGCCGAGGCCAGGGTATCACCGGCATGGCCCTGGTATTGCTTGCCATTGAAGGTAAAGCTCAACGTTTGGGCGCGATCAATTCGCCCCCCTTCGCGAACACGATTCGGCTGTTTCAGCGACTGGCTCATACGTGAACTCCTTCCTGGCGCGACGGCTCTTGTTGTGCGTCATTGAGCTGATCGGCGGGCTTGCCCTCGGGGTACTCCGCCGTAAAGTGCGGCTGTTCGCCCATGGGGTAGGTCTCAAGAATCTCGTAGGTCACCGTGTTACGCGTGACATTGAAGAACTTGCGACAGCCGATGGCGTGCACCCACATTTCATGGTGGATGCCGCGCGGGTTATCACGGAAAAACAGATAGTCGCCCCACTCTTCGTCGCTGCAGGCGTCGGGGTCTGCTGGCCGTGTGATATGAGCTTGGCCCTTGGGATGAAACTCCTCTTCTTCGCGGAGCTCTTCGCAATAAGGGCAGTAAATATGCAACATGGTACTGACTCCGTTTAGTGGGCCACGCCTGCGGCGCCGTGCTCGTCCACCAGCGCACCGGTGTGGAAGCGATTGATAGAGAACGGCGCCGCAATGGGATGCGCCTGGTTTTTTGCCAACGTCCAGGCGAACACATGGCCTGATCCCGGGGTGGCCTTGAAGCCGCCGGTGCCCCAGCCACAGTTGAAGTACAACCCCTTGACCGGTGTGGCGGAAAGGATCGGGCACGCATCCGGGCAGGTATCCACAATGCCGCCCCATTGGCGATTCATGCGCACCCGCGAAAAGATGGGGAACATCTCGATCACCGCCTGAAGCGTGTGCTCGACGGTCGGGTAGCTACCACGCTGCCCGTAACCGTTGTAGCCGTCGATGCCCGCACCAATGACCAGGTCACCCTTGTCGGTCTGGCTGATATAGCCATGCACATGGTTGGACATGACCACCGTGTCCAGCACCGGCTTGAGCGGTTCAGACACCAGGGCCTGCAAGGGGTGAGACTCCAGCGGCAGCCGGAAGCCTGCCATCTTGGCGAGTACGCCCGAATTGCCCGCGGCCACACAGCCCACGGTTTTCGCTTCGATATCACCGCGATTGGTATGCACGCCGTAGATACGTCCATCGCGAATCTTGAAGCCGGTTACCTCGGTGTTCTGCAGAATATCCACGCCCAGCGCGTCCGCCGCCCGGGCAAAGCCCCAGGCCACCGCGTCGTGGCGTGCCACGCCCGCCCTCGGCTGCCATGAGGCGCCCAGGATGGGGTAACGGGCATTTTTTGAGCAGTCCATCACCGGCACGATGGCCTGGATCTGCTCCGGCGTGAGTACCTCGCTGTCGATACCGTTCAAGCGATTGGCGTTGACCCGGCGCTGTACATCGCGCATGTCCTGGAGCGTGTGGGCCAGGTTCATCACCCCACGCTGGGAGAACATCACGTTGTAGTTGAGATCCTGGGATAGCCCTTCCCACATTTTCATGGAGTGCTCGTAGAGCGCTGCCGACTCATCCCACAAATAATTGGAACGCACGATGGTGGTGTTACGCGCGGTATTACCGCCACCCAGCCAACCTTTCTCGACCACGGCAACATTGGTAATACCGTGCTCCTTGGCAAGGTAGTAGGCCGTGGCCAGGCCGTGGCCGCCGCCGCCGACGATCACCACGTCGTACTGCTTCTTGGGGGTGGGGTTACGCCACTGGCGCTCCCAGTTCTCATGATGGCTCAGCGCGTGCTTGGCCAGCCCGAATCCTGAATAACGTTGCATGGTTGTCTCCTGATTCGTAATGGCGTTACAGCGCCGTCTCGGCCGCTACTTGGGGTTCACGGCTCTCGCCATAAACCGGATGGCGCTCGCACAGCGCGGCGACCTTGTCACGCACTTCGCTTTCCACGGCGTCTGTGTTGCCGCGCTCGGCCAGCACGTCGAGGATATCGCAGATCCAGCCGGCCAGTTCCGCACACTCCGTTTCATCGAAGCCACGCGATGTCGCGGCGGGCGTGCCGATACGCAGCCCCGAGGTGACGAAGGGGCTTTCCGGGTCGTTGGGCACGGCGTTCTTATTGACGGTGATATGCGCCCGACCCAGGGCCGCATCCGCGTCCTTGCCGGTGACGCCCTGCTTGATCAGCGACAGCAGGAAGAGGTGATCATCGGTACCGCCGGAGATCACATCAAAGCCACGCTCCATGAACACATTCGCCATGGCACGGGCGTTGTTAATCACGCGCTGCTGGTACTGCACAAAGTCCTGGCTCATCGCCTCCTTGAAGGCGACCGCTTTAGCGGCGATCACTTGCATCAGCGGGCCACCCTGCTGGCCCGGGAAGACGGCGCCATTGAGCTTTTTGTACAGCGCGGCGTCACCGTGATCGGAAAGAATCAGCCCGCCCCTTGGGCCGCGCAAGGTCTTGTGAGTGGTCGTGGTGACGACATGGGCGTAGGGAACCGGGCTCGGGTAGTGACCGGCGGCCACCAGACCCGCGACATGGGCCATGTCGACCATCAGCCAGGCACCGACTTCGTCGGCGATGGTGCGGAAACGACGCCAGTCGACGACCCGCGAATACGCCGAGAAACCGGCAATGATCATCTTCGGCTGGTGCTCACGTGCCAGACGCTCAACTTCTGCATAGTCGATTTCGCCGGTTTCCGGAATCAGGCCGTACTGCACGGCATGGTAATGCTTACCGGAAAAGTTGGGTGCGGCACCGTGGGTCAAGTGCCCCCCATGGGCCAGGCTCATGCCCAACACCGTATCGCCGGGTTTGATGAGCGCCATGAAAACCGCCGCATTGGCCTGGGCGCCGGAGTGTGGCTGAACATTGGCATATTCAGCACCAAACAAATCGCAGGCACGACTGATCGCCAGCTGTTCGACCACATCCACATGTTCGCAGCCACCGTAGTAGCGCTTACCCGGGTAGCCCTCGGCGTATTTATTGGTGAGCACCGTGCCCTGCGCCTCGATCACCGCCCGGCTGGCATAGTTCTCGGAAGCAATCAGTTCGATATGCGCTTCCTGACGCGCTACCTCATCAGCGATGGCCGCCGAAATCTGGGAATCGAAGTTGGCAAGTGTGGAAGGGTTCATAAACATCTCCTGTTGTTATCGGCAGCTGCGACATGGACGATCTGGTTGCTGAAGTGACAGCCGGTTGAGCCGGGTATGCCAGTGCGTTAGCTGACTACTATTAATACGCAAGGCTCGCTGAAATAAATTGAACAAATGCGACATATTTCATGAACGCCCGGCATGTAAAACAGCAACCCATTGTTCGACCGACGGTTTTAGGGGGCTTCCCAGGCGGCCTGAGAAAGCCACCTCAGACCGCCAGGCGGCCATCAATATGAAGAAAGAAAGGATCGACCTGATCATTGCCAGGCGAGCCAGCACGTTTGCGCATTTCCGACGGCGTCATATTGAAGGCGGTACGGAAATGGCGTGAGAAATGGGCCGTATCGGCGAAGCCGCAGCGTTCACCTATCTCGGTAATGCTTTTGCCGGTGTAATGCAGTAGCCAGGCGCCGTAGCGAAGGCGCAAATCCCGCGCGAATTTCTGGGGGCCAACGCCCAGAACGTCGCTAAAGCGACGCTCCAGGTTGCGGCGGGATGTCCCCACCCGCCCGGCCAGCTCATCCATCGAGATGATCTCCCCGAGGTGCTGCTCGAGCACTGCGATGGCACGGCGTACCAGCCGGTCGTCGACCTTGCCGAATACGACGGGTTGCGGTTGGGGATGGGCGCCTTTTCGGGCTTCATCAAGCAGCATGATGTTCAGGCTCTTCATCGCCCACGCCTTACCCAGATGCTTTTCTACCAGGTAGCCCGCAAGATCCGCCGCAGCGGCTCCTCCGGCACAGGTGATCCTGTCGCCATCGTCGATGAACAAGCGATCCGCAACAGGCTCTGCACCAGGAAAACGGTGATGCATGTCGCGATGGTGATACCAGCTGATGCAGCAGCGACGCCCCGTCATCAAACCCGCCTGAATCAGGGCGAATACGCCCGTACACACGCCAATCAATGGCACATTCACTTTTGCCGCCTGACGCAGGTAAGCGAGGGCGGCGCTATCGGTGGCGTCCTGTTCCTCCTGGACGCCGCCGATCACCACGATGTAGTCAAACTCACCTGGGTCGCGAAACGCTTCACAGGGTGAGATCGTCGCGCCACAACTGGAGAGTGCCGCCTGCCCACCACTGGTCATGAAATGCCAGTGGCAACGTAGCTGGCGGCTACGGTCGCCTTCATCGGCGGCCAGGCGCAGGCAGTCGACGAAGGCGGCGAATGGAAAGAGCGTAAAGCGGTGCAAGAGCACAAACCCAATGGCCAGTGGCTTGTTCGGCAGCGTCGTCATCAGCGAATACACCTATCATGTGCCACTAGAAATCCACGATTAAGTTGCCCTTCGGACGACTACAGCAAGACAGGATGTAGCCATCTTCAATGTCCTCTTCGGTAATCCCCCCGTTATGCTCCATTTCCACTTCGCCCGACTTGAGCGCGACCCGGCAAGTGCCGCAAATCCCCATACCGCAGGCCTTGGGAATATGCAGGCCAAGCTTCGCCGCCGCCGAGTGAACCGTCTCTTCGGGCTGGATGCGGACACTTTTGCCCGTCGACGCAAACTCGATGCTGTGCAGTTCGCTGGTATCGACGTTTTCGGCTTCGACCTCGGCCTGCTCGGCCAGCTCGCGCACATCCTCACGAACGTCGAGCGGCGTGGCGCCAAACAGCTCCTCGTGGTAGTGATTCATGTCGAAGTTGTTGGCACGCAGGATGTTCTTGATGGCGTTCATGTAAGGGGGTGGACCGCAGCAAAAGATCTCCCTTTCCATGAAGTCCGGCACCATCAGCTCGAACAGCGGCTGGGTGAGATAGCCACGGTAGCCCGCCCAGGCCTCGCCGATATCCTCCTTGCTCTCGCAAATGATATGCAGCTTGAACTCAGGGATGCGCGAAAACATGTGCACCAGCTCGCGGTGATAAATCACATCGCGAGGGGCGCGGGCGCTATGCACGAATTCAACATCGACGCTGGCGTTGGTATCGAACAGCCAGCGGGTCATCGACATCAACGGGGTAATGCCAACGCCCCCGGAAAGAAACAGCACCTTTTCAGCAGGAAAATCGATCGAGTTGAAATCGCCGACCGGCCCATGCACGACCAGTTCGTCGCCGACCTTTAAATTGGCATGCAGCCAATTGGAGACCTTGCCCCCCGGAATCTGCTTGACGGTGATCGAAAAACTGTAAGGGATGGAGGGGGAGCTGGAAATCGTATAGGAGCGCATGACCGACTCATTGTCGATCTCGAGCTCCAGCGTCACGAACTGCCCCGGCTTGAAGAAGAACAGCACCGGCTGCTCGGCCATGAAGCAGAACGTGCGTACATCCTGGGTTTCCTGGATCACCTTCACGCAACGTACCTGATGTCGGCCGTTGGTCCAGGTTTGGGTCGTGACCGGGTTGAAGTAGTTAGTTGTCATTGTCGCCTCTGCCTGACCAGCCTTCATCGCTATGCATCACTCAACCGCATTCTTCATGCGGCCAGTACCGTTGAGCTGCATTTTGGGGACGCGCCTGCCAACCGACTTGCCTGACAGCGACGCGCTCTTACCTCGTGACACTCTTTATCGTCTGCAAATCGCCTTTTTAGTCGTCACTACATCACCTGATGTCGCGGCTGGATAACCGGCAGTGAGGCGCCTGCCACACAATCTGTCACTCGATGCAGGTCGGGTATGAACAAAGCGCCAGGTTACGCGACAGAACAACAAGATTGAGCAATCTTGACTAACGGCCGACTCGCAGCCCTTGAGGGGGAAGCAGTGGTTTACGAGGATACTGGTATGGAAAAACATGTGCTGAATACAATGGAAGACCCACTTGCCGCGGCTCGTGAGTCAACGGTCGAGATGCTGCAGACAAGAAAGCGCACCTTTTCGCTTCCGCAGCCGTTTTATAACGACGCCCGCCTGTTCGCGCTTGATATGCAGGAGATTTTCGAGAAAGAGTGGCTGTTCGCCGGGATGACATGCGAGATACCCACCAAGGGTAACTTCATGACGCTGGACGTCGGTGATAATCCCATCGTCATCGTGCGCGGCGGTGAGGGCACGATTCATGCGTTCCACAATGTCTGCCGCCACCGCGGGTCACGGCTTTGCACAAAGGACAAGGGCAAGGTGGCAAAACTGGTTTGCCCCTACCACCAGTGGACCTACGAGCTTGATGGACGCTTGCTGTTCGCCGGGAGCGATATGGGCAGCGACTTCAACCTTGATCAATTTGGCCTCAAGCCGGTCCATGTCCGCACGGCAGGGGGCTTCATCTTTATCAACCTAAGCGATGAACCGCCCGCCATGGACGAGTTCCTGGAAACGCTCGAGCATTATCTTGAGCCGTACCAGATGGATAACGTCAAGGTCGCCACGGAGTCCAGCATCGTCGAGCAAGCCAACTGGAAGCTGGTGATTGAAAACAACCGCGAATGCTACCACTGCAACGGCGCGCACCCTGAACTGCTGAACTCGTTGCAGGAGTTTGATGACACCGACGACCCCCGCGCCACGCCCGCCTACAAGGCATTGGTGGCGCGCAAGCAGGCAGATTGGGATCGTGAGCAAGTCCCCTACCAGCTGCAGCGCTTTGGCCAGCGTAACCGCATGACGCGAACCCCCATGCTGGATGGCATTGTCTCGATGACGATGGATGGCAAGCCCGGCTGCGACAAGTTGATGGGCCGCTTGCCCAACGCCGATATGGGGTCGCTGCGCATCCTGCATCTACCCAATTCCTGGAACCATTTCATGGGTGACCACGCCATCGTTTTCCGCGTGCTGCCCCTTGGCCCCCAGAAAACCCTGGTGACCACCAAGTGGCTGGTGCACAAGGATGCCGCAGAAGGCGTTGACTACGACCCCGACCAGCTTCGCCGGGTGTGGGACGCGACCAACGACCAGGACCGTCAACTCGCCGAAGAAAACCAGCGGGGCATCAACTCCAAGGCCTACCAGCCCGGCCCCTACTCCGAGACCTATGAGTTCGGAGTGATCGATTTTGTCGACTGGTATGCCACCCGGATGCTCGAAAACCTGGAATACGATACGCCTTCGCTGCAATTAGCCCAGGGGTGAATTCAGCCCAAGGCTAAAACTGCCAGGATGGTGACTTGAAGGACATGGCCCGCTGACGCGGGCCATGCTTTTTTAGACGCTTAACGGTGCCTCTTTTTTACTGGGAGAATGGCAGCTCAACCGGCAGGCGGCATATTTGAACTCCGGAATCTTGCCAACCGGGTCCAGTGCCGGGTTGGTCAATAGATTGGCCGCGGCCTCCCCATAACAGAAGGGCAGGAAGACCATGCCTTCTGGCATGCCGGGATCGACCCGCGCCTTGAGCGTAACGGACCCTCGCCGGGTGGCAATGGTCAGGTCGTCGCCCGGCGCCATTCCCAGCCTGGCAAACTCAGCGGGCGCCAGTGTCGCCGCCGCCTCTGGCTCCAGGTCATCCAGCACCTTGGCGCGGCGCGTCATGGAACCGGTATGCCAGTGCTCCAGTTGGCGGCCGGTGGTCAATACGGTTGGGTAGTCATTGTCCACCGGCTCATTCGGCGGCAGTGGCCGGGTGGGCGAGAATTTAGCCCGGCCGCTGGCGGTGGGAAAGGCCTCGGAAAAGACCACGTCGGCGCCCGGCGCGTCCTCCGCCGAGCAGGGGTAGGTGACCGACTGCTCGCGCTCCAGGCGTTCCCAGGAGATATTGTCCAGCGAGGCCATGCCTTGCTGCATCTCGGCGAAGACGTCCCGCGGGTGCTGGTAGTTCCAGTCCAGGCCGAATCGCTTGGCAATCTCCTGGGTAATCCACCAGTCCGGCTTGGCCTGCCCCGGCAGCGGCAAGGCCGCGCGCCCCATCTGCACCTGGCGATTGGTGTTGGTCACCGTACCGTTCTTCTCGGGCCAGGCGGAGGCTGGCAGGATGACATCGGCGAACTGGGCGGTCTCGGTGACGAAGAGGTCCTGCACCACCAGATGCTCAAGCTTGGCAAGGGCCGCCCGGGCGTGGTCGAGGTCCGGGTCGGACATCGCCGGGTTCTCGCCCTGAATAAGCATGCCGCGAATGGTGCCCGCGGCGATAGCGTCCATGATTTCCACCACGGTAAGACCCGGCGTAGGGTCCAGTTGGGTATTCCACAGTTCCTCGAAGGCCGCACGCACCTGCGCATCGCTGACCGGCTGGTAATCCGGCATCACCATGGGGATCATGCCCGCATCGGAGGCACCCTGAACATTGTTCTGGCCACGCAGCGGGTGCAGACCGGTGCCGGGGCGCCCGGTCTGGCCGCAGGCCAGCGCCAGCGAGATCAGGCCGCGGGCGTTGTCGGTGCCGTGGGTGTGCTGGGAGATACCCATGCCCCAGAAGATCATCGCCCGCTCGGCGGTGGCGTACAGCCTGGCCACTTCGCGGATGGTCTCGGGTTCGACACCGCACAGGCCGCTCATTGCCTCGGGGGTCATGTCCACCGTGTGCGTCTTGAGGGCCTCGAAGCCCTCGGTGTGCTCGGCGATATAGGCGCTGTCATAGAGCTCTTCACTGATGATCACATTGAGCATGGCGTTCAACAGCGCCACGTCGGCCCCCGGCGAGAAGCGCACGCTCTGGTGGGCGTAGGCATCCAGCGCCTGGCCACGGGGGTCGAGGATCAACAGCTTGGTGCCGCGCTTGGCCGCCTGCTTGAAGAAGGTGGCCGCCACCGGGTGGTTGACCGCCGGGTTGCAGCCGATAAGGATCACCACATCGGCCTGGCTGGCCTGCATGAAAGAGGCGGTCACGGCACCGGAGCCAATGCACTCCATCAGCGCCGCCACTGAACTGGCGTGGCACAGCCGGGTGCAGTGGTCCACATGGTTGGAGCCGAAGCCGGTGCGCACCAGCTTCTGGAACAGCCACGCCTCTTCGTTGGAGCACTTGGCGCTGCCGAAGCCCGCCAAGGCGTCAGAGCCATGGGCGGCCTTGAGGTCAACAAGCCCCTTGGCGGCGAAATCCAGCGCCTCATCCCAGCTGGCCTCACGGAAATGGGTCAGGGGCTGGGCGGGGTCGAAGTCCGGGTCGAGCCCTTTCGCCACGCCCTCCCGGCGAATCAGCGGCACGGTAAGCCGCGACGGATGACGCGGATAGTCGTAACCAAAGCGCCCTTTGACGCACAGGCGATTCTCGTTGGAGGGCCCTTCGCGGCCCTCCACATAAAGAATCTCGTCGTCCTTGATATGGTAGGTAAGCTGGCAGCCCACCCCGCAGTAGGGGCATACCGAGTCGACCTGGCGATCGGCCGCGGCGGAGTCACCGTGGCCCGCCTCATCGACCACGGTGGCGGGCATCAGGGCGCCGGTGGGGCAGGCCTGAACACACTCGCCGCAGGCCACGCAGGTGCTGTCGCCCATGGGGTCGTCGAAATCGAAGACGATCTTCGAGGCCGCGCCGCGGTGCGCCAGGCCGATAACGTCGTTGACCTGCACTTCGCGGCAGGCGCGCACACACAGGTTGCACTCAATGCAGGCGTCGAGATTGACGCTCATGGCAGAGTGGCTGTCGTCCTTCGTCAGTGCGTCTTTACGTGGCGCCACATGATGCACGGTGGGCGCCTGTCGCTCGTCGCGCCTGGGCAGCTTGCGGCGTACCGCCGTGGCATCGATGGCCAGCTGGTCGGCCATGGCCCAGAAATGGCTGGAACGGTCGGGGCTGTCTTCGCGGGCTGGCTGGTCGACCAGCAGCATCTCCATGACCCCTTCCCGGGCCGTGCGCGAGCGCTCGGAACTGGCGCTCTTGACCACCATGCCTGGCGTCGCCATGCGCAGACAGCTGGCGGCCAGGGCGCGCTCGCCTTCGATCTCCACCATGCAGGCCCGGCAATTGCCATCGGCGCGGTAACCGCTGGCGTCCTTGAAACACAGGTGCGGAATGGTCTCGCCAGCGCGCTTGGCGACCTGCCAGAGGCTTTCACCGTGGTACGCACTGACGTCAACGCCATCCAGCGTCAGAGTAAAGGCTTGTTCGCTAGTACTCATGCTCATGCTCCCTTACCCCTTGATAATCACATTCTGGGCGGCCAGCTCGCCGCGGAAATCCTTGAGCAGCCCAAGCACAGGGTTGGGGGCCGCCTGGCCGAGGCCACAAATGGAGGCATCCATCATCACCTGGGAAAGACGCGTCAATACCGCGGCGTCCCATTCGTCACCCTCGAGCAGGGTCAGCATCTTCTCGGTGCCTACCCGGCAGGGGGTACACTGGCCGCAGGACTCATCGGCAAAAAAGGCCAGCAGGTTGGTGGCCACCGCACGCAGGTCGTCCTGGTCGGACAGCACCATGACCGCCGCCGAGCCGATAAAACCGCCGTGCTCCTGGAGGGTGTCGAAGTCCAGGGGAACATCGGCCTTCGACGCGGGCAGGATACCGCCAGAGGCGCCACCGGGCAGATAGGCCACCAGGCGATGGCCATCGGCCATGCCCCCGCAGTACTCCTCGACCAACTCGTTGAGGGTGATCCCCGCCGGTGCCAAATGCACGCCGGGGCGCTTGACCCGGCCCGAGACCGAGAAACTGCGCAGCCCGACACGGCCGTGTCGGCCCTGGCTGGAAAACGCCTCGGCACCACGCTGCCAGATCAGCGGAATCCAGTAGACGGTCTCGACATTATTGACCAGCGTTGGTCGGTCAAAGAGCCCCTTCTGGGCCACGAACGGCGGGCGGTGGCGGGGTTTGCCCGGCTTGCCCTCCAGGGACTCGATCATCGCCGACTCTTCGCCGCAGATATAAGCGCCCGCGCCGCGGCGCAGCACGATATAGCCAGGTGCCACCAGACCCGCGGCCTCCAGCTCGCCAATGGCCTCGCGCAGCACGCCATGCAAGGCCGGGTACTCATCGCGCAGGTAGATATACAGCGCCTCGGCGTCGACCGCCCAGGCGCTGACCAGCGCCCCTTCCAGAAACTGGTGCGGCGAGCGCTCCAGGTAATAGCGATCCTTGAAGGTACCGGGCTCGCCCTCGTCAGCGTTGATGGCGCAATAGCGGGGCCCGGCCTCCTGGCGCACGAAGTACCACTTCTTGAAGGTCGGAAAGCCTGCGCCGCCCAGGCCACGCAGATTGGCCTGCTGCATCGCCTCCATCAGTTCGTCTACCGTGACATCGCCTGCACGGCAGGCCTGAAGCAATGCCAGGCCACCCCCGCCGCGATAGTCGTCAAGGCGCTGCCAGTTGACGGGCTCGGGATGGAAGTGCCCTTCCTCAATCACCGACGCGACGCGCGCCTGGGTGGCAGACAACACATGATGATGCCCCACCTCGGCCACCGGCGCCGTGTCGCAGCGCCCCATGCAGGGCGCTCTGAGAACACGTACCTGCTCGATATCCATGCTGGCTTCCAACTGTGCTTTCAGCGCCTCGGCGCCAGCCAACTGGCAGGCGAGAGAGTCGCAAACACGGATGGTCACCGCCGGTGGCGGCAGCTGGTCATCGTGAATGACATCGAAGTGGGCATAGAAGGTAGCGGTCTCGTAGACGGCCGCCATGGGCAAGTTCATGTAGGTCGCCAGGGCACGCAGCTCCGCCAGCAGCAGATGGCCCCGAGCGTCCTGTATGGCATGCAGGTGTTCGATCAGCAGGTCCCGGCGGCGCAGCGTGGCATCCTTGCGTTCGTCGCCCAATAGGTCACGCAACCCCTCAAGGAGACTGGGATCGAGATCACGGCCACGGGGCTTGCCACGGAAGCGGCGCTTGGGGGTCACGGTCTGGACGGTCATGGGTTACTCATTATTATCTTGATAGGGATGGTGCCGAATGCACAAAGACGGCACCCTGCGGGCACCGTCTAGGGCGGTACTGTCTATCACACCCCCGCTTTCAGGCAGCGGCGGTCTGTTTCGCAGCTATTACGTTCATCAGCGGCTCAGTCAACGCGTTCTCAGGCCACACTGCCATGGGGATCAATGACGAATTTCTTGGCTGCGCCACCGTCGAAGTCGGCATAGCCCTGGGGCGCCTGATCCAGGTTGATCATCTGGACATTGACCGCATCGGCGATGTTGACCTTGCCAAACAGGATAGCCTGCATCAGTGGGCGATGGTACTTCATCACCGGACACTGGCCGGTATGGAAGCTGTGGGACTTGGCCCAGCCGAGGCCAAAGCGCATGCTCAAAGCACCCTGCTGGGCCGCCTTGTCCTCAGAACCGGGGTCTTCGGTCACGTAGAGGCCCGGAATGCCGATCTGGCCGCCCGCGCGGGTCAGCGACATTGCCGAGTTGAGCACCGTGGCAGGCGCTTCCTTGCCATGGTTGCAGCCGCAGGCGTGGGCCTCGAAGCCGACGCAGTCGACGAAGGCATCGACTTCACGCTCGCCGAGAATCACCTCGATCTTGTCTGCCATGTCGCCGTCCTGGGTCAGGTCGATGGTCTCGCAGCCAAAGCTGCGGGCCTGGGCCAGGCGCTCTTCGATCATGTCGCCGACGATCACGCAGGCAGCGCCCAGCAGCTGGGCGGAAACCGCCGCCGCCAGCCCGACGGGACCCGCTCCGGCGATATAGACGGTGCTGCCCGGGCCGACACCGGCGGTCACACAGCCGTGGAAGCCGGTGGGGAAGATATCGGAGAGCAGGGTCAGGTCCTTGATCTTCTCCATGGCCTGATCGGCATCCGGGAACTTCAGCAGATTAAAATCGGCATAGGGCACCATCACGTATTCGGTCTGTCCGCCGACCCAGCCGCCCATGTCCACGTAGCCATAGGCGGCGCCGGGACGCGATGGATTGACGTTGAGGCAGATGCCGGTCTGGCCGGACTTGCAGTTGCGGCAGCGGCCACAGGCAATATTGAACGGCACCGAGACCAGATCGCCCGGCTTGATAAATTCAACGTCGCGACCGGCCTCGACCACCATGCCGGTGATTTCGTGGCCGAGCACCAGACCAGGCTGGGCAGTGGTGCGGCCGCGAACCATATGCTGATCGCTGCCGCAGATATTGGTGGTGACGACCTTGAGAATCACGCCGTGCTCGCACTTGCGATTGCCAAGGGCAAGTTCGGGATAAGCGATAGACTCAACGGCGACCTCACCCGGCCCCTTGTAGACGACTCCGCGATTGGCTGCATTCATGGCTGGCTCCTGTGGATTATTATTCTGCTCGATAGAGTGAATTGCGCTTATCCAGCCTATCTCCTCCACCTTCCGGAACTTGCTCAGCAAAGGCATTCACATATCTATTCGAGACATCCCCGTCAGGACGGATAGATGGAGGTCGCTTTCACGACACTGTTGTTCTGAAACAGGCCCAACAATTTGCAGGGTCGGTGACGCGGACACCTCACCGACGCCTAACAAGAGCCACCAAGGAACCCTGATGAACAACAATGACGACCCGGTCCTGTCGCCCGGACAGGACAACACTCAGATAATGGGGCTGGATTTTCATAATCCGGTTTTCCCGCTGTCGGCGCTGGCCATTCTGGCCTTCATTCTTTACGCGCTCATCTACCCGGATGCTGCCAATAGCCACCTGGGGCTTGCCAAGAACTGGTCGATCGAGCACTTCGACTGGCTGTTCATGATCGCGGGCAATATCTTTGTCGTGTTCTGCCTGGTGCTTATCTGCCTGCCGCTGGGGCGGATTCGCCTGGGCGGCAAGGAAGCCAAGCCGGAATACTCGCTCACCTCCTGGTTCGCCATGCTGTTTGCGGCGGGCATGGGCATCGGCCTGATGTTCTGGAGCGTAGCCGAGCCCGTGGCCTACTACACCGACTGGTACGGCACGCCCCTGAATGCACCCGCGGGGACGCCGATGGGCGCCAGCGCCGCCATGGGGGCGACCATGTTCCATTGGGGCCTGCATCCCTGGGCGATCTACGGCGTGGTGGCCCTTTCCCTGGCCTTCTTTGCCTATAACAAGGGGATGCCGCTGACGCTGCGCTCCGCCTTCTACCCGATTCTGGGCGAGCGGGCCCGGGGCTGGGCGGGACACATCATCGACATCTTTGCCGTGTTGGCCACCATCTTCGGCCTGGCCACCTCGCTGGGCTTTGGCGCCACCCAGGCCGCCGGTGGACTGGCCTACCTGTTCGGCATTCCCAACACCATCGGTACCCAGCTGGCGATTATCGTGGCCGTGACGGTGATTGCGCTGTTCTCGGTATGGCGGGGCATCGACGGCGGCGTCAAGCTGTTCTCGAACATCAACATGGTCATCGCGGCACTGCTGTTGCTGTTTGTGGTGATCGCCGGGCCGACGCTGATGATCGTGACCGGGATCGGCACCACGGCGCTGGACTACGTGGGCCATCTGCTGCCGCTGTCCAACTGGATTGGCCGCGAAGACGATACCTGGTACCACGGCTGGACGATCTTCTACTGGGCGTGGTGGATCTCCTGGTCGCCGTTCGTCGGCATGTTCATCGCCCGCGTTTCCAAGGGACGCACGGTGCGCGAGTTCCTGATCGCGGTGCTGCTGGTGCCGACGCTGGTCACCCTGGTGTGGATGAGCGCCTTTGGCGGCACGGCGCTTTTCCAGGCCTCCAACGGCGTGGGCGAGCTGGCCAACGGCATTGGCGACGTTTCGCTGGCCATGTTCCACATGCTGGAGCAGTTGCCCCTGACCGGCATTACCTCGACGCTGGCGATCATTCTGGTGCTGGTATTCTTCATCACCTCGTCGGACTCCGGCTCGCTGGTGATCGACAACATCACCGCCGGTGGCAAGACCGATGCGCCCAAGGGCCAGCGGGTATTCTGGGCCGCGCTTGAGGGCGTGATTGCCGGCGTGCTGCTGTACGGCGGCGGCAACACGGCACTCAGCGCGCTGCAGGCAGGCGCGGTGGCCACCGGGCTGCCCTTCACGCTGGTGCTGCTGGTGATGTGTTTCAGCCTTTACATGGGGCTGCACAAGGAGTGGCGAGAGCTCAACGCCGTGCCCACACCGGCGCGCTGATCGACACTCTGCTGTTATCGGGGCGCCATTATCATGGCGCCCCTTTTATGCGCGTGTCGTTATTGCTGCATTGGGTGCCGCTGGCAACAATGAGCGCGCCGACAAAGCGCTGCATCATGCCCGAACAATGTCAACAACCCCATGGTTATGCTCATGATTTATACCACCGCAATACTGTTGAGCCTGGTCGGCTATTTTGTCATCGGCCATCTGGCCGGACGACGCGTCAAGGGGCTGGATGACTATCTGGTCGCCGGTCGCAATGCGCCTACCTTCTTTATCCTGGGCACGCTGGTGGCCAGCTACCTGAGTACCAGCGCCTTTCTCGGCGAAACGGGCTTTGCCTACCAGGGCTACCCGTTCGTCATGCTGATTTTTGCCGCGGTGAGCACCTCGGGCTGCCTGCTGGGCGCGCTGGTGTTCGGCCGTTACCTGCGCCGCAGCGGCGCCAAGACCGTGCCGGAGTTTTTTGGCAAACGCTTTGCCTCTAGGCGCGTTCAGGTCATTGCCGGGCTTACCACGGTGTTCGGCCTGGGCGCGTACCTGCTGGGGGTCATGCAGGGTGCGGGCATCATGTTCGCCGAGCTGACCGGCATGCCCTACTGGGTGGGGCTGGTGCTGGTGTGGGCGACCTACACCGGTTTTATTCTGTATTCGGGCTCGCCCGGTGTGATGTTGACCGACACCGTCATGTTCGTGATCTTCTCGCTGGCCGCAGTGGGTGGGTCGCTCTACGTGATCCACGACCTGGGGGGCTGGAGCGGCGTTGTCGAGGGCCTGCTGAGCCAGACCGACAAGCCTGGCATTGCCCTGTGGCACGGGGTGATCGAAGGACCTGATGCCAGCTTCTCCTCCCCCGGCGAGGCGCTCGTCTGGGGGTTGACCCTGGGCCTCGTCTGGGCGGCGGTGCTGGCGGCCAGTCCCTGGCAGTCCAGCCGCTACCTGATGGCACGTAACGAGCACGTGGTGATGCGCTCGGCCATGCTGACGGCGGTGGCGCTCGGCGTCTTCTATGCGCTGATGATGATGACCGGTGCGGCGATCAACCTCTACGACCCGACCCTCGACCCTGAACGCTCCATGGTCTGGGTGGCGCTCAATATCCTGCCCGCCTGGCTTGGGGTGGTCATTCTGACGGGGGTATTCGCGGCCGGAATGTCGTCCTGCTCGACGTTCCTGTCGATCATCGGCTTTAGCCTTTCCAACGATATTCTGCCCGCCTCGCTGAACGAAAAGTCGGCCTTGCGCAAGAGCCGGATCGCGGTACTTGCAGCGGGACTGATCGCGCTGCTGCTGGCGCTCTTCCAGCCACCGGCGGTGATGGCGGTGGTCTGGTTTGCCGCCACGCTGTTTGCCTCCTCCTGGGGGGCGGTGGCCCTGATGAGCATCTGGAGTCGGCGGATTACCGCCGCCGGGGCCAGCTGGGGCCTGGCGGTGGGGTTTGTCGGCAACCTGGCCCTGTCGCTGATGGTGCAGGCCGAGTGGGTCAGCCTGCCGGTTTACCTGCACCCGGTGCTGTTGAGCACACTGATGGCACTGGCAGCTATCGTGCTTGCCTCCACCCTGACCCGCGTCAGCCAGCCCGAGGCAGACTACCGGGCATTCCTGCATGAATTCGATGCCCGGGCACTGAGCGGCTGGGTGTCCGGCACCCGGTGGATCGCGCTATGCACCATGCTCTCGGGGATCGCCATCGGGCTGTTCTTGTGGCAACAATACGCGGTCACCCTGGCGGGCTACGCCGAGCGCTTCGGGCTCTCCGCCGGGGCGGTGCAGGGTGGCTACCTGCTGGCAGTCGGCTGCGGCGGTATGCTGCTGCTTGCCGGTGCCGTCGGCTACCGGGTGGTGCGCCCCCGCCCCCAGAACGCCGCTGCGGCGCCTGCGGCCAAGGTCGACACCCCCTAGGCACAGGAAAATCAGGCGAGCCAAAGACCTTTGGCCCGCCTGAATGCCCCAACCGCCCACCTGACCGGTGGGCGGTCCTCTTTGTATTCACGGCCGGGAGTCCGACAATGCCGACTAGTCATTACCAGCGTGGTCTCGTCATGGTGGTGCTGGGCGTAGTGTTTCTCAGTTTCGACGGTTTGCTGATACGCCTGGCACGCACCGACGGCTGGACCATCGTGTTCTGGCGCGGGTTATTGATGTGCTGCGTGCTGGGGCTTGTGTGCTGGGCAGGCAAGCGGCTGGCGATGCTGAGCCGTCACCCGGTTTCCTCACTGGCCTCCGCCCTGTTGCTGGGGCTGATATCCAGCCTGTTTGTGCTGGCGGTCATGAACGCCAAGGTGGCCAACGTGGTGGTGATCCTGAGTACCGCGCCGCTGTTTGCCGCGCTGTTCTCGCGGATTTTTCTGGGCGAAAGCGTCGCGCTGCGAACCCTGGTGGCCATTGCCGTCTGCATGCTGGGCATGAGTCTGGTCTTCATGGGCGACGGGGCCATGGGAATGCTGGCAGGCAACCTTTACGCCCTGGCGGCAGCGGCGGCCATTGGCGGTAACCTGACGCTGCTGCGCCGCTATCCAGCGATTGACACCATGACGGTGGTCGCTGGCGGCGGTCTGCTTTCGGCGGCCATTGCCCTGCCCATGGCGTCACCGCTGACCCTGGACGCCGAACGCTATGGCGTACTGGCGTTGATGGGGCTGATACAGATGCCCCTGGCCACGGTGCTGATCAACAGCGCCACCCGCTACCTGCCATCGACGGAGGTGGCACTGTTCTACCTGGTCGAAACCGCACTGGGCACGCTGTGGGTGTGGTGGCTATTGGGCGAGACGCCTGGCGCCTCGACGCTCATGGGAGGGGCGGTCGTGATCACGGTGCTGGTGCTGCACGCCTGGCGCGGCTTGCACCTGGAACGCCAGCGCCTTGAGCTGTATCCGGGCTGGGTTGGTAAATAGCCCGCCCAGCCATGAAAAAGCCCGCCGCGAGGGCGAGCTTAAAAGGCGATTGGATACAGTGTGATCAAGGCACCTCAGCGCAGCACGCCTTCCTCCTTGAGTAGCGTGAAAATCGCCTCGGCGCCCTGTTCGGGTGTCACATCGTTCAACAGTTGTCCGCCGCCGCTGTCGGCCTTGGCCGCCGCTGCCTTGAAACGGTCACGCGCCGAGGCTGACTTGACGATTTTTAGCCGTTTGGGCCGCTTGCGTGCGGGCTGCACACGCCACTGGGTTTGCAGTTCATCGGTCACGCTGGCGCAGGCACAATCCGCCAATTCACCGCGTCGTGCCGGGCCGAAGGCGCTCTGGCGCGCGGCCGGGGCACTGCTATCCACCGTAGCGATGGCCGGTAAGCGTACCTTCAGGCGGCGGCGTTTGCCCCGTGGCAAGGCCTGCAGCACCGTGGCGACCCCCTGCTCGATGCTTTCGATTTCCGCCAGGCCACTGACCACCGTCCAGCCGAGTGTCTCGGCCAGCAGATAGGGCACCAGGCCCGAGCCCTCTCCGGTCTCGGCGCGCGTCCCGGTCAGCACCAGCTGCGGCGCGGCGAAGCGCAGTATGTTGGCCAAGGCCGGAACGACATCCGCGTCCGGGTCCTGATTAATGCGTTTGACCCTGCTAATGCCCATCCCCAGATAGCCACGCATGGCGTCCCCGCAGGCTTCACCACCATCGCCTGCATGCATGAGCTGAACGCTCGCGTCACCCAGGGACAGTGCCATTTCCACCGCGCGGGCATCATGGTCGGCACGCCGCGCCCGCCCGGTCAGCGGATGACGCCCCACCGACACTAGAACAGCAACGCTGAGCTCAGCGTCATTCAATGTGTTGACGTTATGCGGCATCGCGATTCTCCTGCTGCTGTTCTCGATAACGCTCGACACGTGCGACCAGCGCGGCGAGGATGTCGCCGGCGTCGCCGATGACGGCGAGATCGGCGCGCTTGACCATATCGCACCGCTCGTCCAGGTTAATGGCAACGACCTTCTCGCAGGTCTGAATACCCTGGAGGTGCTGTATGGCCCCCGAAATGCCCACCGCCACATAGACGCGCGCGGACACCCAGGTGCCCGATGCGCCTACCTGACGATCGCGGGCCATGAATCCATCGTCCACGGCGACGCGCGATGCTCCCTTGGCCGCACCGAGCACCTGGGCGGCGTGGTGGTAGCCCTCCCAATCCTTGACACCATTCCCGGCCGACAGAATGAATTCCGCCTCTGCCAGTGACACGCTGGCGGGGTCGACAGGGACTTCGCCCATGTCCTCGATGCGCCCCAGCACGTCGGGCAGCGGCTGGTTCAGCTCGACCGGCTGGGCGGCATGGCGGGTCTCGCTGACCGGCTCGGCGCACTCCGCCAGCGCCAGCACGACGCGTGGCAGGTGGCGGGTAATATCGCGCGTCCCCGCGGCACCGCGTGCCGTACAACGCCACCCGGTAGCGCTATGTTCATCCGCCTCGACCTGCCAGACCTGGGTCGCTGGACGCTCGCCCAGCCGCACGGCCAGGCGCCGCCCCTGCTCGCCGCCACCGAGCGGTGAGTCGGGCACCAGCCAGAAGCGGGGTGCCATCTCCCGCTCTACGGCGCTCAAGGCCGCCAGCCGCGCCTCCGGGGCAAAGCCCGTGTAGACCTCGTCATCCATGTGCACCACGCGATCAATACCGGCGTCGCCCAGTGCCGCTTCTTTATGCTCGCCAAACACAATCGCCACCACGGCGCCGGGATGCTCGCCATCGGCATCCGCCACTTGCCGGGCCAGCCCAAGCAGGTCCTTATCGTGACCTGACAATCGCCCGCCGGTCATATCAGGCACCACGGCCACCAGGAAGGCGGGATCTTCAATGGTCACTGTTCGGCGGCTGTCTTGAGGCGCTGCTGTTGTCGCGGCGGCCTGCCCGCCTTGCTGAAGGCCGCTACGGTCAATACGCTTGATGCCATTGGGGCCGATAAAGCCCACTGCACGGGGGTTCTTGCGCACCACTCCGTTGGGCCCCGGCCACTCGCTGAGAGCTGCGTTGCCCATCTCGAGCAGCACACTGGCATGCTCGGGATGCAGACGGTTGCGGGCGATCCACTCACGACGCGGATCGCGGCGAATAGTCTCACTCATACGATCACCTCTTCAGCTGTCGGCGTTGCAGCGGGCTGGCGGGACGCGCCGGACGCCTCCCCGGCGGGGCGCTCCACCAGGGCATCGGCCACGAGTTCAGCGATATCGCGCACCTCGGCGCTGGTATCCACCACGCCCTCAAGCATCGCCGTGCACTGGGGGCAGCCCACCGCGACCAGCTCGGCGCCGCTTTCCTTGACGTCATTCATGCGCATGTCGGGAATCCGCTGCTTGCCGGGAATATCGGTAATGGGCGCGCCGCCACCGCCGCCGCAGCAGCGCGAGCGGAAACCGGAACGTTCCATCTCCTTGACCTCGATGCCCAGCGCCTTGAGCACGTTGCGGGGCGCCTCAAACTCGCCGTTATAGCGCCCCAGGTAACAGGGGTCGTGATAGGTGACGCTGCCGCCCTTCCAGGGGGAGAAGGTCAGCCGACCCGCGTCATACAATTCAGCAATGAAGGTGCTGTGATGGCGTACCTCATAGACGCCCCCCAGCTCGCCATACTCGTTGCCCAACACATGAAAGCTGTGGGGGTCACAGGTGACGATCTGCTGGAAGCGGTACTTGGAAAGGGTGGCGATATTGCGCTTTGCCAGGGACTGGAACGTTGCTTCGTCGCCCAGACGCCGTGCCACGTCACCGCTGTCACGCTCTTCGTCTCCCAGGACCGCGAAATCCACCTCGGCGGCGCGCAGCACCTTGACCAGTGCACGCAGGGTGCGCTGATTACGCATGTCGAAGCTGCCGTCACCCAGCCACAACAGCACATCGACCTGTTGGAGGTCTGCGATGCGAGGGAGGTTGAGATCCGCGGCCCAGTTGAGCCGTGAGCCGGGATCAAAACCGCCGAGGTTGTCGGTGGCGATCAGATTGTCGAGCACCTCGGCGCCCTTGTTGGGGGTCTTGCCTCGCTCTAACGTCAGGTGGCGGCGCATATCGACAATCGCATCCACGTGCTCGATCATCATCGGGCACTCTTCGACACAGGCGCGGCAGGTCGTACACGACCATAGGGTCTCGGCGTCCACCAGCGATGCCCCCTCCGGCAATGCAGCAGGGGCCACGATCGGCCCATGGGGGGTACCGTGGTGCTCACCCACCGGCTTGCCGGGGTAAGGCGTGCCAGCGTAATGGGCATCACTGCCACCGGCCATGCCGACGACCATGTCCTGGATCAGTTTCTTGGGGTTGAGCGGCTGACCCGCGGCAAGGGCCGGACACGCCGCCTCGCAGCGGCCGCACTGTACACAGGCATCGAAGCCCAGCAGCTGGTTCCAGGTGAAATCGGCGGGCTTTTCCACGCCCAGGGGCGCCGTCTCGTCCTCCAGGTTCAGCGCCTTGAGGCCCGTTGAACGGCCGCCGCCCCCTTTCTTGGTAGAAAAGCGCTCCGGCCGACGGTGGAAAGCCAGATGCAGGGCACCTGCAAAGGCGTGCTTCATGGGCCCGCCCCAGGTCATGCCGAAGAACATTTCGCCCAGGCCCCAGGCCACTAAGCCAACCAGCACCACCACGAGGAACCAACTGGCGCTTCCTTCAAGCAAGCCTTCGGGTAGCAGGCCCACCGTGGGCAAGGTGATCAGGAAGACACTAACCGAAAACGCCATCAGGCTCTTGGGCAGGCGCATCCAGGGGCCTTTGGAGAGGCGCGCCGGAGGATTGATACGCCGCCGCGCCACAAAGAGGCTGCCGACGAACATGGAGGCACTGGCAAGCAGCAGTAACCCACCCAGCAGCGGGTTGGCGATGCCCAGGCCATGCACCAGGATCATCAGTACGGCGGCGGCCACGAAGCCACCGGCGGTGGCCACGTGGGTATTGGAGATCATTTTGTCGCGGGCAACGACATGGTGCAGGTCCACCAGGTAACGGCGCGGCAACGCCGCCAGCCCCTTGAACAGGTTGACGGGTGCTGGCCGCCCCTGACGCCACAGGCGTATACGCCGCAAGGCACCGATCACCGCCAGGGCCAGGGCAGTAAAAATCAGTATCGGAAGTATTGTATTTAGCATCACAGCTCACCTAACGGGCGAGCTGGAAGCTGGAAGCCGGAAGCCGGAAGAAAAGGGCAAAGAGCTGCGATTCACTTCCAGCTTCCAGCTTCTGGCTTCCAACTGGTGGTTAAAAATCCTTGCAGATCCGCAGGGCGTCGTAGATCGCGGCGTGCGTATTACGCGGCGCCGTGCAGTCGCCCAGACGGAACAGCAGGAAGCCATCGCTATTGGCGCCGCCCTCTTCCATCAGGCAGGGCTGCGCCTGGGCGGCGTAGAGCGCCTCGAGGTCCACCTGGCCTTTGTTGCGGGACTGCTCCTTGAGGTCATAATAAAGCGCCTCATCGGGACGCACGCCGTTCTCCACAACCACCTGATCGACCACGCGCTCCTCCAGGGCACCGGTGTACTCATTCTCGAGCACTGCCACCAGGCCGTCACCTTCACGGTAGACCTTATGCAGCATCAGGTCGGAGGACATGATCACCTCTTTCTCGTAGAGGCTGCGGTAGTAGGTGGGGAAGGTGGTACCGCCCACCGCCGCGCCGGGCTTGATATCGTCGGTAACGATCTCCACCTTGGCACCCTTTTCGGCAAGGAAATCCGCCGCCGAGACACCGGAAAATTCGCAGATGGCGTCATAGATCAGCACGTTATTGCCGGGGGCCACCTTGCCGGAGAGTACATCCCAGGTGCTGACCACCAGGCTTTCCCCGGTATCCTCAGAGTAGCCCCACTCCGGGTGCTGACTGAGGAAGGGCTGGCCGCCCGTCGCCAGCACCACGATATCCGGACGCAGGTCGAGCAGCGTCGCCTCGTCGGCGCGGGTGCCCAGTCGCAGGTCGACGTCAAGCCGAGCCAGTTCCAACTGAAACCAGCGGGTGATACCGGCGATCTGGTCGCGTTGCGGGGCCTGGGCGGCAATGGTGATCTGCCCACCCAGCGCTTCAGCCGCCTCGAACAGGGTGACATCGTGGCCGCGCTCGGCGGCCACGCGGGCGGCCTCCATGCCACCGGGGCCACCGCCGACCACTACGACCTTGCGCTTGGCGCCCTCGGTCTTCTCGATGATATGCGGCAGGCCCATGTATTCCCGCGATGTCGCCGCGTTCTGGATACACAGCACGTCCAGGCCCTGGTACTGGCGGTCGATGCAGTAGTTGGCGCCCACGCACTGCTTGATCTGGTCCACCTGGCCCATCTTGATCTTGGCGATCAGGTGCGGGTCGGCAATATGCGCCCGGGTCATGCCCACCAGGTCCACATAGCCCCCTTCGAGAATACGCTGGGCCTGGTTGGGGTCCTTGATGTTCTGGGCATGGATCACCGGCACGCTGACCACTTCCTTGATCCCTGCCGCCAGGTGCAGGAAAGGCTCCGGCGGGTAGGACATGTTGGGGATCACGTTGGCCAGGGTGTTGTGGGTGTCGCAGCCGGAGCCGATCACGCCAAAGAAGTCGACCTGGCCGGTGGCATCGTAGTAGGCGGCGATCTGCTTCATGTCGTCGTGGGAGAGGCCGTCCGGGTGAAACTCGTCACCGCAGATACGCATGCCGACGCAGAAGTCATCCCCTACCTCGGCGCGCACGGCCTTCAGCACCTCCAGGCCGAACTTCATGCGCCCCTCGAAGCTGCCGCCCCACTCGTCCTCGCGCTTGTTGACCCGCGGGCTCCAGAACTGGTCGATCAGATGCTGGTGCACCGCGGAAAGCTCGACGCCGTCCAGCCCGCCTTCCTTCGCCCGGCGAGCCGCCTGAGCGAAGTCGCCGATGATGCGCCAGATTTCTTCCTCTTCGATGGTCTTGCAGGTGGAGCGGTGTACCGGTTCACGGATCCCTGACGGCGACAGCAAGGTCGGCCAGTCGAAGCCGTCCCAGCGCGAGCGGCGCCCCATGTGGGTGATCTGGATCATGATCTTGCCGCCATGCTTGTGCACGGCGTCGGCCAGATTCTGAAAGTGCGGGATGATACGGTCGGTGGAAAGATTGACCGAGCTCCACCAGCCCTGGGGGCTGTCGATGGACACCACCGAGGAGCCGCCGCAGATGGATAGGCCGCAGCCACCCTTGGCCTTTTCCTCGTAGTACCTGACGTAGCGCTCAGTGGTCATGCCCCCGTCGGTGGCGTGTACCTCGGCGTGGGCGGTGCTGACCACGCGATTGCGAATGGTCAGCTTGCCGATCTCGATCGGCTCGAAAATTGCGTCAAATGCCATGATTTTCTCTCCTCATTCCCGCGGTTAGCGGGTGGCGTCGTTCAGCGGCCCAACGTTGAAGACACCCACATCACAACCAGGCTCAGCGGCACTCTGTGTCTGCTCAGCGACGGTACGCAGGTCGCTGCCACGCGCGGCAAGAATCTGGTCCATGGCCCCGGCAAACCAGCCGGTGAACATGTACTCTTCTTTTTTTCCCGTCTTGCCAAGCTGGTAAACAAAGGCACTGTGCTCCAGGCGCACTCTTGCCGTACCGGCATCGAGGTCGATGTGTTCGGTAATGAAGAGCCCCCAGCCGCGCTGGGAGAGGCGCGTCATGTAATGTTCGAAGACGGCCACGCCCTCGATCCCATGGCATTCGGCTTCTTTCTCGCACCAGTGCCAGGCACTCTTGTAACCGGCGTGGTAGAGGATCTCTGCGTACTTTTCGGCACCCAGCGCTTCTTCTACCGCGACATGGTTGTTGATAAAGAAGTGTCGCGGCACATACAGCATCGGCAGTGCGTCGCTCGTCCAGACGCCGGTCTCGCTATCCACTTCGATAGGCAGTGCGGGGGCCATTTTGGTCACGGTTGTATTCCTCAGATCTCGCTGATTGTTATGAAGTGGCTAATTAGCCGTTCTGCAAGGGGAGCGGCGCCGGGGATAGGCCGTAGAGGGGGTCTTTTGCCATGGATGGCAAAAGTAGCGTCCAGGGAGGGATTCACAGCGCCCCCTCGTAGGCCTATCGCCGGTAAAGCCGCGTGAGTCGGGCTCATCAGCTCCCCCAAACCTCCTTAAGCACGCGCACCCAGTTCTCGCCCATGATCTTGCGCACCTGGGACTCGCTCATGCCGCGCTTCAGGAGCGCCTCGGTCAGATTGGGGAACTCCCCGATGGTGCGAATCCCCTCAGGGTTGATGATCGTGCCAAAGTCCGTCAGGCGGCGGGCATAGCCCTTGTCATGGGTCAACCACTCGAAGAATTCATGGTCATGCCCCTGGGTGAAGTCGGTGCCGATACCAATGGCATCCTCCCCCACGATGTTCATGATGTACTCGATGGCCTCGCAGTAATCGTCGATGGTGGAATCGACGCCCTTCTTGAGAAACGGGGTAAACATGGTGACGCCGACAAAGCCGCCGTGGTCGGCAATGAACTTCAGCTCTTCATCGGATTTGTTGCGCGGATGCTCCTTGAGCCCGGAGGGCAGGCAGTGGGAGTAGCAGACCGGCTTCTTGGACTCGAGGATGACTTCCTCGGACGTCTTGGCACCGACGTGAGAAAGGTCGCACATGATGCCGACGCGGTTCATTTCAGCGACGATCTCACGGCCAAAGCCGGACAGACCGCCATCGCGCTCGTAGCAGCCGGTCCCCACCAGGTTCTGGGTGTTGTAGCACATCTGCACGATGCCTACGCCGAGCTGCTTGAAGATCTCGACATACCCGATCTGGTCCTCGAAGGCGTGGGCATTCTGAAAGCCGTAAATGATGCCCGTCTTGCCCTCTTCCTTGGCCCGGGTGATATCCGCCGTGGTACGCACCGGGCGCACCAGGTCGCTGCACTCGGCCATCAGCTGGTTGGATCTGACGATATTATCGACGGTCGCCTGGAAGCCTTCCCATACCGAAACCGTACAGTTGGCAGCGGTCAGACCGCCGCGCCGCATATCTTCAAGCAGCTCACGGTTCCATTTGGCGATGATCAGACCATCGATGACGATAGCGTCATCGTGCAATTCTGTAGGGGACATGGCTAAGCTCCGACATTGATGAATGTAGCGAGCATAGCGCTGACGTCGGGGTGGGCTGCTCTTGGAAACGACAGCGGAAATTCCAAAAGCGTCATGGTGTCGCAAACACACCCCTACATTGGCGCCCCTTCAAGACATTTATCGCAACGTCATGCCGGGCAAGGTCACGCGGGGCAGAATCATGCTGGAAGTAAACATCGCGGCCATAAAAAAACGTGCTGCCCGACACCGGGCAGCACGTTTTAAGGGGGTGACGCAGTGGCTATCAGCTCACCAGCAGTACGCTGGCAAAAGTCGGTTCTCCCTGTGCGTTGGCAAGCGCCTGCTGAGCGCACGAGGAAGGCTCTAGCGCATTCGATTCGCCCCCCCACTGTCTGATTAACGGTGGCGACTTGCTCCCATCACTTTTGCGCTCAAACCCGCCCAGGCGTTCGTTTCTCGGCGGCACACCGAAATACTCGCGGTAGCACTTGGAAAAATGGGGGGTCGAAACGAAACCGCACACAGAGGCAATCTCGATGATCGACAACGGGGTTTGCTTGAGTAATTGCCGGGCACGCACCAACCGTAGTTTCAGGTAATACTTGGACGGCGAGCACAGCAGGTAGCGTTGGAACAACCGCTCTAGCTGGCGGCGCGATACATTGACGTACCTTGCCAGCTCATCGAGCTCGATCGGTTCTTCAAGGTTGGACTCCATCAGCGCCACAATCTCAAGCAGCTTGGGCTGGGTCGTGCCCAACACGTGTTTCAGAGGAACACGCTGCTGATCCTGTTCGTTACGCACGCGCTCGCAGATAAACATTTCGGAGATACCCGCCGACAGCTCGCGCCCATGGTCATGACCAATCAGATTAAGCATCATATCGAGTGGCGCGGTTCCCCCCGAAGACGTGAAACGGTCACGGTCAATCGTGAATAGGTTGGCGTTCAGAATAACGTTGGGAAACGCCTCCTGCATCGACGCCAAACACTCCCAGTGGATACTGGTTTCATAGTGGTCAAGCAGCCCCGCCTGGCCAAGCGCCCAGCTGCCAGTGCACACCGAGCCTAAACGCCTCAATTGGCGCGACTGGGACTGAAGCCAGCGCACGTGCTCGCGGGTGACACTGCGATGAGGACCTACGCCGCCACAAACGACCACCCACTCGAGCGATAACGGGGAATGCATGGAGGCATCAGGAGTTACCTGCAAACCATCGCTGGCACGCACGGGCAAGCCGTCCTGGGTCAGGGTATACCAGCGGTACAGCTCGCGCCCGGCCAGTTGATTGGCCATCCGCAACGGCTCTATGGCAGAGGCCAGGGAAATCAATGTGAAGTTATCCAACAGTAGAAAGCCCAGCGTTTGCGGTTCGCCCGAACGATTTGGTGTTGCTGTCTGGTCATTTGCTTGATGAGAGTCCATCTTTCCTACCTCGGTCACCTTTCAGTTATCAAGTTTTCTTATTGGTATAGGCGTCGCTGGCGTTGTTCGGCTTCCCGTTGCTGAGTCACATTGTCACTCACGCATGGGTACTGCTCTATTAGTCGTATATTGGCACGAATCGTTTAAAACACGACAAATTTTATCTCGCAAATCTGGCAGCGAGTCGCAAATAAAACGCTCGATGTCGCTTTCAAACCGCTTGCTGTGATGGCTCGTCAGAAGGGTGGATAGGCATGGCCGAATGGCCATGCGATACCTGATTAATGAGCGCCTTACAGCACCACCTCATAACCTTCAAACTTGGGCGGGCCGAGATAAATGCCCTCGGGCGACTTGGCATTGGCATGAGCCTTGCGAAAGGCGTCTGAGCGAGTCCAGTCGCGGAAGGCCTCTTCCGATTCCCAAACGCTGTGGGAGATGAACACGGTGTGGTCTTCCTGGCTTTCGCCCTGCAGCATATGAAACTGCTTGAAGCCCGGCACGTCTTCCAGATGAGAATCACGGTTGCGCCACACCTCTAAAAAGTCCTCTTCACGGCCTGGGGCAATACGAAAACGGTTCATGGCGATATACATGATGCCTCTCCTCTTGAACGGGTCCTGCTGGACGGATCCTGTTGAGTTGATTACGCAAACGGTGGCTTGATGGTAACGTCGTGGCCTAGCGGCGAATAGACTTAGTCGCGAAAAGCCCTCAACCGCCAAGGTAAGGTATGGCTAAGGCACCTGTTCAGGTTGTTTGGTTCAAACGCGATTTACGTATCCATGATCACGCGCCGCTCGCCACCGCCGCCGCGGCGGGCCCCGTGCTGCCTGTCTTCGCCATCGAACCCGAGCAGTGGCAAGCGCCGGATAGCGCCCTGCGCCACTGGCAGTTTGCCGCTGACTCGCTTATCGACCTTTCTAACGCACTGAAGACACTAAGCCTGCCGCTGTGCCTCTGGCAGGGCAATATGCTTGAACTGCTCGCTACGCTGAAAGCCCGCTATGGCGACATGGTTCTTCATTCCCACCAGGAAACCGGCAATGACTGGAGCTTTGAGCGCGATAAAAGGGTCCATCGCTGGTGCCGTCAACACGGTATTGAGTGGCAGGAAGCACGCCAGCATGGCGTAGTGCGAGGCCTAAAGTCCAGGTCGGAAAATCGCAACGCCTGGGAAAAGCAGTGGGAAGCGCTAATGACGGCGCCTACCTTCCCGGCCCCGCAAAACGCCCAAGTGGCCGAGGGGTGGCAAGCCTTCCACCACATTGACGTGGATCAGCTCCACGGCCTGACGCTTGGATTTGATAAAGCACCCTGCCCCGAGCGTCAGCCAGGCGGCCGCAACGAAGGACGCGCGCTATGGCGCAGCTTTGTCACTCAACGCGGGCGGCGCTATCGCGGCTCGCTGTCCAAGCCTTTGCTTGCCTGGGCGTTTGGCTCGCGGCTTTCGCCCCATCTGGCCTGGGGCACGCTCTCCCTGCGCGAAGTGGTCCAGTCGCTGCGCCGCCAGCGGCAAAAGCATGCAGACGACACCGCCTGGGCTCGCTCGCTGCGCGCCTTTACCTCGCGGCTTTACTGGCACTGCCACTTTATGCAAAAGCTGGAAAGTGAGCCGAGCATCGAGTCGCAAACCCTCCACCCGGCGCTGCGCGGCCTCCGGGAACGCGACCCCGACCACCCCAACCTGATTGCCTGGAAGAACGGCCAAACCGGCGTGCCGCTGGTGGATGCCTGCATGCGCAGCCTGATCGCCACCGGCTGGCTCAACTTTCGCATGCGCGCCATGCTGATCTCCCACGCCACCTTTGGCCTGGGGCTGCACTGGTATGAACCTGCTCTTCATTTGGCACGGCTATTTACCGACTTCGAGCCGGGCATCCACTACCCCCAGGTTCAAATGCAGGCTGGCGCCACGGGCACCAATGCGCTGCGGGTCTACAATCCCATCAAGCAGGCAGAAGATAATGACCCCGACGGCGAGTTTGTCGCCCGCTGGGTGCCCGAATTAACGGCACTGCCATTAGAGTGGCGCGCCAAGCCCTGGGCACTGCCGGAAAGCCTGCGCCGGCGATTCGGTTTTCAGCCAAACGTAAACTACCCCATCCCCAACGATTTTGAAGCCGAGGCGCGCCACTGGAAGAAGATGCTGTATGACCTCAGACGCACGCCCGAGGCAAGAGAAGACAGCCAAGCCATTGTGGATAAGCTTGCCAGTCAGAGGCGACCATCTGCTAAGCGCGCTAAAAAAGCAAAACCCGCCAATCGCCAGCAGCTTTCGCTGTTTGACGATGGCGGGCTCGATAACGCTTAGGTGCTGGTTAGCAATGTCTTGAACAATGCTGACTTACAAGCCGCCTACGCAGACGTACTTGAGCTCGGTGAACTCATCCAACCCATGGTGCGAGCCTTCGCGGCCAAGGCCGGACTCTTTTACGCCGCCGAACGGCGCCAGCTCGGTTGAGATCAGCCCTTCGTTGACGCCGACCATGCCGTATTCCAACTGCTCCATGGTATGCCAGATGCGGCGATAATCCGTGGCGTAGAAGTATGCGGATAAACCAAAGGGCGTGTCGTTGGCCATCTGGATAGCTTCTTCATCGCGCTGGAAGCGGAACACCGGCGCGACCGGGCCAAAGGTCTCTTCGTCGGCCACGGCCATTTGGGTGGTCACGTCCGCCAGTACCGTGGGGGTAAAGAAACGCTCGCCGGCAGCGTGAGGCTTGCCACCGCACAGCAGGCGCGCACCCTGACTCAAGGCGTCGTCTACATGGTGCTGAACTTTGTCGACTGCCGCCTGGTTGATCAGCGGGCCGATGACGCTGCCCTCGGTCAGGCCATCGCCGACTTGGAGGGCCTGAACACGCTCGGTGAGCTTGCTGACGAACGCCTCATAAATACCGTCCTGCACCAGGAAGCGGTTGGTGCACACGCAGGTCTGCCCGGTGTTACGGAATTTAGACGCTATGGCGCCATCCACGGCGGCGTCGATATCGGCGTCGTCAAAGACGATAAAGGGCGCGTTACCGCCCAGTTCCATGGCGGTTTTCTTAACCGTGCTGGCACACTGGGCAAGCAAGTGCTTGCCCACCGGGGTAGAGCCGGTAAACGAGACTTTGCGCACCCGCGGATCAGTGGTGAGCACTTCGCCCACCGCTGCCGGTTTCGATGCCGTCACCACATTGATGGTGCCCGTCGGCAAGCCCGCTTCCAGCGCCAGGTAAGCGGCCGCCAGGGCGGTGAGCGGCGTGGCTTCGGCGGGCTTGATGACCACGGTGCAGCCCGCGGCCAGGGCCGGGGCGCACTTGCGGGTAATCATCGCCAGCGGGAAGTTCCACGGGGTGATGGCGGCGACCACACCGACCGGCTCGCGCAGCACCAGCAGGCGCTTGTCCGCGCCGTGGCTGGGCAGGGTTTCCCCGGCCATGCGCTTGGCTTCTTCGGCGAAGAACTCAATGAAGGAGGCACCGTAGACGACTTCGCCCTTGGCTTCCGCCAGCGGCTTGCCCTGCTCCAGGGTCATCAGGCGGGCCAGGTCGTCGGCGTGTTCATGGATCAGCTCAAACCAGCGGCGCAACAAGGCCGAGCGCTGTTTTGCCGGTGTCGCGCGCCAGGCAGGCCCGGCCTCGTAGGCGGCCGCCACGGCATCACGGGTATCGTCAGCGCCTAAATCGGCCACCTGGGCGATTGTCTCGCCGGTGGCGGGGTTATCCACCACGAAGGTCTGCTGGCCCTTGCGCCATTCGCCGCCCACCAAGGCAGGTACGCCATCATGCAACCACTGTTCGATAAAGCTCATACATTGCTCCTGAAAAGCCTTGGTCTTGAAAACATATCTCGACGACTTGGCAAAGGTTTATAGATCCGCTCGCATATGGCGATCGCTATAGTCGCGCCCGTAGGTATGCAGCGCGTGCATATACAGGCCGATACCGAGCAATACCCAAACGGCAAAGATCGTCCATTCCGCAACGCCCAGCGCTGCCGGGCTACCCGGTAGATAGAGACACGCCATGCCGAAGGACAGAATGATCGCCAGCGTGCCGCACAGCTTGCCGTTGCTCACCTTGAAAGGACGAGGCATATCCGGCTCGCGTACGCGCAAGACCATGAAAGACACTGCCACAAACAGGTACGCCAGTACGATCCCCAGACCTCCCGCGTTGACGATCCACACAAGCGCAGGACGACCGAACAGCGGCGCCAGGCAGGAGAGAAAGCCCATCAGAAAGATCGCGTTGGTGGGCGTTTTGTAGCGCGGGTGCAGCTTGGCGAACGTGGCAGGCAACATGCCCGCATTGGCAAGCGCATAAATGGCCCGCGAGCCACCAATGTAGAACGCGTTCCAGCTGGTAATGATACCCGCAATACCGGCTATCACCATAAGGTTACCGGCCCAGGACGCATTAAATAGACGTTCCATGGCATCGGGGACGCTGAGCGAACTGGCGGCGATCGCGTCGCTATCCAGGGCCAGGCTGGTGGCCAGAATAATCAGCGAGTACCACACCACGGCCAGAATCACCGACACCATCAGCACCTTGCCGATTGCCTTGTAAGGCAGGTTGATCTCTTCCGCGGCCTGGGGGATGACATCAAAGCCGACAAACAGAAACGGCACCATCACGATGACCGCGATAATACCCGCCATGACACTGCCTTCAGACTGCGAAAACAGCGGCATCATGTTGGCGGTGTTACCCTCAAACAGCGAGCCGGTGACGAACATCACCCCGACTAACAGAATGACGCCAGTGACGACTTTCTGCAGCAGTGCGGCGGTACTTACCCCGAAGTAGTTGATGATCATCATGGCAATCGAGCCGCCCACGCCAACCGCGACCCAGGTAGCTTTGACTTCCCATCCGGCGATGGTCCACAAATGCCCCACCGCATAATTCGGTGCCAGGTGTTCTACCACTGTCGGCAAGGCCACCGCCTCGAACGCGACCACGCTCAAATAGCCCAAGATGATGGCCCAGGTACAGAAGAAAGACGGCCAATGGCCAAGCGCCCGGTAGCTGTAGACATGCTCGCCGCCAACTTTGGGCATGGCCGAGGCCAGCTCCGCATAGGTCAGGCCAACGAGTACAATCGCTAACCCGCCGATAATAAAAGCGAGAATGGCCCCTACACTGCCAGCCGACTGAATCGCGGTGCCGGTGAGGACAATCCAGCCCCAACCGATCATGGCACCAAATGCCAGGGCTAATACGTCACCGCGGGCCAACACCCGGACGAGCTTGGCTTGTTCTGAAGAAGACGTTGTCATAACACAGAGTCCTGCAATTTATTGGAGGTTGTCATCAGCGCTCTGAGGCGCGGTTTCTGAAGCCTGTCAAAAACAGTATAAGCGCACGCTAGCAGGCGGCAGACACAACGCGAGTGGACCACTTCGGATTTCGACTAGACCACTATTACAATGCACCGAATAGGTGCAAACTATATCGGCGACTTTCGTCGCACAGACCGGTAATAGCCGCCTTAACGCACAACAGGAGACCTTCAAGATGGACCATAAGGAGGCTTTGCACCACTTTGCCCATCTGTATGCCCACCAGCCCCAGCAGCTAAGCAAGCAGGTACGCATTGAATTGGCGCTGCGTCAGGCGATTACCCGACAATGGCCCACCGGGCTTCGGTTACCCTCTCACCGTGCCCTGGCAAGCACCGTGGGCGTGGCCCGCCAAACCCTGGCCCAGGCCATCAAGACACTGCTCGATGAACAACTGCTGAAAACGGCCCATGGTCAGGGCACCTGGACCAACAAGCCCGTGGCCGCGGCGACCCAAGTGCCAACCCGCCTTCAGCTTTCCGAGCGTGCCCAGCGCGTATTGAGTGGCCCTGGCGCCAGCATGATTCAAAACGGGTCCTTCGTTCCCGGCATTCCCGACATTGCCCAGTTCCCGATGCGCAAGTGGCGTCAGCTTTATGCAAGCGTGACGGTGCCGCAGAACGCCCTTCTGCTGTCTTACTCCACCGGCGGCTATGGCCCGCTAAAGCGAGCGATTCGCGATTTTCTGGCACGCTGGCGCAAGGTTCACTGCGATACCGAACAGATCATTATCACTGACGGTACCCATAATGGCATTGAGCTATGCGCTATGGCGCTTGCAGACGTGGGGGATAGTGTTGCCATTGAATCACCCTGCTACTGGGGAGCGCGCAATGTGTTCAGCGCCGCAGGGCTTACGATTGAAATGCTGCCTTGGCGGCCTGACGAGGGCCACCGGCTACCCAGCGCGTTAAATGCGAGCCCCCTGGTCTACCTGACCGGTTCTCATCATTACCCGCTCAGCGTACCCACTAACCCCGAGCATAAGCGCCGCCTCTGCGATGCCTTATCGCCCACCTACGTAATCGAGGACGACTACGAGTTTAATCGCGACGACCACGCCAACCTGCTCTTCGACCCGCGTTCCGAGCGCCACTTGCTGGTTGGTTCGTTTTCCAAGATGATGTTCCCTGGGCTGCGCCTGGGCTATCTGGTGGTCCCCCGGCATCTGGCCGAACCGATGAACCGCCTGCGCAGTGAGCTGTTCCGCGAAGGCCGCATGCTGGATCAAGCCGTGCTGGCGCAGTTCATGTTTGACGGCGATCTGGATGCCTGGTGCCACCGCATTCAGCGCGACTACCTAGGCCGCCAGCAGGTGCTGCATGATCAGTTGCGCACCCTGCCGAAGGTGCGCAGTGTCTCAATGCCAAGCAGCGCCATCAGTCTTTGCATCGAGTTTGAGCCGGGCATCAACGATGTACAGATCGCCCAGACATTATTAAAAGAACATCTGGTAGTGCGCCCGCTGAGCCCGGTATGCGCCAAGCACGATCCAAGGGTAGGCCTGGTGATGGGTGTGGGGATGCTCTCGGGAGAAACATTAGTGCGTGAAGCCCAACGCCTGCGTCGCTGTCTAGAGGCTTTGTTGCGCTAATGGCTGAACCACGCCCCGATGATTTACCCACAGACTTTCCAACACTTATTCACAGCGCATTATCGACAATCATTTATTCACAAGGACGCCTTTCATGCTTCGCCCTGTTGATGGCTTTCGCCTAAATACGTCGGCGTTACCGACGCTCCGCCTCTGGGTAGCACTCGCCTTGGTGCTGGTGCTCTCGGGCTGCGCCACCTTCGCGCCCAACCCGCCCCAGGATCAGAGCAATATCTGCGAAATTTTCCGCGAGCAGCCGACCTGGTACGACTACGCCCGGGAATCCCAGGAGCGCTGGGGAACGCCCATTGCCACGCAGATGTCGTTCATCCAGCAGGAATCGTCGTTTCGCAGCCATGTTCGTCCGGACCGCAAATACTACCTGGGCTTTATCCCCGGCCCGCGACCGTCCTCCGCCAAAGGTTACGCCCAGGCGCAAGACCCGGTGTGGGGCGAATACGAGGATCAGGCTGGCAGCCTGTTTTCCCGCCGCACACACATGAAACACGCCACCGACTTTATTGGCTGGTACAACCAGCGCACCCGGGCACAAACCGGTATTTCACTGAGCAACCCCGAACATCTTTATCTGGCCTATCACGAAGGTGCGGGTGGCTACCAACGCGGCAGCTACCGGGGTAAACCCGCCGTACAGCGAGCGGCCAGGCAGGTGGCCACCCGGGCCAGCCGCTACCAGTCGCAACTCAACAGCTGCGAGGCGGAATTCCAATGCCGCAAGTTTTATCAGGTGTGGCCCTTCTGCCGTACAGGTTAGCGGGTGCATTCTGGCGGTTGGCTCCTATACTGACCCTACCTAATGTTGGAGGCCGCCATGGATTATCATCACTACCGCGAAGCCCTGGCCGAGACACTCGCCCAGAGTGAACTGCCCTTTCCGCACGGCGAATATCAGGCGCGCCTGGACAAGGTGCGCCGCGCGATGGCGAGCCGCGGGGTCGATGCGCTGCTGCTGACCGATCCCGCCGATATCAATTACCTGACCGGCTACCATACCTTCGAGGTCTCGGTGCATGCGTGCCTGGTGTGCACGCCGGAGCGCCTGGTGCTTCAAGTCGCCTCGATTGAAACCGGCGCAGCGGTTGTCACCGCACGCGTGGACGAGATCATTGGCTATCGCTGGGAAAACGCGGATGAAATTCTCACCCCGCTTGCCGACCTGCTTGCCAACTGCCAGCGCATCGGTATCGATGGCTGGAGTAGCGGGCTGCGCGTTGGCGTCATGCACGCCCTCGCCGACGCGGTGGGCAAGGAACGCTTCTGCGAGGCGGGCGACCTGCTGGATGCGGTCCGGATTGTGAAAAGCACCGCCGAGCTCGACATGCTGCAGGAGAGTGCCCGCATCACCGCCGCCGGTTTAGAGGCTGCCATGCAGGTCATTCGCCCCGGCATGACCGACAACGATATCGCCGCCGTTGGCGCCAAAGCGCTGCTGGAAAACGGCAGCGAGTTTATGAGCCTGCAGCCGATTGTGACCAGTGGGCATCGTATCGGCGTGATTCACGTCAATCACAAACGGCGCATTATTCAGCCTGATGAGCCTGTCTTTCTGGAGTTCGGCGCCGCCTATCAGCGCTATACCGCACCCATGATGCGCACGGCGGTCACCGGCACACCCAGTGCCGCGCTTTCCGCCACCCGTGACCTGTGCCGCTCGATGTTTGAGGCGCTATGCGCCGCCATGCGCCCTGGCAACACCTTTGACGATGCCGCCCGGGCCGCCGATGCCCTGCTGGCACCCCAGCGCGACCAGCTGTTTTTCTCCGGCGTGTTTGGTTATGCCGTGGGCGCGCAGTTTCCACCCAGTTGGGTGGAGGGCACCGGCTATATCGCCCAGGGGCAAAGGCGTCAGTTTGAGGCCAACATGGTCTTTCACCTGCCGCTTTGCCTGCGAGTGCCCGGGCAATGGGGCGTCGGGCTCAGCGATACGGTGGTCGTCACCGAGCAGGGCGCCAAGCCACTGACCACTAACGATTGGCAGCTTTACCAGGCGGCTAATTCAGCCTGAAAGCGACCCCTTATAGCCGCTGCATTGACAGGCTGATTGACTAGCGCTATCGTCACCACAGATGAGAAATACTATTTTTCGCATTTAACCATTGGCGACAGTGTTAGGTTATTCCCATGAACAGCGAGCAGCGGCAGCTTCGCCACACCATCATGTTCTTGCGCACCTCGTTTGAAGCCGTCCAGCACTCCATTGCCGGACGCCTGGACGACCCGCTCCCCTGCTGGCTGGATACCGGCATGCTCTCGATGCTATCCCGCGAGCTCACCCACTGCTGCCAACAGGCAAAACCGTTGTTTGCCCCCGCCGTTACCGAACAGCTATACATCGCCTCACAGCAGTGCGAGCTGTTGCTCAGACAGTGCCCCGGGGTGCTCAGCAGCGCCGTCTGCCACCGCCAGCTCGCCGCCATCATGCTGCCGCTATCCTCAGCGCTACAGCAGATTGATACGCCCGCCAAACGCCGCTGGCCCTGGCAAAGGTGACAGTGACACGCCAATGAGCCTTCGAGCGTTATTGTTCGTTGACAGCCTCAAAGCTCGCTAGCGCTGAGCGGAGATTTTCCATGATCTCTTCTGCCAACATCTCAGGCTCAGGCAAGTTTTCCAGATCCGTCATTGAGGCATCGCGGAGCCAGAAGATATCCAGGCTCGCTTTATCCCGCGCAAGCAGCTCTTCTCTGTCAAATGCCCGCCAACGACCGTCTGGCGTTTCTTCGCTCCAAGTAGGTGTGCGCTCATGGAGATTGCTAGCGTTGTAGCAGGCAATAAAATCCTCTAGATGAGCGTAGGTCAGCGGTTTTTGTTTCAACGTGTGGTGCACGTTAGTCCGGTAATCGTAGTACCAAACCTTAGACGTTTGCGGATCAGGGCTGGCGGGGCGGTTATCGAAGAAAAGAACGTTAGCCTTGACGCCCTGTGCATAGAAGATACCGGTTGGTAAACGCAAAATTGTGTGAAGATCTGTGGTCTGTAAAAGCTTGCGGCGGATCGTTTCGCCAGCGCCACCTTCAAACAGCACGTTGTCCGGCACCACCACGGCCGCTCGTCCGGTTGTTTTCAGCATCGTCCTAATATGCTGCACAAAATTGAGCTGCTTGTTCGACGTGGTCGCCCAAAAATCCTGTCGGTTGTAAGTCAGTTCTTCGGCTGCTTGCTCCCCTTCAGCATTGGTAAAGCTCATTGAGCTTTTCTTGCCAAAGGGCGGGTTGGCCAGCACATAATCAAAGGTCTCATCGGACGGCGATATCAATGCATCGGCAGGGGACACCAGCGTATCGCCAGTAATTTCGCCGATCCCATGCAAGAACATGTTCATCAAGCAGAGCCTGCGCGTGCCAGCCACGATCTCATTACCATAAAAGGTCGAGTGCTTGAGGAAGCTTTTTTGATCTTTGTCCAGGGCGTAATTTTTGGCGTTCGTCAGAAAGTCATGAGCCGCCAGAAAAAAACCACCTGTGCCACATGCAGGGTCGGCGATGGTTTTACCGGGCTCAGGGCGCATGCACTCAACCATCGCGCGAATTAGCGCACGAGGGGTGAAATACTGGCCCGCGCCCGATTTGGTGTCTTCGGCATTGCGCTCCAGCAGGCCTTCGTAGATATCCCCTTTTACATCAGCGCCCAACGTCACCCACTTGGTGCCGTCTACCATATCGATCAGACGGTACAGCTTGGCCGGGTCGGTAATTTTGTTTTGCGCCTTGGTGAAGATCTGGCCCAGCATGCCTCTCTGCTCGCCCAGCTTGCGCAGCAGGGTGACGTAATGAACCTCCAGCTCCGCCCCGCGCAGGCGGGTCAGGCTCGCCCAGTCGTACCCTTCAGGAATGCCCACATCGCGGTTGTAAGGCGGCTTGGCATATTCATCAGCCATCTTGAGGAAAATAAGATAGGTTAGCTGCTCCAGATAATCACCATAGCCTACGCCGTCGTCGCGCAACGTGGTGCAAAAACTCCAGACCTTGGAAATAATGGGGGCAGTGTTCATCAATAGGTATCCTTGGTGGCAAGCACTTGCTGGCCTAAAACTGTTAATCGGTATTTCTGAGTTGCACTACGTGGCGAGTCGACTTGAGTCTTTTCAATCAACCCTGTATCAGGCAGTGGATTCAGCACAAGAATGGAGCAAACCTACTTGCTCCTTACTTCGTCCCTGCTTAGCCCCCTCTTGGTCAGTGACTTAGTGGGTGACTTCGGGGGCGACTTCGGCTACTGCCCTCTGTATCGACTACGAATCCCCTTTGAACAGGCAAACGAATAGAGCAGTGGCACGCCGCCTTCAGCTTTAATTACTCTATAACCACTGACACACCAATCTGGTTGGCCACTGGCGTATACAAATCAATGTCGACACCAGGAGCGCTTATCGAAACAATAAGCGAATATCGTACTCGCTGGTCGTAGCGTTCAAGTGCGGGCCTTGTTTTCCACCACCCCACTGAAGGATAAACGGCGATAGCACCCCGGCTGGCCAAATCGGCCGCGCTGCCTTTCCAGATATCAGAATGCAGCGAACCTTTATGCCGACTCTTTTTGCCGATTACCCAGGAAGGATCGTTATCGTTTCCTGGCAATCGCTCTTCATCGTCCCGGGCCGCCACGTTGATGCGAGCCCTGAAATCATCTTCACTTTCCAGGGGGCGCTTTACATCAAAACGTAGTCCGTGGGATTCATACCGATAGCGCGATGCAACACCACGCGCTGAGGGGTTAGGCTCAATGAAATATGACAGTGTCACTCTCATTTCAACGGGTGTTTCGCCCAACGCTTCAAGCTCATCCAAGGGCCAGGGAAGACGATGAAGGTTCATATCCCTTAGCTTTGGTTCTTTTCCACCTTCACGCTTGAATGGGCGGAGCGATTCTTCACAGATCAACGTTAGTGAGTTGTCTGCGCTCCAGAGAGCTCGCTCCAGATCGGGTTCACCGAAACCACAGTGTCTTACCAGTTGAGTCATTTGTGCCTTGGAAGGAACACCCCGAACGGGTAAGAACATTCGTTTCATTGCGTCGGTCCATTGCGCTGAATGCACAATGAGGCCGCGAATGGTTTCCGGCCAAAGCTCGGGATAGCTGGCCATTAACTGGGCCGCCATCCTTGCACAAAGTGCAGAGGCAGCACTGGTCGCATTCGCCGAAGTGAATAGGCGGTCATTCGTATGAGCATGGGTGGTCAGCAGGCTTAAGCTTGTCATCCATGCGGCACCTAAACCATCTCTTGCAGCGTTGCCTCCTTCGAACACCACATCTGGCTTTAGAGGCCAATATGGCTGCCAGGTTTGAGAGGTGGTACTGAAAGGGCTTAACCCACCTTCTTCGGCGATGGGTGCGTAATGTTCCGTGTCCGGTTCTGTAATACTTACCAAATGGGTCATGGCACCCACTGTCAAAACGTTCCACGCTTGTCCAGGATCATGTATCGCATCAGAGGAATTACTATCTGGATATTCCATCCAGGCATTCGGGTCTTTGATGTTTCCAGCAGAAATGACAAACAATCTAGGCGCTTCGCCCTGCTCGTCGGCGTCATAAGCAAGTCTGTCCAGTGCGGCTGACCATGCAGAGGGGCGACCTCGGTCGCGATTATCTTTCGCCGTAATGGCCATACTGAAAACGCGTTTCCGGTGCGGTGCTGTCACAGCAGGGCGACCCACTGCTTCCGCTGTCAGGTACCCGTGGTGTTGGGCATCGCCACCGTTATAACCATCTTGCGGAATCAATTTCACCGATTCGAGTCTGTGGGCAATTGAAATCGGGTGTTGAGTAGATAAGACATCGACTAAATTACCTAGAGCAGCAATACCCGCCATGCCCGTACCATGCCCATCAGAATCATCAATGCCCCAATCTGGCTCCACACTGTGTTGATCAGCGTCTTCCACAACGTGCCGCAGCAACGGATGGCCATTATTAACGCCGGTATCAAGGAGGCATATATAAGGCACATCATTGCTTTCAGTTGGTACTGTCAACCTAGCGATTAGATCGTCAAACCATTCTGGTTGCTCACCGGGGGAGATAGAATCAAAGAACTCTGCCGTTTCCTTGGCACGTCGCAATTCAGCGATACTGTTCAACGTCAGCATCGACCGTTTCATCTGACCGACTGAACCATGAATAAGCAACACTGACCGTTCGGGGAAATATAGCTCCCCTGGTGCCAAGCGGAAGCTCAACCCAGCGGCCATCTGCCTGAACTGACTGATAACCGCCTGCCGATCACCTCTTGTTGGCAGCCACACTTCCCACCAAAGCTGCTCATCGTCGGCTGTTGGCATGGCATCAGGCGTATCAGTCCATAGGGCTTGCAGGGTCGCAGCACGAATCTCGGAAATAGCATTCAGCAACTTACTATGCGCGGGGCCGCTCTTTTTATCTTTACTTTGATCAAGATAAGCGGTGATACGTTTTTCAAAAAAATGGAGCTTCCCATCGGGCACAAACACAGTGGCAAACGTCTTGTTGCCATCCTGCCTGACGTTGCGAAGCTCAATACCCGAGGCCTCGCGAGCAAGGGATTCAAAAGCCAACTCAACGTCTGGAAAGCTTTCAAATTCAATTTGCAGACCCACACCTTCATCAATGCCCGCTTGATGCTGCCGTGCTACGGCGTCTTCCAAGGCCGGTGTTAATTGCTGAAGCTTGTGTAACAGTGCATTGCCATGCGCTTGTCGATCTCTGGGGGGAGTATCGCTACCACCGCCACCTGTAGTGGGCGATACAAAGCGTTCAGTTTCACCATTATTCTGGAAAATGAAGTGGGGGCGGTTATTCCTCTCGTTATCCGGCATGCGATGTCCTTAACTTCAGCTTATTTTATTTAACCGATTGGACAGTTGCCGACGCTCTTCCAACGCATGGGATATATCTTTTTCATGAATTTTATCAGCACGTTCGATCAAGGCTGTTTTCAAGACTTCATCCGCCGCTCGGGTCAACTCTGCATAGCTAAGGCCAAGCGCCTTCGATGCTAATCGCTTCCATGAGGTGTTTTTGACCGCCAAACGGTGTAAGCGTGTTTTTAATATGCTGGCGATGTGAATGTCGTCGGGAAGCTCGTAATGCAGCAAGTCATCAAACCGGCGAAACAGCGCGTTATCTAAAATATCCGGATGGTTAGTGGCACCTATGATGAGGCTATGCGAGTCGTCCTGCTCGATCATCTGCAAAAAGCTATTCAAGATCCGCCGGACTTCCCCAACATCATTTGCTAATCCTCGTTGGGAACCAATCGCGTCGAATTCATCAAAAAAATACACCCCCCGGGCTTGGTGGGTCGATTCAAAGATTTGTCTTAGCTTGGCAGCGGTTTCCCCCATGAACTTGGTGATCAGGCCATCAAGCCTAACCTGGAAAAGCGGCAGACCAAGCTCACCAGCCAGGACCGAAGCGGTCATCGTTTTACCTGTCCCGGGAGGCCCGACCAGCAGTATTTTTCTGCGTGGCTGCAAACCATGAGACAGGATTTCAGACGCATGCTTCTGCTCGCGAATAATACGATGTAACTGCTGCTCCAAGTCCTCATCTAACACCATATCGACCAAACGTGACTTGGGATAGCTCACACTGAGCAGGTTAGCCAATTCACCCCGTGGCTTGCTGATGGGAACGGTTTTACCTTCAGAGGTTACATTACGACGCGATTTGGCTTGGTCGACAAGGGAACGAATTTCTTCCGCCAGCTTTCCATGGCCCTGCTTTGCCTCGTGCGCTGCCACCTGCATCGCCACAGAATAAAAGCGCGAGTCATTGCCCTCCAGGTGCGACTGAAGTAATGCTTTTAATTGATTTGCACTGGCCATGAGATTGCCCTCCTCGATACAGCATGAGTGTACCTTGAAAGCGCTAGGTTCTCGACGAGTTCGATCACGCGGTTGCCTTTTTACCAGCGTTACGTCCACGCTTCGAGCTTGCCCTCTCACCCCGACTGACAGTTTTTTCCGCCTTGATTCGCTCTAGCAGTACGCTAGCCGGTTCATCGTTGGGATCTTGAGGCACCAACTGACCAGAAAACGCCTTTTTCAGAATGGATTGGCGAAGCGCGCTTGCACGAGTGAGGCTAGCGTCGATCTCAGCCTCCAGGGCATCGGCGGCATCCAGTTTTTCGTCGAGGAGTCGGACGATTTCGGCTTGTTCGGCGGGCGAGCAGATTGGGAAATGAAGCTCCTTCACTTGTGTTGTGTTGATCCGTGGGCGACCAACACCATGTATAAGACCATTGACTTGGTTAAAAACTTGCGGACTTTGAAAATAGTATGCCGCGAAAGTTAGGTTTGTTTGATCGCCTTTCAACACAGCAGCAAAGCAGTCTGCTTTATTGATAGCCAGAGGAATGCTCTTCGGTACGATGCAAGAACGCACGGCATCCGTGACGAATGATGAAATAACAATTGTTTCTGGATAAACGGAGTGTTTCTTGATTGTTTCGTACTTCTCCTCTGAAACGTAAGAGCACTTATCTTCGAGAAAATCACCATAGCCAATATTTTCGAGACGAATAACCCTTACACCTTTACTGGTATAGTCGCTGGTCTTAAGATTTGAACCAAACGGGCCATCTGAGACAGTCACGTTGAGGGTACCAAAGCGAGCATTACCCCAATCACATGGAAAGTATGGGCTATTTTCATCTGAAATATGCTGTGCTTTTACACCTGTTGGCCGCTTCGGCTTCGCAGGTTTCTTGCCAAATTCGCCACCAGTTCGCCAAGCATCAAGAGCTTCTTGCCAGTCGTCCAGCGCAGCTTTATAGCGTGTTTCGCGCTCAGCCTGGATACGGGCAAGCAGTGTTTCAGGGTCTTCCAGCTTGTCAGGGTTTTGTTCGCGCCAGTCGGCGGTAAGGCGACCTTCAAAAGCAGATTTCAGTAGCGACTGGCGGTAGAAGCCGAGGGTAGCTTTTGCCGCTTTCAGGCTCTCGACGCCTTTATCTATTTCGTCGAAAAGCGTTTCGATTTTCTCTACGATGCGAAGTTGTTCTTTGATAGGGGGCAACCAAATTTCATGCTCTTCCAGAATCGTGACCGGGACACGTTTTTGTCCTACAGCACCGGTCATGTTGTGTTCGGCATGATAGCGAAAGCTCTGATTAGAAACGACGTGATAGATGAACCGGGGATCAATGTCTTTTGCTGGTCTCAACACATGGAATTCGGTAGACCCGAAGCCGTATTCGCTAGCCATCTCAGGAACAATCGCCATTTTTCCGTTTTCCATACACGGAGTAATTTTAGCGAAAAGAACATCATCCTTTTTGAATGGTGTATAGCCCTGTTTGACCTGCGAAAACGTACGTACCTCTGAAACGTCGACGTTGCCGGTCTCCGCCTCAACAGCAGGCATGGGGATAAAAGATACGAGTTCATCCTTCTCGAAAGCAGACTTATCCAGGCGAGGATTGATACCACAAATCTCTGAAAGCGATGTATTGATCCAACCACATGGCAAATCCGTCATGCCGATAACGCCTTATTAATTTCAGTCATCATATCGTCCATACCATCGCCAAAAAGGGCGTACATTTGCCCCAGACCGCCTTGGTTGTCAAAGGGAGCCATGTCGAGATCATCGCGCTCGATGGTGAAAGAGGTGGCAAGGTGGTCGCGGATCATGCGTAGCCATGCCATCTGTTCTTCAGTAAATTTTTCGCCGTGGCCTGCGTGGCGGTTTAACACCCAGTTCTGAAAGTTACGCCGCACGCGTTCAGAGTAGTGCGTCAGCGTTGGGTCTAGCCCCGTCACCCGGCGGATCAGCGCCACCAGCGCTGTGAGATCGCTGGCGGGGTTGCTACCTTTATACTCATCCAAGTGTGCATAGGCCTTCCACACGATTAGCGGAGCCAGCCGCGGGCGGTCATCGGTGAGCTTTTTCAGCACGTCCTTGACCATGGCGAAGGTAACTTCCGAGCGGCGGGCAGGGGTGTTGAAATAGATGGTCAGCGCCTCTATCTGGTCGCGGTTTTCATCAAGGTATTCCTCGAACTCCTGGGCGATCTGCTTTGCATTTTCCGCTACATCGCCTGCCCATTCGGTGCGCAGCAGTGTATCAAGATTGTCGTGGTCGATGGTTTGCTCGTTATCGCGTCGAACGGTATCCATCAAGGTAATCAGTGGGCCGGTGAATATATTGGCCGCCTGCTTGATGCGTTCCTCCCGTGCGGTTTGCATGGCGGCGTCATCCGGCTCGGGGTGGCCGGCGGCCTTGGCGTCGGCTTCCACCTTGTCAGGGTCAATGGCATCGAAGAGATCACTCACGATGGCAGTGAGCGATGTGCCCGCCTCGTCTGTAATTTTCTGGTGGTCTTCAGCGCCAAGCTTATGGTCGAGCCGCGCAAGACGGGAAGCAAGCGAACTGACGGTTTCTTCTGAACGATCACCCATCATCAGCCCCATGGCGAGATCCTTGAAGGGAATCGAGGGTTTGGAATCTAACGGCTGGCTGGCGGTTTTGAGCGACTTGGTCACGCCTACCGCATCCACAATCACATAGTGGGTCTTGGCTTGAGCAGAGGGCGATACCTTTTTAAGGTCGTCGGCTTTCATCACCCGGGTGCCACGCCCCTTCATCTGCTCGAAATAGTTTTTCGATTTTACGTCGCGCATGAAGATCAGGCATTCGAGCGGTTTTACGTCGGTGCCGGTAGCAATCATATCCACGGTGACGGCTATGCGCGGGTAATAATCGTTGCGAAAGGCCGAAAGTGAAGATTTCGGGTTCTTCGCGCCATTGGTGATCTTGCGACAGAAGTCGTTGCCCTCACCAAACTCCTGGCGGACAGTCTGGAGGATGTCGTCGGCGTGGCTATCGGTCTTGGCGAAAATCAGCGTTTTGGGGAGTTCGATGCGGCCAGGGAATATCTCGCGCCATTTGTCGTGGAACGCACGAATGACGGTGCGGATCTGGTCGGGATTAACGACTGAACGGTCGAGCTGGGTAGCAGCGTAGGCCTGCTCGTCATCCTGGGTTTCCCAACGTTTAGCCCGGGTATCGCGTTCGCGTTTCTCAATAAGCTGCTCAGGCTTGAGCGTCTCACCGCCTTGGGTGATTTCGGTCTCGATCAGGTAGATCTCGTTGCCCACGTTGACCTTGTCGGCAACGGCTTTTTCGTGAGTGTATTCGCTGACCACGTTTTTCTGAAAAAAGCCGTAAGTGCGGTTGTCCGGCGTGGCGGTCAAGCCAATTAAATAGGCATCGAAATACTCGATCACCTGACGCCAGAGATTATAAATCGAGCGGTGGCACTCATCGATAACCACGACATCGAAGTATTCCGGCGACAGTTTGGGATTGTAAACGACGGGCAGCGGTTCCTTGCGGCGCCATTTTTGCTCGGCGGGGTGCTCTTCTTCGGCCCCTTCATCCAGCTCATCCCCCTTGAGCGTGGCGTACATGCGCTGAATCGTTGAAATCACGACCTGGTTATCGCCCGCGATGGCGGGCGAAGTCAGGAGCTGGACGTTGTAAAGCTCGGTGAACTTGCGATTGTCGTCGTTGGGGATGAAGGCCATGAACTCTTGTTCAGCCTGTTCACCCAGGTTCTTGGTATCAACCAGGAACAGAATGCGCCGTGCGCCCGCGTGCTTGAGTAGGCGGTACGCCTGGGTGATAGCGGTAAAGGTTTTGCCGGAACCTGTTGCCATTTGCACCAGCGCACGAGGTTTGTCGGCCTTGAGCGAGGCTTCCAGGTTGGTAATCGCCGTGATCTGACAGTCGCGCAACCCTCCAGGATTCAGCGCGGGCAACTCTGCTACGCCTGATCGAAATGATCGCTGTGCTTTTGCCCAGGCATTGAGTGTCTCAGGACGATGAAAGGTAAACACCTCTCGTGAACGAGGAACCGGGTCTTGACCATTGGTAAAGCGCGTGACCTGTGCCGTGCTTTCGTAGATAAAGGGAAGAGGCTCGTTATTAGCCACCCATTTCAGCTTGGCATTGGCGTAACCTGCGGACTGCTCTTCCACAGACGTCAACCGCACGCCCCAGCTATCGGGCTTGGCTTCAACAATGCCAACAGCTTGCCGGTCAACAAACAGCACGTAGTCGGCCGGGCCAATCGCCGTTTGATACTCACGCACTGCGATGCCCAAACCCGCATTGAAATCGAGCGCGTCTTTATCTTGCACGTGCCAACCACACGCCCGCAGGCGCTCATCTATTTGATCCCGAGCGGCTTGCTCAGGCGTTTGGTTGGCGTCGTACTGCACAAGTTAAGGCCTTATTAACGTTTAAGTTAGCCTCATAATCTCGAATGGGCTCTTTAAATGCAATTATCAGGCACGCTGACCTAGCTATTAAGCTTCCTCCTCCTCTTTCTGCCTCCCTACCGACCCATTTCCCGGGCATTGCGTTGCTATGTCTGCTTGTCGCCGCTTACTTGACCGCTAAATTTATCATGATAAATTGAATGTAAGGTGCCACCAATGAGCACCACGCTGCGACACACAATACGCAAGGGGTTTCTCATGACAGAACACAACACGGCGGCGGCAGCCCGTCCGCAAAAAAAGTGGTACCAAACGGTTCCTGACCCGATGGTGCTGATCTTCATGATACTGGTCGCGACCTATCTGCTGACCTTCATCATCCCGCCCGGTGAGTTTGAGCGAACGACCCAGGACGGGCGTACCGTCGTCATCGCCGACTCGTTCAGGTACTTAAACGACGTGGCCGCCATGTCGCCCTTCAATATTTTTGTGGCGATACCGGAAGGCCTTATTTCTGCCTCGCAATATCTCTTTATCGTCTTTATCGCTGGCGGTCTGTTTCACATCCTGCAAAAGACCGGTGCGCTCGAAAACGCCATTGGCGTCGCGGTTCACCGCGTCGGGATCGAACGCCGCAACATGATCATTACCGTTGGCACCTTCATTTACGGCTTTTTCGGTGTCGCGGTGGGGTTTGAGAATAATATCGCCCTCGTCCCCATTGCCGTGCTCATTGCCAGCGCGATTGGGTGCTCGAGCCTGGTAGGTACCACAATGGCGGTGGGCGGCATCGGTATCGGTTTTGCGCTCTCGCCGATCAACCCGTATACCGTCGGCGTGGCGCAAGGCATTGCCGAGTTGCCCACGTTTTCGGGCGCTTGGCTGCGCACCTTGATGGTAGTTTCATCGCTCGCCCTGCTGTCGCTGTATATCTGCAAGCGCGTCGTCAAGATGGACTTTGAAGAGCCGGACAACGCCGAAGCATTAAGCAAGCCGCTAAGCGAGTACCACCTGACCAAGCGCAACATCTTGACCATTGCGGTCTTTGTGGCTGGCCTGATTGGCATGTTGATCGGCGTCTTTACCCGCGGCTGGTATATCAATGAGATCGCCGCCACCTTCCTGTTACTGGCGATCATTATCGGGGCACTCAACGGCCTTTCGGCCAACGGCATTGTCAAACAGATGATGGAAGGGGCAGCGGGTGTCACCGCTGGCGCGCTGGTGATCGGGGTCGCGGCCTCTATTCAGGTCATCCTGGAGCAGGCGGTGATTATCGATACCATCGTCAACTCGCTGAGCACCTTGATCGACAACATTCCCCCGCTGTTCTCGGCGATTGGTGCCAGTGTCGTCCAGGGCGTTATCAACCTCTTCGTACCCTCGGGTTCCGGGCAGGCGTTGGTTACCATGCCGATCCTGATTCCTGTGGCCGACCTGGTGGGCATGAGCCGTCAGTTAATGATCACTGCCTTCCAGGTTGGCGACGGCTTGACCAACCTGATCGTACCTACCTCAGGTGGCACCCTGGCGATGCTGGCCCTTGGCCGCGTTTCCTATGCGCAGTGGTTAAAAGCCATTCTGCCCTTTATGGTCGTGGTCTACTTACTGGCCTGGGTCGGCTTGATCATTGGCCACTACGCGGGCTACTGATCAGTGACCTTATGACGCTTTCACTGGTTCACGTTCATCCTGAAACGGGCACCGTGGCCACGCTCACCGCAACGGGTGGCGTGGCGGTGGGCGGCTATGTGCATCATTGCTGGCGGGGCCTTGGAGCGTGCGTCACCCAGGGGCGCTATACCAACCCCTGGTACCCCGCAACGATTTACGAGGCACTCCGTAACGGTGCTTCAGCGTCCCAGGCGTTGCATGCCGCCACCCGTCGCGACGACCATCCTGAGCATCGCCAGTGTTTAGTGATGGATAGCGACGGGCGAGCCGATGTGCACACCGGCGCCGCCAACCTTCCCGAGATCGCGGCTAATCTTTACCCCGGCGTTGCCGCCGTCGGCAATATGCTGCATAGCGCTGATGTAGTTGAGATATTGGCGCAGCGTTTTATCCACGTCAGCACGCTCAACAGTCAGGCTGTCCTGCAAAACGACGCGCCCCCTCAGTTTCCTGCCGATCACGCGCAACAACTGCTCGGCCATTTACTTGCCGCGCTGGAAGCTGCGCTCGATGAGGGGGGCGACGCCCGAGGCACACGCTCGGCCGCGCTCCGTATCGAATCCTTTTTACACGCGCCCATCGACCTTCGGGTCGACTGGTCCGACAACGTCATCGCGTCGCTGAGAGCGCTTGAAGCGCGCTTCAGGGCGGACGATTTTCAAGCGTTCTGGCAACAGCTACCGCTGCGCTGATGGCGTTTCGATGGAGTTTTTATGTCTCAACAACCCCCACACGCTACCTTCGCTGAAGGCAAGATCGGGCAGTATCTCTTGAACCGCCTGGACGAAGCCGCCCAATATTCGCAACCCGGTGCTGGCGTCACGCGCCTGTTCTGCTCGACCGAACATCGCCAGGTGCTACCGCTCATTGAGCAATGGATGACCCGCGCCGGGCTCACCCCCGAACTGGATGCAGCGGGCAACTTGGTCGGCCGCTGCCCTAACGCTTTGGCGGGCGAGCCGACATTGATCATGGGGTCTCATCAGGACTCGGTCGTTGAAGGCGGCAAGTATGACGGCATGCTGGGTATCGCGGTGCCTCTCGTCGCGTTGGAAGCCCTTCGTCATGCAGGCATCACGCTGCCTTATGGGGTGGAAGTCGTGGCCTTTGGTGATGAAGAAGGCGTGCGTTTTCCCACCACGCTCGTCGGCAGCCGTGCACTCGCTGGCACCATTGACCCACAGCAACTCGAGGCACTCGACAAGCAGGGGATTTCTTTAAGGGAGGCACTGCGCAGCTTCGGCGTTGAACCAGATGGCATTCCTGCCCTGGCCCGCGACCCTGCCAATACGCTGGGCTTTGTGGAAGTGCATATCGAACAAGGCCCCCGACTGGAGCAGCGTGATCATGCCGTCGGCGTTGTCACCTCGCTCACGGGCATTGAACGTCATCAGGTAACGGTGAGCGGCAAGGCGGGTCATGCGGGCACGACCCCCATGTCCGGTCGCCACGACGCTCTGGTGGGGGCATCCGACATGGTGCTGGCCGTGGACAGGGTACTGCAAGCCACAGAGGGGCTGGTAGGTGTCGTCGGGCAGTTGGATGTCCACCCCAATGCCGTGAATGTGATTCCCGCGTCGGTCACCTTTACGGTCGAGCTTCGCTCCCCGCAGTCGGAAACCAGACAACGAGGTCAAGACGCCATTCAAGCCGCCCTGCACGAAGTGGCTGAGCGCCGGGGACTGACACTCTCCATGGACAACACCTACCGCGCCGACGGCGCCCACTGCGCCGAATGGATCATGCGAGGCCTGGAGCAGGCCTGCGCGAGCGTGGAGCAACCCACCGAGCGGATGTTCAGCGGTGCCGGGCATGATGGCCTGGCCATGCAGGATGTCACCGATATCGGCATGCTGTTCGTACGCTGCAAAGAGGGCTTGAGCCACCACCCCGACGAGAGCATTTCAGCCGCCGATGGCGAAGCAGCGGTGCGGGTCATGATGGCCTTTTTGCAGCAGCTTGACCCCTCAAGATGCCGTTAGGCCAATAACTCCGGCAGGAAAGCGCGCCTGACCTGAGCTTCCTGGTGGTTCATGACCCGCTGGGCGTCCAGCATGTGCTCGCGCATTATGCGAAAGGCGCTATCAGCATCGCCCAGTTCAATCGCATCCAATATTTCGGCGTGATAGCGGCAGCCCGTTTGGCCCAGATCGTGGGTAACGGGCTCATAAAGTCGATGATAAATCGTCAGGTCTGACAAAATTTGAATGGTAAAGCGGATGATAAAGGTGAGCAGCTGATTGCCGCCCGCCAGTTCCGCGAGCATTAAATGAAAGTTCAGCGAGTCCAGGTGCTGCTGCCTTTCGGTTTCGCTGTCTTCACAGGGTGTGGCATAACTGTGCAGACTCTCGCGCAAGCGTGCCATGTCTTCTTCGCTGACCTTGCCGGCTAACGAAGCGGCCAACTCAGGTTCAAGCGCCAGGCGGATCTGATAAATATCCTGAATGGAAATATCTTTAAAAAACAGATAATTACTTAATAAAGACACCGCCTTTTCATCGCTCATTGCCTTCACAAAGGCACCACCCCCCGGGCCGGTACGCGTCTCGACCAGCCCTTGGGCTTCCAATACCCGGGTACTTTCGCGCACCGTCCCTTTCGATACGTTCAGTGTTTCAATGAGTTCTGCTTCACTGGGAAGCCGATCCCCCGGTTTCAGATTACGATCCACGATCCAGCATTTAATCGTTTCGGCCACTTGGTAGGGGCGCCGTGGTGATGCTTTTTTTACCATGCTATCGATACACTGCCTGTCTATTAAGAGGGCTAGGGTAACAGAGCCAGCGCCCAATGAGAGCAAGACGTTTCGCCAGCGTTGGACGTCTGAAGCGCACAGGGAATATAGAATTGGCATTAACTAGTAAACTGGTCTATTCTGTCGCCCACTGCTCAACCTAAGAGTTCAAAAGGAGTTTGTTTAATGGCTTACGAAACGCTACTCGCTGCTACGCAGCTTGGCAGCCTGTCGATCCCTAACCGGGTGATCATGGCGCCGCTGACCCGGGCACGCACACCTGACAGCGTGCCGGGTAAGATGCAGGAGGCCTATTACGGTCAGCGCGCCGGTGCTGGCTTGATTATCAGCGAAGCGACCAATATCTCGCCTACCGCACGCGGCTATGTGTATACCCCAGGCATCTGGACCGACGAGCAGGAAGCTGGCTGGAAAGGCGTGGTCGATGCGGTGCACGCCAAAGGCGGCCGTATGGCATTGCAACTATGGCACGTTGGGCGCGTTTCCCATGAAATGGTTCAGCCCAATGGTCAGCAACCGGTCGCGCCCAGCGCGCTGAAGGGTGAAGGTGCCCAATGTTTCGTTGAGTTTGAAGACGGCACCGCCGGTCAGCACCCCACCAGCACGCCCCGCGCGCTGGAAACTGACGAGCTCCCGGGTATCGTCGAAGACTATCGCCAGGCGGCTGAGCGCGCCAAGCGGGCAGGCTTTGACATGGTCGAGGTCCACGCGGCCAACGCCTACCTGTTGAACCAGTTCCTGGCCACCGGTACCAATAAGCGTACCGACCAGTATGGCGGCTCGCTGGAAAACCGGGCGCGCTTCCCGCTGGAAGTGGTCGACGCCGTCATCGACGTTTACGGGGCCGACCGGGTCGGCATTCGCATGACGCCCTTTATCGAGCTGTTTGGCCTGACCGACGATGAGCCTGAAGCCATGGCGTTCTACATGGCCGATCAGCTTTCCAAGCGCGGCCTGGCTTACCTGCACCTGAACGAGCCCAACTGGGCCGGGGGCGACATTCAGTTCCCTGCTGGCTTCCGCGAGCAGATGCGCGAGCGCTTCAGCGGTCGTCTGATTTACTGCGGTAACTACGATGCCGCGCATGCCGAAGCGCGCATCAGCGAAAACACCACCGATGCCGTGGCCTTTGGCCGTCCTTACATTGCCAATCCGGATCTGCCCGAACGCTTCCGTGTGAACGCCACTCTCACCGAGCCCGACCACGAGACCTTCTACGGCGGTGACGAGAAAGGCTATACCGATTATCCGTTTATGGATAATGGCTATGACCGCATGGACTAAGTAGCGGCCTTAAAAAAAAGCCGCTTAATAATGAAAAGCATCACTTCGGTGGTGCTTTTTTTGTGTCTAACGATGGCAAAACGCTGCTAGGCTGTTGATTCTTACGTTTGAAACACAGGTGATGAATGCTGCCTTCGCTATTCGCTTTACTGATATCGCTGGCTCTGGTGGGCATTGCCGCCAGCACCGGGGCACGGTTCAGGCCCGATAGCTGGTACCGCGAGCTAAACAAACCCGCCTGGACACCGCCGGATATCGCGTTTCCCATTGCCTGGGGCATTCTTTACCTTTTGATGGCGATTGCCGCGTGGCGCATCTACATGGCAGACGACTCGGCCTGGCGCACCGCTGGCTTGACCGTTTATGCCCTCCAACTGATGGCAAATGCCGCCTGGTCGTGGCTGTTTTTTGGCCGTAAACAAATAGCCGCCGCACTTGGCGATATCGCACTACTACTGATGCTGATCATGCTTGCCATCTTTGTTTTTGCTAAGGTAAGCGCATTAGCAGCGTGGTTAATGGTGCCCTATGCCCTTTGGGTGGCGCTGGCACTTTGCCTCAATGCGACCATTTGGCGACGCAATTAACCCGCAATTAGCGCGTAAAAGGATAAAAACACCATGGAGACAATACCCTTAGTCACCCTACTGGCAATCGGCTCTATCGTATTAGCGCTAACCGCCCTGGCGCTGTTCATTTATGTCATGCGGCAGCGTCGTCAACCGCCGATAGACACTGCCGCTTCCACGGAGGAACGCCCCTCCCATGAAGCCACTTCACCGCCACCGCCCGAGGAAACATCCTCCTCATCGGCAAAGCACTCCGGCAAAGTGGCCCAGCACTCGCTGTTCGTGATTTTTTCGAAACCCGATGAGCATACCGATCAGCGCCTTGCCGAGTGGCTGCGCGAAAAGGAGGCGACGTTCGACCCGATCAAGAAGGTCTTTCACATCGCCGGTGAGCAACCCACGAACCCCATCACTATCGCCAATGCGTTTCCGCCCGGGGAAATGCCCGACCTGCTACGCAATGAAACCCACGAGCCGATCAAGGGCATCAGCCTGTTGGTGAAACCACCGCTGCGCAAGCGCCGCAATCAACAGATGCATGTCTATGTGGCACTGGCCAAAGAAATGCAGACGCTGTTTACCGGCGATATGCTGGATGGCGACCGTGAACCTGCCACCGACGCCACCTTCGAACGCATTATTGGCTAGCGCCTGCCGAGCGGATCAGGCAACGCCCTGGCTGCGCAAATAATCGTCATAGCTGCCGCTGAAGTCGACGATGCCCTCCGGCTGCATATCGATAATGCGCGTGGCCAGCGACGACACGAACTCGCGGTCATGGCTGACGAACAGCAGGGTCCCCGGGTAGTTTTCCAGGGCCAGGTTCAGCGCCTCGATGGACTCCATGTCCAGGTGGTTGGTCGGCTCGTCCATCAGCAGCACATTGGGCTGAGTGAGGATTAACTTACCGAACAGCATGCGCCCTTGCTCGCCGCCGGAAATCACCTTGACCGATTTATCGATGTCGTCGCTGGAAAACAGCATCCGCCCGAGCGCGCCGCGCACCACCTGCTCACCGCCCTGTGTCCACTGGCCCATCCATTCAAACAGGGTGGCATCCACGGCAAAATCGTCGGTATGGTCCTGAGCAAACACGCCAAGCTCGGCGGCTTCGGTCCACTTCACTTCCCCGGCATCCGGGTGCAACTCGCCGACCAGGGTTTTCAGCAGGGTCGTCTTGCCAATGCCATTGGGCCCGATGATGGCGATCCGCTCGCCAGCTTCAACGGTCATCGACAGGCGCTCGAACAGCGGCGTCTCGCCGTTATAGCCTTTGCTGATATTGTCCACATTGACCGCGTTACGGTGGATCTTCTTATTCTGGTCAAAGCGGATAAAGGGGCTAACCCGGCTTGAAGGCTTGATATCTTCCAGCTTGATCTTGTCGATCTGGCGCGCCCGCGAGGTGGCCTGCTTCGCTTTCGAGGCGTTGGCCGAGAAGCGGCTGACAAACTGTTGCAGCTCGGCAATCTGGGCCTTTTTCTTGGCATTGTCCGAGTGCTGACGCTCGCGCGCAGCCGTCGCCGCGGTCATGTAGTCGTCGTAGTTACCCGGGAAGAGGGTGATTTCCCCGTAATCCAGGTCCGCCATGTGGGTGCACACGCTATTCAGGAAGTGGCGGTCGTGGGAGATGATCACCATGGTGCTGTTGCGCGCCTTGAGTATGTCCTCCAGCCAGCGGATGGTATTGATATCCAGGTGGTTGGTAGGTTCGTCGAGGAGCAGGACATCGGGGTCCGAAAACAGTGCCTGAGCCAGCAGCACGCGCAGTTTCCAGCCGGGCGACACCTCACTCATCGGGCCGGTATGCTGTTCGATGGGAATGCCCAGCCCAAGGAGCAGCTCGCCCGCGCGGGCTTCGGCGGTATAACCATCCAGTTCGGCAAAGCGCACTTCCAGATCTGCCACCGCCATGCCGTCTTCTTCACTCATTTCCGCCAGGGAATAGATCCGCTCGCGCTCGGCGGTGACCGACCAAAGCTCGTCGTTGCCCATGATCACGGTGTCGATGACGCGCTCGTTTTCAAACGCAAACTGGTCCTGACGCAGCTTGCCCAGCCGCGTGCTGCTATCCAGCATCACCTGGCCGGACGTCGGTTCGAGCTCGCCGCCCAGAATCTTCATGAAGGTGGATTTGCCGCAGCCATTGGCGCCAATCAGGCCGTAGCGATTGCCGTTGTTAAACTTGACGGAGACGTTTTCAAACAGGGGCTTGGCCCCGAACTGCATGGTGATATTAGCGGTTGCGATCAAGATCTGGGCCCTGGGTATGTAGAGTGCGCATCGAAAGGCCCGCGATTCTACGCGCTCTTGAGCCCTGTTACACCCATCGCCTAGTGTGCCGCGTCGCCGGGGGCCGACAACGCCAGCAGAAAGCGTTCGCCATCAAGCGCTTGGCGCAGGCGTGTGTGCAGGATATCGACGATGCCCGGATGCTCACCTACCAGCTTGGTGGAGACAACACTCAACCCTGGGTGACGCTGTTCAGCCGCCGCGCAAATCTCGGCAATATCGCCGCCTTCCCCCGCGTGGCGCCCGGGTGACAGAAACAGCATTGCCAGGATCACCGGCCCGGCGTGAAATTCGGATCTATCCAGAAGATTTTCCAGCAGCGGTTCGTTAAAGCGGTACTCATCGCCCTCGCGGCGTTCCATAGAGGCGGCGACAACGCTGGCTGCTTCATCGCCCAGCAGCACACTCAGTTGGCCTGCCAGGCGGTTGCGCACGGCGGTGACCTCAGGGATCGGGCTGCCATGATCCACCAGCGCGACCCTCGGCGTTTGGCCTGATGCGGATTGCTCACGCACGTTGTCGGCCAACAGCTCGGCAAGGCGCAGGTCGTTATCGCCCAGTTCATCGACCAGCGGCTGGGCCACGCGCACATTAACGTTAGGAAAACGCTCCTGCATGGCGGCCATCCGCTCCGGCAGGTAACCGGTCAGCGCCTTGCTGGGGCCGAAAAAGAACGGCAGCACGATAATCTCGTCGGCGCCCTGCTCAGCCGCCCGCTCGGCAGCGGGGCCCAGCGTTATCGCGGGGATGCCGTCCACCTCTTCAGCGGGGATCTTGTTGGAGTGGAGGAGCGAGGCTGCCTGCACGGTCTCGCCCATGAGCTCGCTGAGAGATGCCGCCACACGCCGCAAGTTATGCGTTGCCTGGGGCCTTAGGGAGCCGTTATCCACCAGAAAGATTGCGCGCATGCCTGCCTCCTTTTGCATTACTATTTTTTCATTACTATTCGCCGGTACGTTCAAGCACATCCGCCGCCGCTCGATGAAGCTGGGCGTGGCGCTCTGCCAACGTGACGATATCACGATCATAGCCACCACCGATCACCGCCGCGACGGGAATGTCAGCTTCGCGGCAGCACGCCAGTACATAGGCATCCCGTTGATACAGCCCTTCGTCACTCAGCGCCAGATAGCCCAGGCGGTCATCCCGATGGACATCCACACCGGCGTCATAAAGCACCACATCGGGCTGATAGGCCGCCAGCAGCCCTGGCAATCGCGATGCCAGCACTGCCAGATAGGCATCGTCTTCCATGCCATTGGCAAGGGCGATATCCAGGTCGCTTTTCGCTTTGCGGGCGGGAAAGTTGCGCCCGGCATGCATTGAAAACGTAAAGACGCCGGGCACGCCAGCGAAGAGGCGCGCCGTGCCATCACCCTGGTGAACATCACAATCGACGATCAACACCCGCTCGACCCAGCCTTGCGCCAGGGCGTGAGCCGCCGCAACGGCAAGGTCATTAATCAAGCAATAACCGCTTGCTGCATCAGCATGGGCGTGATGGGTGCCACCGGCTGAGTTGCAGGCAAGTCCTGAAGCCAAAGCGACTTCTAACGACAGCAGCGTACCACCGGTTTCCAACCTTACCCGTTCGACCAGGGCGTCAGACCACACAAAGCCACTACGGCGCTGAGCGGCACGATCAAGCGTACCGTTCAGAAAAGCGTCAAGGTAAGCCCGCGTATGCACGCGCGACAAAGCGCCGATGCTGGCAGGCCGAGGGGTCAGCCACTCGACTGGCGTCGCCATCGTCTGCTCCCCAAGCTGTTGGCGAAGGACGCGAAACTTCTCCATTGGAAAGGGGTGGTTAGCTGGTAAATCAATCGTATAACCGGGATGATGGACGATCGTTAACGCCATTGCGCGCTGCCACTCAGGTAATCGGGGTAGATGCTTTATGTTGCTTGATACCACTGCCTTAAACCAGCAAAGAAACTTTTTCGATGAGCATGCCGACCTGTGGCTGTTTGGCTACGGCTCATTGATCTGGAAAGCTGATTTTGACTACCTGGAGCGCCAGCCCGCATACATTACCGGCTGGGCGCGGCGCTTCTGGCAGGCCTCCCACGACCATCGCGGCACCCCTGAAGCACCGGGGCGTGTGGCGACGCTGATCCGCTCGCCAGGTGCGGTGTGCCACGGCATGGCCTACCGCATTACGCCCGATGTGCTCGGGCCGCTGGATGTGCGCGAGAAAAACGGCTACCTGCGGGAAAAAGTGCCGCTGACCTTCCTTGACCACAATGGCAATGATGCCGGCAGGAGCGAGGGGCTGATTTATCTGGCAAGCGAGGACAATCCGGCGTTTCTTGGCGAGGCACCGCTTGCGGATATTGCCCGCCAGATCAATCAGGCCCATGGCCCCAGCGGCCCCAATCGTGAGTATCTTTTGAACCTTGCCCATGCTCTGCGCGAGCTGGGGGTGGATGACGCGCATATTTTCGCGCTGGAGAAGCAACTGGGGTAACCCTCGGGCTACCCGGTGACATATTCACATCATCAGCCACGCCAGGATAAACAGTCCCAGCAGGGTTCGGATGATACCGCCGATGATCGAACCGCGGAAAAAGGCCCTCAATCCTCCCCACAGAATGAGCACGCCGATGATCAGCACCACGATGCTGAAGAACGAATCGCTGATGCCCAGCGAGCGCGTCAGGCCATCGATAAACTCATCGAACGCGCCGAAGAGATTGGTAAAAATACCCAGTAGAAACTCGACGACGCCACGAATCACTTCACCGATCGTTTCGCCAACATCATCAAAAAATCCGTTTGCTTGCATGACTCATATCCATGTTGAAAGGAGCGACGCCCTATTGTCAGTGAAGTCTTGCGCTAGCGCAAAGCGAGGGGCCAAAACCGTGGTGTTTGCATAATGGGCGCATCGCGCTAAAGTTGACCAAACAACCGTTTAAAAATTGCCGCTTCATTATTGGCCCTCTAACACAATAAGAGGTGGTCACCATGCCGTCACACTTCCCCCTCGCTGATAAGCTACAAGCCAGCACCCATCAGGTGGAAAACCAGCCACCGTCGCTGGAAAACGTCAATAGCTACACAACCGATCGCGCGCTTCAGGAAGGCGTCAAGCGCGAAGGCGGCACTGACGACACGGCTCTCAAAACATTTGGTCAGTGGGCAGGCTCGTCCGACGCCATCGCCCTGGGGTTTGACGCCAACCGCCACTCACCACAGTTGGTGACCCATGACCGGCAGGGCCATCGGGTCGATTTGATCGAGTTTCACCCGGCCTATCACCAGCTTATGAAAACAGCGGTGGAGCACGGTCTGCACGCCAGTCCCTGGCGAAACCCAGGCCCGGGTGCGCACGTTACACGCGCCGCCAACTACTACCTGAACACCCAGGTGGAAGCAGCACACGGCTGCCCGATTACCATGACGTTCGCGGCCCTGCCTGCGTTACGCCATCAGCCCAATCTGCTTGAGAGCTGGGGCGATAAAATCACCGCGCCCCACTACGACCCGCGCAACCTGCCCTATTTCGAAAAACAGGGCGTCACCCTGGGTATGGCAATGACCGAGAAGCAGGGTGGCTCCGATGTGCGCCTGAACACCACCCGCGCCTACCCGATTGATCAAGGCGGTCCGGGCGAGGCCTATGAACTGGTCGGCCATAAATGGTTTGTCTCGGCGCCGATGTGCGACGCTTTTCTGGTGCTCGCCCAGATACCCGGCGGCTTGAGCTGTTTTCTGCTGCCGCGCTGGCGACCCGACGGCACTAAAAATCCGCTGCATATCCAGCAACTCAAACGCAAAATGGGCAACGTGGCGAACGCTTCCAGCGAAACCGAACTACGCGGCGCCTTTGCCTGGATGGTGGGCGACGAGGGACGCGGCGTGCGCACCATCATCGAGATGGTGGCCATGACCCGCTACGACTGCATGATTGGCTCCGCGGCTGGCATGCGCCAGGCCACCGCCCAGGCGATTCACCACGCCACCCACCGTCATGCCTTCGGGGCACGTTTGAGCGAACAGCCACTGATGCAAAACGTGCTCGCCGACCTGGCCATCGAGAGTGAAGCCGCGACCACCCTGATGCTGCGCATGGCCCGAGCCATGGACCAGCAAGACGATGAGCACGAACGCCTGCTTGCGAGAATCGCCACGCCGGTTGGCAAGTACTGGATCTGCAAGCGCACGCCCCATCATGCCTATGAAGCGATGGAGGTGATTGGCGGTAGCGGTGTCATGGAAACCCATGTGATGCCGCGCCTGTTCCGCGAATCGCCGGTTAACGCCATCTGGGAAGGCAGCGGTAACGTCCAGTGCCTGGATATCCTGCGCGCGATTGAAAAGCAGCCCGAGGTGTTCGACGCCTATTTTGCGGAACTCGCCAAGGCAAAAGGCGCTGATGTACATCTGGACCGCTTTATTCACCAGTTACAGCGGGAACTGCAGGATACCCAAGCGCTCCAGTACCGCGCCCGCCAGCTGGCGGACGGTATGGCCCTGGCGTTGCAGGGCGCCCTGCTGGTACAGCACGCCCCGGCTTGTGTGGCTGATGCGTTCTGCGCCGGACGGCTGGCTGAACGCAACGGCCTCAGTACCGGCACGCTACCTACCGGGCTCGATTGCGCGGCGATCATTGCGCGGGCCCAGCCAGCAGAGTAATTCTGTTGATAGAGGCCCCGTGGAATCAGCGTTCACGACTTTGGTCGACTTCCATCGCGAAGCTGATAACGTTAAAAACCACCACGATTAAACAATAATCAGGTAATAGCGGGAGAGCTTGGCGCATCTCACAAGGATGACGCCAGCGCCGAAGGAGCAACAACCCCGGAAACTCTCAGGCAACCGGACCGCTATGACCCTCACTTTCCGAAGAGCGGCTGATGACTGCGTCACTCAGCCCACCGAAGGAGCAAGCGCGCCCCACAGGGCACGCGAATCTCTCAGGTTCCATGACGGAAGGGGTACGCCCAGCAGCCATTACGCCGTTAGGTGGGATTCCCGACGCTCATGAAAACCGGAGAGACTTATGCAACGCATTGCCGTTATCGGTGGTGGTATCACTGGTATTACCAGCGCCTACGCCCTGGCCAAACGTGGCTATGAGGTCACTGTCTTTGAAAAGCATCGCTATGCCGCGATGGAAACGTCGTTTGCCAACGGCGGTCAGCTGTCAGCCTCTAACGCCGAGGTGTGGAACCACTGGCCAACGGTGATCAAGGGCCTGCGCTGGATGCTCAGAAACGACGCGCCGCTATTGGTCAATCCCCGCCCGAGCTGGCACAAGCTCAGCTGGTTTGGCGAATTTATTGCCGCGATTCCCAAGTACGCCGCCAACACCACCGAGACCGCACGGCTGGCCATTGCCGCCCGCGAACACCTGTTTCAGTGGGCGAAAGACGAGCAGATCGATTTCGACTTAAAGCAGAAAGGCATTCTGCATATCTACCGTGATAAAGCGGGCTATGACCACGCCGCCAAGGTCTCCCAGCTGCTCAGCCAAGGTGGCCTGGAGCGCCAGCCGGTGACGCCCGAGGAAATGCGTGCCATCGAACCCACCCTGGCGGGCAACTACTATGGCGGTTTCTTCACCGAAAGCGACGCCACCGGCGATATTCACAAGTTTACCCACGGCCTGGCGCAAGCCGCCGAACGTCGCGGTGTAACGCTGAAATATGGCCATAGCGTGCAGGACATCGGCGCGGACGAACAGCACGCCTGGATCACCGCCTCTCTTGAAGGCGAGGCTGACGGCGAACCGGTGCGCGAAACCTTTGATAGCGTGGTGGTATGCGCTGGAGTGGGCAGCCGCGCCCTAGCCGCCAAACTCGGCGACCGGGTCAATATCTACCCGGTCAAAGGCTACTCGATTACCGTGCAGCTCGATGATGCTGCCTCCCAACAGGCTGCGCCAACGGTCAGCCTCTTGGATGATGAAACCAAGCTGGTCACCAGCCGCCTTGGGGATGAACGCTTCCGCATCGCCGGTACCGCCGAGTTTAACGGCTTCAATCGCGATATCCGCGACAACCGCATCCGCCCGCTGATTCGCTGGGTGGAAGAGTGCTTCCCCGGGGTCAGCACCCGCCGCGTGATACCCTGGGCGGGCCTGCGCCCGATGCTCCCCAACATGCTGCCCAAGGTCGGCCCCGGCAAACTGCCCACGGTGTTCTACAACACCGGCCACGGCCACCTGGGCTGGACGCTCTCTGCCATTACCGCTGATATGCTGGCGGATGCAGTGGAGGCGAAAAACGCACAAGGCGAGCGATCTACCCAACCACTCGCTTAGCCTGATCTGCACCCATTGCACTTGCCAAGCGGTCATCCGTTAATATGGATGTCACCTTATGGTCAGGTGTCTTTATGCTTAATCAACGTGCATTAACTTACCTCAATGAAGTCATTCGCCGCGGCTCGCTAAGGCGCGCCGCGGCCCATCTGAATGTCGACGCCTCCGCCGTTAGCCGCCAATTAAAAGCACTTGAAGAAGAATTGGATACCCAGATATGCGAACGACACGGCCGCGGCATGCGTGCAACCGCAGCCGGTCAGTTGCTGGTGCATCACTTTCACGCCCAGCGGGCCTCTGAGGAGGCCGTACTCTCCCAACTCATGGCACTTCAGGGCCTAGCGAAAGGCGAAGTACGTATCGCCGTTGGGGAAGGGTTTATCGCCGATCTGATCACCGCGCCGCTAGGCACGTTCATGTCGGCGTTTGCGGGTATTAATGTCGAAGTCCGTATGGCGGGCGTCAATGAAGCGATGTCGCTACTCAAAGACCGTGAAGTGGATATCGCGCTACTTTATGCACCGCCGGTGGACCCGCAGCTTTACTGCCATGTGGAAACGCGTCAGCCACTCGATGTCATTGTTCCCCCCAATCACCCCCTCATTGAGCTGAAGCGGCCCGTGACGCTGCATGACTTAAAGGATTGGCCGCTGGCATTAATGGACAACCCATTCGGCATGCGGCAAATGGTCAATATGGTGGCTCACCAGGAGCGTATCCATCTCGAAGCGCGCCTGCACACCAACTCTGTATCTGTGTTGAAGAATTTCGTTCGTTCAGGCATTGGCGTTACGTTTATGCCGGAAATCACCGTCATCGATGAAATAAAGCGTGGCGAAATTTGCACGCTACCCATGCGCTACCCGGTGATGAACGGTACCCGTGCGCAGATCGTTAGCTTAAAGGGGCAGGAACTCCCTGTGGCTTCCACGGCCTGTATCGATCATTTACACAAAGGCATGCGCTTTTTCTCGGCCGATGCGCCTCGACTGTTGCAACAAAGTCCACACTAAAGGTCTTGCATAGTCAACGCCTCAATACATAGTCTTCCTGTAGGCAGCACCTATAAAGCTAATAGCGCTCACTCAGCACCCTACAGCTCACGACAATAAACCAGGAGACTGACTATGTTGACTCACCCAGTGTTGACCCAACGCTTTTCACCCAAGCGGCTCATCTCGGCTTGCCTGATTGGCTCTGCCCTGATGGCTGGCAATGCCGTCGCCGAGACCACGATAAATTTGGGCTACAACGGCGCCCCCGACCCCGACAAGAACGCTGTACACGTCTTTGCCACTAACCTTAAGGAACTGGTCGAGGAAAAAACCGACAACCAGATTCAATTAGAGCTATATCCCAATAGCTCACTGGGCGAAGAGCAGGAGCGCATGGAGCAGACCATGAGCACGCCCATGCTCAACGTGGCGTCCTTTGCGGGTGTCTCGCCTCTCGTCGATGAAATTTTCGTCAGTGCGATTCCGTTTCTGTTCGACGATTTTGCAGCGGCCCGTACCTTCTTTGATGAAGGGGAGTACTGGCAGGAAGTCAGTGCGGCGCTGAAGGAGCGCGCCGGTATCGATATGCTGGCAGTCGTCGAGGAAGGCGGCTTTTTAGCCTTTACCAATGACGAGAAGCCTATCAGTCACCCTGACGACTTCGAAGGTCTCCGCTTCCGGGCCATGGACCCAAGCCAGGTTGCGCTCTATGAGGCCTTCGGTGCATCGGGTACGCCGATTCCCTGGACTGAAACCTACATGGCACTGCGCACCGGGGTAGCGGACGGCCAGATGAACCCGCCGATGTATATCATCCTGGGCAGCCTTTACGAAGTACAGGACTACCTGACGCTTGCCAACATCCAGTATTCGAATCAGTTCCTGGTGGGCAACAGCGAAATGATAGCCGGTTGGGATGACGAGCTTCGTGATGCCTTTCAGGAAGCCGTCGCCGAAGCGAACCAGAATGCCCGCGAGCACAACGAGGAGCAGGTCGACTCACGGATTGCCTACCTGGAAGAACAGGGTATGGAAGTGATTCGCCCTTCTGAAGAGGAGCTCACCGCTTTCCGCGAAATCGGCCAGCCTGCTTACCTTGAATGGCTCGAAGAGCGTGATATCGAGCAACGCTGGATCGATATGGCGCTGGAAGATGCGGGTATGAGCGACCTGCTCGACTAACGGTTTCTGTCGCCGTGGCAATAACAGGGGCTGGTACTTTACCGGCCCTCTATTTTTTCACTTCACATTTCTGAACTTCATGGAAGGCTGCCATGTTCAAAACGCTTCGGCTCCGTCTTCTGACGATCAGCCGTCCGATCACCCTTACCCTGGCAGGAGCGCTGTTATCTCTTAATGTGGCGGCCATTCTTTATGGTGTTTTCGCCCGCTACGTTGCCGGTGGTGCCCCTATCTGGACGGATGAGCTATCGCGCTTCCTGATCATCGCCACCGTGATGCTCGCGGCAGGCGCCGTCTGGTCGGAAGGCGGACATATGCGCGTCGGGCTGCTGGAGAAGCTACTGCCAGCCCCCTTCGCTCGCCTGCTCAATGTGTACCAGTGGCTACTTACCCTGTTGATTGCAGCGGGCGGCGCATGGGTTAGCTATCGCTATGCATTGTCGGTCAGCATGTTTACCACGTCCGGGCTTGGCATCAGTCGCACGGTGCCCCTCCTCTCGTTACCGCTTGGCTTCCTACTACTGGCTTGGCATGTGCTTCTCTATGGTCCCGCGCCCCTCAAGACCGTCGAGGACACTCTATGAAGACCGTTGAGGGCTCTCTATGAAGACCGTTGAGGACTCCCTATGACTTTGACCATGCTGGCCGTTTTCCTGGGCCACGTATTACTGGGGCTGCCACTGTTTATTGCGTTGTTGACCACCGCGTTTGTGGGGTTTTTATTCGTCGACTTCTCGATGATTCCACGCATGATGCCCCAGCAATTCTTCGGTGGTATCAATGTGTTCTCACTGATGGCCATTCCGTTATTTATACTGGCTGGCAACCTGATGAACGTCAGTGGCTTAACCGAGCGCCTGATGGGCTTCGCCCGCCTGATAGTTGGCCACTTGCGGGGCGGTATGGGTCACGTCAACGTGGTTTCGAGCGTTTTCTTTGCAGGCGTTAATGGTTCTGCCGTGGCCGATACCTCGGCGCTTGGTTCGCTGCTGGTACCCGCCATGGAGAAAGAGGGCTACCCAAGGGCCTTTGCCGCCGGTTTGACCGCGGGCAGCTCGCTGATTGGCCCGATTATTCCGCCCAGTATCTTCATGATTCTTTACGCCTCGCTGACGAATACGTCAGTCGGTGATCTCTTTCTGGCGGGCGTCGTGCCCGGGCTGTTGCTGGGTATTGCCTTTATGGGCATGAACGCCTGGTATGCCTGGCGCCACCGATTACCCAAAAGCGCTCAACTTCCCTCATTGGGTCAGCTTGGCTTGGCGTTCATGGCGGCTCTGCCTGCACTCATTGCTCCCTTCATTATCGTTGCCGGCATTGTGCTGGGCTTTGTTACGCCTACAGAATCGGGCGCGTTGACAGCGCTGTATGTCGCCTTATGTGGTGTCGTGCTGGGTGGGTTACGGCTCAAGGAATGCTGGAAAGCCATTTTGGATACGGCGCGCCTGACCTCTGCCATTTTCCTGATCATGGCTGCCTCAGCCACGATTAGCTGGCTGCTTTCCTATGCTCAGGTGCCGGAACAGTTTGTGTCACTGTTATCCCCCTATGTGGATAATAGTGTCGTTATTTTATTACTGCTCAGTGCCATCACCTTTGTCACCGGGATGTTCATGGAGGAGGTATCGGCGTTGATGCTACTGACGCCCATCTTCGCGCCGGTCGCCATGATGGCGGGTATCGACCCTATCCATCTGGGTATCATCATCACGCTGAACATCACCATTGCGCTGATCACGCCACCACTGGGCGCATGCGTATTCGTGGCGGCTGCGGTTAGTCGTCTTGAAATTGTGTCGCTATTCAGAACCATTTGGCCCTTTGTGCTGACAGCAATTGCGGTACTTATTTTATTGATTCTCTTCCCACCGCTGACGCTGTGGCTACCGACTCTGCTTGGATAACCCGCTTGGATAAGACGATGCCTTTGAACACACTATTGAAGGCCTTGCCGCCTGTACCCAGCTACCCAGCCCCCTGCTGGGAACAGCTGCGCCGCGTACCCATTGACGATAACGGTGAGCGTTTGATGCCGATGAGCCTTGCACCCGCACCGATCAGCGTTTTTCCCGCCTATGCTCGGCTTGGCATTCCGGGTGCGATACCGGAATGTTTCGTACGTGAGGGGGTTTATCGGGCACTACTCGCGGCAGCACGCAGCTTGCCCGACGGCATCGGTTTAATCGTACTTGACGGCTGGCGTCCATGGCGGGTGCAGCAGTATCTGTTCGACACCCTGCACGAAGCCATCCACCACCACCAGCCCGAGCTCAGTGAAGCAGAGTTACTGGAGCGTACCAGGGAGTTTGTCTCGGTACCCAGCCGTGACCCGCTCGCCCCCAGCCCGCACCTGACGGGCGGGGCTGTCGACGTCACGCTATGTGATGCCGATGGCCTACCGCTGGATATGGGCACCCTGTTTGACGAGGCATTACCGGCCTCTCATAGCGACTATTTCGAGCATCTGGAATCGCTGACCTCTCAGCAACGTAAAGCACGGGATCATCGCCGCCTGCTGTATCACATCATGAGCGAGCATGGCTTCACCAACCTGCCCAGCGAGTGGTGGCACTTCGATTATGGCGATCAATTATGGGCCTACTACGGGCAACATGGTCATGCGCATTATGGGGCTGCCGAGTTGGATACCATTGAGAACCGCTGGCGCAGGCAGTTGGGGTAAGGCTCAACCCAACGCCAGATTAAGTGAATTCACACCGCTGGTGCCTCAAGCTCAAGAAAGCGCCGCACCCGATCGGTTTTAGGGTTCTCAAAGAACTCGCTGGGGTGGGATTTTTCGATAATGATGCCTTTATCGAGGAACACCACCTGGTCAGAGACTGCCCTGGCAAACTCCATTTCGTGGGTTACCAGCACCATGGTGTAGCCTTCTTTGGAGAGGTCTTTGATAACCCCTAGCACCTCGCCCACCAGTTCGGGATCGAGAGCTGAAGTGGGCTCGTCAAACAGCATGACCCTGGGCTGCATGGCGAGCGCCCGAGCAATCGCGACCCGCTGCTTCTGCCCGCCCGATAGCGTATAGGGGTACTGTTCGCGTTTGTCGGCCATACCGACTTTTTCGAGCAGCGCCATGGCCCGCTCTTCTGCCTCGGCTTTACTCAAGCCCTGAACGTGAATAGGCGCCTCGGTGACATTGCGCAATACATTGAGGTGGGGCCAGAGGTTAAAGCCCTGGAACACCATGCCCAGGCGCGCGCGCATGCCTGCCAACTCACGGCGCGACATTGATTTGCCGGTATCACTCACGCCGATACGGTCGCCGTCGATACGAATGTCGCCGCGGTCGGGGTGCTCAAGCCAGTTAATGCAGCGTAACAGGGTCGATTTACCCGAACCCGATGAGCCCAAAATACTCACCACCTCACCGGGCTGCACTTCCAGCGATACATCCCGCAGCACCTCAATGCCATCGAAGCTTTTGGAAAGATTACGAATACTCACAGCGGCGGTCTCAGGCATTTTCGAATCCTCGCTTGGCGCCAAAACGGCCAATCATTTTGATAAACAGTTCTAAACCAATACTGATGAGCCAGTAGAAGCCGATCACCACAATGAACGCTTCCATGGGAATGAAGTAGGTGCTCGACAGGCTACTCGCCGCCGCGGTGAGTTCGCGCACGGTGATAATGACCAGAAAAGCGGTGTCCTTGAGCAGGATAATCAGTTGATTGCCCAACAGGCCGCGGGTTTTCAAAATCAGCTGCGGCAGGATAATGCGCATAAACATTTGCGGCTGCGAAAACCCTTGGGCGATGGCGGCCTCTACTTGCCCTTGAGCAAAAGTGGCACGGCAGCCGCGCAGAATCTCGGCAAAATAAGCGCCGTGGTAAATCACCAGGGCAACCATCCCAGCCGTCCAGGCGCTCATACGAATGCCTGCGCTGGGTAAACCGTAATAGAGCAGATAAGCCAATATCAAAAACGGCAGCATGCGCATGCCATCAATAAAGATCCGCAGCGGAATCTTCAAACGCGGTCGAGAGCCTTCCAACAAGAACACCATGCCGCTGCCCATTAAAAAAGCTAACACGGCGGATAAGCCAAACAGTTTTAAGGTGTTATAAAAACCACTTAAAAACACATCGTATGACGACCAAAGAATGTCCCAATTGCTCATAGAGGTTCCCTAAACGGCCAGTCGGCTGGCTTTACGCTCGGCGACGCGTTGAAACCACATCAACAGACTGATAATCAGCATATACAGCGCCGCCGCCGCTAAAATGGGTGGCAGTGGGTCGTAGGTCACCGCTGAAATACGGTTGGTCACACGGGTCAGGTCGACCACGCCGATGACGGCAATGGCAGGGCTGCCTTTGATCAGAAACGACATCTCGTTGACCAGGCCCGGCAGGCTGGTAATGGTAATTTGCGGCAGCATAATGCGGCGGAAATAGACCCATGGGGTCATGCCAATCGCCAGTGCAGCTTCACGCTGCTCTTTGGAGAAGTTGTTGAACGCAGAGCGCCAAATTTCGGCGTTAAAGGCAGTGGTATTGAGGGTTAGCGCAATGATACCGGCCACATTGCGGTTGAGGTTAACGCCCATGGTCGGCGCGGTTAGGAAGATAAACAGCACCAGCGTCACCAGCGGTGTTGCCCGCGCCAGGCTGATGTAGACGCCTAGCAGTTGATGCAGAACGGGAATTTTTGCCACTCGAAGCAACGCAATCAACAGCCCCATCACCACACCGATGGCAATGGATATGCCGGAGATCCACAGCGTGGTCCAGGCACCCTGAATAAGAAGCCCCCATGCGCTACTGTCCACGCTCACTCACCCCTGATTCGCTTGATTGGATAACAGCCGCCCGGCTGATACGCCCAGGCGGCTGGCGAAGGTGATGGCTTACATACCGGCCATTTCGTGGAACTCTTCCACTGAGGTGATCGGTGTTGTTGGCAGGTCGTCGAAGGACTCACCAAACCATTTTTCCTGTAGCTCGGCCAAGCGGCCAGAATCGCGCAGGTGGCTCATAAAATCGGTGATATAGGCCAGCAGCTCGGGGCTGTCTTTGGGCATCGGCCAGGCCACGAAGCCCGGGCCGGAGACGGCTTGGCCCGCTTCGAAGACGTCAGGGCGCTCACGGATCAGGTCATTCACCGGCACGATGGAGTTGATAACGTAATCAACACGGCCATTGGCAAGATCAGCGTAGATTTCTGGGTAGGCTTCATACTGCATGACGTCGCCCAGCTCGCCCCCACTTTCTTCCAGCATGGCTTCCAGCTCTGGGAGGCGCGACAGCAGCGCGCTGCCCGCTTGAACGCCCAGCGTCATCCCGCTTAGGTCCTCAACGCTATTGATGCGGTCATCACCCGCCCGCTTGATATAAAAATGCTGGGCAGAGGCAAAGGGTGGTGCGTAGTTGAACACCCGCAACCGTTCATCGGTTACCGAAGCGCCGGTCAGCGCCATGTCGTACTGGCCCGATGAAACCGACGCTAGCAGCCCAGTCCAGGGCAAAATATCCTGGCGAATTTCGAAGTCGGCGTATTCCTCCAGTTCAATCAATATATCTTTGATAAAACCATCGGGTTCGCTGCCGCTCATGAAGTTAAACGGCGCGTAGTTATCTTCGGTGGCCACACTCATGTAGCCACGCTCCTCGATTTCCTCTAAATCCGCAGCGGTAACGGTAAGCGGAACGCTTAGCGCCAGTACGCCAATACTCAACACTGAAGCCAATGCCGTTATTTTTTTCATCGTCCGATACTCCCAGGGGGTTCAAAAAAAACAGGTCAAAACATCACTCGCCTGTCGTCATCAGCCATGCCGCTGCGAACATTTCGGTGATGTGAAGAAGCTGATTCACCCTAGGTTTTTTATCATCGCTGGGATTAGAGCCAGTTAGCGTAAATTTAAAGGACAGTTATCGATCCAACCTTTGGCATGAAAGATGCAGATACAAGTGCATTAAGTGGAGATGTACCGCCTATTGATAGGGCAAGCGATCATAGGAGTACCGGATGACAACGCTGTGTCTTGAGGTCGACCCCAATGCTGCCCCCTGCCTACAAGAACAGCTGCGTAAAACGCTGTTAGAAGCAATTCGTATGGGGAGTTTACCCAGTGAGGATGCGCTGCCCTCCTGCCGCAAGCTCTCGCAACAGTTGGGCATTTCGCGTAACACGGTGGCCATTGTTTACGAAAAGCTGGTCGAAGATGGTTATCTGATTAGCCGACCTCGTAGCGGTTATTACTTACATCCTGATTATGATGAATCTCAATCATCGCTTAATGCCTCTTTAACCGCGATGACGGAAGATGTCAGCGCATCGACTGCTGCACCAAACTGGCACAAACGTATTTCCAAGAGCCCTACTAACTACCAAGGGATTCTTAAACCCGGCAATTGGTCAGAATATGCCTATCCGTTTATTTATGGCCAGTTAGATACCCGCCTCTTCCCACTCGCTCAATGGCGCGATGTTTCCCGCCGGTTATTAAGTTCTCAACGCGACAAACCATGGCTGCGCGACCGCATCGATCAGGATGATCCTTTGCTGATTGAGCAGCTGCGTAAACGTATTTTGCCGCGCCGGGGAATTTTTGCTCGCTCAGAAGAGATACTCATCACCATGGGAACGCAAAATGCGCTCTATTTGATTGCGCAACTGCTTTGCCATCGTGGGACGAGCGTGGCCCTGGAGTCCCCAGGTTACCGAGAGGCGATGAACGTATTTGCCCAGCATGGCGCCCGCCTGCAGTTCCAAACCGTGGATGCAGAAGGCATGCGCCTGGAAGGGTCTCAACAGTGTGACTATCTGTATGTGATGCCCAGCCACCAGGTGCCCACGGGCGTGACCATGAGTCGCGAACGACGCGAGGCGCTATTGGCCCAGCTACCCCACCGTGACCAGATCGTTATCGAGGATGACTACGACGCGGAGATTCACGGTGACCAGTTTGCGCTGCCAGCGCTTAAAGCCAGTGCCCAGAGCGCACGAATTATCTACATGGGCAGCTTATCCAAGGCGCTGTCACCCGGCTTGCGCATGGGTTACGTGGTGGCAGACGCAGAGTTAATTGACGAGCTGCGAGCGCTACGCCGCATGATGTACCGCCACCCGCCCGCGGCGCTGCAGCACCAACTGGCGCAGTTTATTTCCGAAGGCTATTACGAGCGCTACCTCAAACTGCATGTGGAAGAGATCGATCAGCAGCGCGACGCCATGCGCCTCGCCATTGAGCAGGCCTTGCCTGGCTGCCGGAGCCATAGCAGCCACCGTTCCAGCGCCTTCTGGATGGAAGCAGATGCCAGCATCGATACCCAACGGCTAGCCTGGCACGCCGCCCAGCGAGGGGTACTGATCGAACCCGGCTTTCAGCACTTTTTCGATGACGCCCCGCCGCGGCGCTTTTTCCGGCTTGGGTTTGGCGCCATCGAAAGGGAGCGTATCGACCCAGGCATACAACGCCTGGGCCTCGCCTACGATAACGCCTTCAGCTCTTGAGAACGCGCGTATCAGCTTGTTGCCGCGTAGCTTTCAAACACGCGTTCAAGAATTGCCAGGCCCTCTTTCACCTCCGCAGCCGACACAATGCATGGCGGCACGACGTGAATGCGGTTCTCGACGGTAAACACCAGCAAGCCTTGCTCCATCAATTGCTGCTTGAGCTTCAGCACTTCTGCCCCGGGTAGCGGCGTTTTGCGGACCGGGTCGCTGACCAGTTCCAAAGCGTGGAATACGCCCAAGCCACGCCAGTCACCTATCACCGCATGACGCGAGGCAAGCTGCTGCAGCCCTTCTGCTAACAGGCCATTACCGATTCTATCAGCATTATCCACGATGCCCTCCTCGTCCATGGCATCAAGGGTTGCGACGATCGCAGCCATTGCCAAGGGGTGACCGGAATACGTCAGCCCGCCGACAAACAAGTGATCATCAAAGTAGTGTGAAATAGGCGCTGAAATAATCACGCCACCGGCGGGTACATAGCCAGAGTTGACCCCTTTGGCGAACACGATCAGGTCCGGCGCCATGTCGTAATGCTCAAAGGCAAACCAACTGCCCGTGCGCCCGAAACCGGCCATCACTTCATCGAGAATCAGCACGATGCCGAACTCGTCGGCGAGTTTCCGAACTCCCTGCAGGTAAGCCTTGGGAGGTAACAACACTCCTGCGGTACCGGGAATGGTTTCGAGCAGAATGGCGGCGACGGCATTCGCGCCTTCGCACTCAATCACCCGGCGTAGATGGGTTAACGCCCGCTCACACTCTTCATCTTCATCCCGCGCCCAGAACTCGCTGCGATAGAGGTAGGGGTTGAAGAAATGGACGTGACCGCTGGCATATTCGTTAGGTACACGCCGCCAGTCACCGGTGGCCGCAATCGCTGAACCGGTATTGCCGTGATAAGAACGGTAGGCTGAAAGTATTTTGCTTCGCCCGGTATACAGCCGCGCCATGCGAATGGCGTTTTCATTGGCATCCGCGCCCGCATTGGTAAAAAACACCTTGCTAAAACCCGCGGGGGCTTTGGCAATAATCCGCTTGGCCGCCTCACCACGAGCCAGGTTGGCATGGGCCGGGGCGATGGTGCACAGGCTTGCCGCCTGGGCCTGAATTGCGCTAACCACTTTGGGGTGCTGGTGGCCGATATTGGTATTGACGAGCTGGCTGCTAAAATCAAGATATGAACGTCCCGCATAGTCCCACACCCGGCACCCTTCAGCACCTGCCACGACCATCGGGTCTAAACTGCCCTGCGCAGACCACGAATGGAATACGTATTGGCGATCCAGGCGGTGAACGTAGTTGTTATCCACACCGTTTGTGGGGGGATAAGAAGCGGCTATGTTGGTATTCATGGCAAGCACCCTGATAAATTCTCTGTATTAACGTGTTTGCTAGCCTAGTGATATCTCCCCGCTATTCTATAGAGCCAGAGATATCATGTGCACAGGACAGCCGATGTCACAGAAGACAGGATGATCTGGCTCTAAATGCGTTGCTTCACGCATTGTAGAGTAGTGTCGTTTTTTTTATCCCTAGGAGAACCATCATGCCAAGCGTATTGATTACCGGCGCAACATCCGGGTTTGGTAAAGCCGCCGCGCGACGATTTGCCCAAGCGGGCTGGTCGCTGATTCTGACAGGACGTCGCGAGGAGCGACTTGCTGAACTGGAAAGTGAACTGGCGCTCCACGTCACCGTACTGACAATCCCCCTGGACGTTCGCGACAGCGACGCGGTCACCAAGGCATTAGGTCAACTCCCCGACACGCTGCTGCCACTCACTTGCCTGATTAATAATGCCGGCCTGGCGCTCGCGCCTGAACCAGCCCAAAACGTGGCGCTGGAAGACTGGCACACCATGATTGACACTAATATCACCGGATTGGTCAACGTGACGCACGCCGCCATGCCTCACCTGTTAGCTACCGGCAAGGGCGCCAGCATCCTCAACCTGGGGTCGGTGGCAGGACAGTGGCCGTACCCAGGCGGACATGTTTACGGGGCGTCGAAAGCCTTTGTTCAACAGTTCAGTTACAACCTGCGTTGCGACCTGCAGGGCACCGGGGTACGCGTGACGGATCTCGCGCCCGGCATGGCCGAAACCGAGTTCACGCTGGTCCGCACCAAAGGCAATCAGGCGGCTTCCGATGCGCTTTATAAAGGCACCACGCCCCTGCAGGCCGAAGACATTGCCGAGCAACTTTATTACCTGGCCACCCTACCGCCACATATCAATATCAATCGACTTGAAATCATGCCGGTGCGCCAGGCATGGGCGCCATTTGCGATTGATCGCGATCCTGCTTAGGCAAACCTCATCGATTTCACTAACTCGATAGGTGAGACTTGATCACGCCCTTTCTCTTTAGCGAGATAAAGGGCGTCATCCACTCGCTTCATGATACTTTTGACCGATTCTTGAGGCCGTGCCTCAACCACACCAAAGCTGGCAGTGACAGAGCCTGAAACGGGGAAATTCGCGGTGTTAATCACGCACCGCATCTTATCGGCGAGAAGCACGGCGTGCTCCAGAGATGTTTCGGGTGCCAGCAGCATGAACTCCTCGCCACCCCACCTTGCGCAGTAGTCTACTTGACGTAAATTGCCTTTCAGCAAATCGGCCATTTCGACCAATACCTGATCGCCTACATCATGGCCATAGCGATCATTGATATCTTTAAAGTAATCAATATCCAGCATGATCAAAGAGAGGGGCCGTGCGTAGCGATCCTGACGGCTGAGTTCACTTCTCAACGTCGTGTCGAATTGAGATCTGTTAACGAGCCCTGTCAGCATATCGGTGGTGGCGAGCTGCTTCAGTTGGGCCTCATTTTCCACTTGATCGGTCACATCACGCTGTGTCAGTACCAGCGTGATGGCATCGTGCTGACAGGCCCCCATTGCCGTGATGCGCCACTCAATGTGTCGACACGACCCATCACGTTGACGAGAAACCTCACGCCCACCGATGCCTTCGAAGTTGCGCTCGACGTTGGTGTTCAGTGCACCACGCAGTCGGGCAAGAATTTGCTCATTGGCCGCTTCCTGCTCAACCACATTGGGGGTAGCGCCCAACCACTCCTCCCGGGTTCCTCCCCACAAGCGCTGATAGTCGGTATTGACGTCCAGAACCTGGACACTGCGCGAGTCCCTAGCCACGGTTAAGATAGCCACCGCATGGCCCGTCGACTCATCACTATCTTCAGGTCCGGGTCGCGCATAGTGCTGATACATACGATTTACTCATCCTTGAGCTTGTATTGCTCAACATGCATAGCGGCACCGACCCACTTTGAAAGGTTCACTCGGTGTGGCCTCCGTGCTAGCTAAAACAGTGGAGACATAAAAATTATTTCATTTACACTGACAGTATGATCATTTACTGGCTGTTAACATAACCTGAGTTATCCAACGCTAAATACAGGGATACATTGCGCTGATTTTTGGACAACCCCACAAAAATAGTTACAAAGTACTTACATAGCGTAGGAGAGGTCGGTTAATTCTGCCTGTTTGGCAACAGAACCCTTTTCAGAATCCCCATATAATGACCATTTATTACCCATATGAGCTCAACCCTCCCGGAACGCCTCGACCACCTGTTCAGCCAATACCTCACTGGCATCGCCACTGCCTGGGCGCTTCACCAGCGCCACCTGGTAATCGCCTAGCGGGGGCAGCGATTCGTTGTGCAGACGTTTGAGCGGCGGACGAACCAAGCTTTTTGGAAATGCCGTCACGGCCAAATCGGCCAGCATGGCGGCCTCCTGGCCGGCACAGTGGTCACAGGAGTAAGCAATGCGGTAAGCAATCCCCGCTTGATCAAGGGCATTGAGGGTAATTCGACGCCACGCGCACCCCTGTTGGGCCAGGGTCACCGGCAGTGGCGTTCGTTGCACGGCAACGCCATCCTCGCGCCCCGCCCACACCAGCGGTTCGCTGTGGACGATCTCTCCACGTCCGGCCTGACCAGGCCCTCCGGCCATCACGAGGGCGAGATCAAGCTCGCCCTCGTCCAACCTGGCGAGCAGATCTTTGCTGCGTCCCACCTCAACATCGACCTGGACCGCCGGGTGCGAGCGGGCAAACTGGGCCAGTACAGTGGGCAAGATACGCCCCACCACATCGTCGGTTATCCCCAGCCCCACGCGCCCCTCGATGGCAGGCGCTAGAAACTGGGTCACGGCTTCAGCGTTGAGTTTAAGCAGCCGACGACCATAGCCCAGCAGTACTTCCCCCTCGGCCGTCAGGCGGACATGCCGTGCCTCGCGTACAAACAGCGTCTGGCCGAGAATCTCTTCCAGCCGTTTGATCTGCATACTCAGCGCGGAAGGGGTGCGAAACAGCTGCTGGGCGGCGCGTGTAAAACTGCCGCTTTCCGCAATCGTCACGAAAGTGCGCAGTACCTCGCTATCCAGTAGCGGCAAGGCGTCCCGACTGGGGGGCAGGGTAGAGAGTTGGTTCATCACGCTTACCTTTCAGTAAATCTTAATGCTCAGTGTAGATCTTTTCGTTTGATTGATCCATAAATGCGTATCAAGCTACTCCTCAGAGGTCGCGACCCTCCTGCTTATTAATCAAAGCTCATACCTGCCCAGTCGGTGCTTAGGCGCCGCTTTCTGTGCTGCGGGGGTGACAATGGAGGTGCGAGATGAAGCGCGAAGCCCTGACCCAACATGCCCATGACGCCTGGGAAAAAGCCAGCCAGTTGGCGCCGCCGCCCAAGCCGCCAAAATTGCATTTTTACATGCCGGCCATGCCCTCGATGCGGCTGATTCGAGCGCTCGATATGCGCTGGTGGCGCTACCGGCGTCGGCGGCTATTTCGACGTCATATCTTGCCGCTACTGGCTTACGACGATCAGTTGTTACAGGACCTTGGCCATTGCCGCGAAGATATTCTCTGGGCCAACCAGCTGCCACTAAAGGTCGATGCCATTCAGGCGCTAGAGGCTCGTCAGAAAAATACTATGTAGCGCAACGCTAGCATCAAAAAAGCGTCGAACCTGGGAGAGGTTCGACGCTTGTATAGGCATACTACGCAGTGTTGAAGGCTGGCTCTTAAACCCCTACCGGCCCTCCGTCACGCTTTTGAATCACCACGGTTGCTGCCCGCGGGCGGACTTGGCCGCTAGCGGCAACGGTGGCATCTTGGGTCAGCGCACTGCCATCGGCAGGCCAGTTACCGGGGTGCTGAATGTTAATGAACAGCGCGGTTTTATCCGGCGTGGCAAAGATACCTGTCACTTCGCAACCGTTCGGCCCCACCGCAAAGCGCTTGAGCTGCTGCTGGTTGCTGTTGTTGATCACCGGCCCGGTTCCCTGGATATCGTCCAGCCCATTAGGGACTACCGCGAGCAGTTGATCGTTGGTGTACTCCGTCACGCTCTCGTAGCCGTTGTCGGTCTGAATCCAGAGAATACCCTGACCATCACCGCGATCATCGAACCAGAGCCCATCGGGGCTGGCGAACTGGTTCATTTCGGTCAGGCCCGAGTGGTTATCTGTATCGTCAGCGGCGGCGCCAAACACAAACACCTCCCAGGTAAAGGCATTCGGTAAGCGGCTTTCGCGCCAGCGAATAATGTGGCCCGCCTCGTTATTGGCACGTGGATTAGCCGCGTTAGTGGGTGCCAGGTCATAACCTACCCCCACCTGCTCCAAACGCTCACTGTCGTTGGTGTAGGTTGGCTGTGAATCTTCAGCGATGCGCTGTGAATTATTGGTCAGAGTGAGATACACCTCGCCCGATGCAGGGTCAACAGAGGCCCATTCGGGACGATCCATCGGCGTGGCGCCCATTAAGTCTGCCGCGTCGCAGGTATTGATAATCACACCGGCTAAATCGTCCTCAGCCAAGCCTAAGGCTGCCGCCAGGGTTCGGCCGTCCTGGGTCTTGGCATCAGGCGTCAGCGGCAGCCATTCACCGCTGCCATCGGCGTGAAAACGGGCCACATAGAGGGTGCCGTTATCCATATATTTGTTGCCAATGGCAAGACGGTCATATGCCTCGCCCGGCCGATTGGCATCGGCGGGATCCCAGGCGGCGTCGGAGACGTACTTATATACGTACTCGTTGCGGGCATCGTGGCCTGAGTAGTAAACGATTGGCTTGCCAGTTTCCAGCTTACCTAACCAGCAACCTTCATGGCGAAAACGGCCCAGTGCCGTGCGTTTTACGGCACGAGCACCGCTATAGGGATCGATTTCGACCTGGTAACCGAAGGTGCGCGCTTCGTTGCGGTAATCGTCTTCGGCGCGCTCACCGCGTGGTGTGATATCAAAGCGGGCAAACTCATCGTTCTCTTCAGAAGCATCACCCGCCGAGGTTTCCCAGGCATAGCGGCCGCGTTCAGTGGGAATACCAATGCGGGCGTCGTCCTGGAAGCGCTCGCCGGTGTGAACAAAGACGTTAGGCCAGTTCTCTTCGCAGGCAATGTAGGTGCCCCAGGGCGTTACCCCGTTACCGCAGTTATTATTGGTACCGCGGGTTTGGGTGCCTGCTGGCGAAAAGTGAGTTTTAACATAGTCACTGCCCGCCACGGGGCCAGCCAGATCCATTTCCGTTGCGCTGGTAAAGCGGCGGTTATAGCGGGAGCCCGGCACATGCGCCCATTGGCCGCTGGCGTCTTTTTCAACCTCGACAAGGGTGACACCGTGCGCATTGATCTCGGTGCGCGACTCCGCCGCCGGGCGTTGCCCTTCATCCGCATTGGTGGGGCCGCCCTGGGGTGCCCAGAGTGCCGACTGGTCGATATATTCATTGTTGAGTGCCAGAACAAAACGGCGTGAGGCGCTGTCAGCGTCCAGGGCAAACCCCGCCATGCCGTCATGGTGCATGCCCACGCTTTCCGCCTGACGCTCGGCGGTCATTGGCTGGTCGGGCTGCCAACTGCCGCCCGCGCTTAACGGTGTGCCCCAGGGCACCAAGACTTGGGCCACGTAACCGTCTGGCACCACCACGGCATCGGTGCGTGATCCTTGAACCGCCTCAAACGCCAGCGTCAGGGGTGTTTTTTGGGCGCCGCTGGAGGCAAGCGCTTGCGCCGCACCGCCAAAGCTTAGCATCGAGGCAGCCGCCATGCTCAAACCACCGCGCATCACATCGCGCCGGGATACATGGTGCGCCAATACTTCGGCGAAAGGTTGATTGCCGCTTTGGTTAAACAGGCGATGATCTTCGATCTCTTTACTCATTGTGGTCTCCCCCTGATCGTTTGTAGGCCAACGATTGAACGTTAGGAGACACTAAAGAAGCTAAATGACAATACGATGGCGGAGTGCCTGCATTTATATGAAGATTGTCTGTGTGGCAAAGCCGTGACATAAGCCCATACTTATTCAACACTCAGCACGATGACGTTATTGAAGCGTGCCCAACAGGAGCAACAATGAGACTGATCCGCCTCATGTGGGTCGTGCTGGCAGGGTTGAGTTTTAGCATCGGTGTCCTCGGCATTTTTCTACCCCTGCTGCCTACCACCGTCTTTATGCTAATAGCCGTTTACTGCGCCTCCAAAGGGTCGCCTCGCTTCGAGGCCTGGATCCGCTCCCGCCACTATGTGGGCCCACTGCTGGTCACTTGGGAGCAGGAGCGGGCTATCTCCAGACGCGGAAAATTGGCGGCCGTCAGCACGATCGCGTTGAGTGCACTGATCACGGCTTGGTCGCTCGGCCCCGGCTGGACACGCTGGGGCGTGATCGCCCTACTGATGCTGATTGCCCTTTGGCTGGCCACCCGGCCAGAGCCGTCTTCCTCGCCTTAGCCAAGACTACAGCAGGGCTAAACCACCACCTTATGGGTCGACACCACCTGACGCAGCCCCATGAACGAACGGATCTGGCGCACGCCGGGCAGGTAGAGCAACTGCTCAGCATGCAATTTATTGAAGCTTTGGCTGTCCCGGGTGCGCACCAGCATAAAGTAGTCGAATTCCCCGGTGACCACATGGCACTCCATACAGCCGGATACCTTCTGGGCCGCCTCTTCAAAGGCAGCGAAGGATTCCGGCGTCGAGCGATCCAGCACCACGCCAATCAGCACCACCATCCCCGCCTGTAGCTGCTCAGGGTCTAGATGCGCCACCACCCGGCTGATCACCCCGTCCCGTTTGAGCTTTTCCACTCGGCGTAAACAGGCCGCTGGGCTCAAGCTCACCTGCTCTGCCAGCGCCACATTGGAGAGTGTGGCGTCGTCTTGCAGCAGTTTGAGAATACGCCGGTCTGTTCGGTCCAGTTCAGCCGCCTGATCATCAGGCTCAGCGCCTGAACGGGAGGTTTTTGAGCGCACTATTATTTACCTTATTGACCTTTAGACACTATTTAAAACCATATAAAGCATTTAACACCAACACTTGCTGCTTTAACACGTCTTATTTTGCAACACAAAAATCGCAGCTAACACTTAGTATAAATAGCAGAGCGCGCCAACTGTTCACACAAAGCTTTCACCTAAACCTTTCATCTAAACCCTCGCCAAGCGAGCTGTCTATTTCGCACTGAAACGCTTAAAAGCCGGAGCCTGCTATGAACCTAGAACGTTTCCCCCGCTACCCACTCACCTTTGGACCGTCCCCCATCACACCGCTCAAACGTCTAAGCGAACATCTCGGCGGTGACGTAGAGCTCTACGCCAAACGCGAAGACTGCAACAGCGGCCTGGCCTTTGGCGGCAACAAAACCCGCAAACTGGAGTACTTGATCCCTGAAGCGTTGGAACAGGGCTACGATACGCTGGTATCGATTGGTGGTATTCAGTCCAACCAGACCCGTCAGGTGGCCGCCGTGGCCGCCCATTTGGGCATGCAATGTGTGCTGGTACAGGAGAACTGGGTCAACTACTCCGACGCGGTCTACGACCGGGTGGGGAATATCGAGATGTCGCGCATCATGGGTGCCGATGTACGCATGGACGACGCGGGGTTCGATATCGGCATTCGCCCCAGTTGGGAGCAGGCCATGGAAGATGTTCGCCAGCGGGGTGGTAAGCCCTTCCCGATTCCTGCGGGCTGTTCAGAGCACCCCTATGGCGGCTTGGGTTTTGTGGGCTTTGCCGAAGAGGTGCGCCAGCAGGAGAAAGAGCTGGGCTTCACCTTTGATTATATTGTGGTGTGCTCGGTCACCGGCAGCACCCAGGCGGGCATGGTGGTGGGCTTTGCCGCTGATGGCCGTGCCCAGCGTGTGATCGGTATCGACGCTTCCGCCAAGCCGGAACAAACCCGCGAGCAGATCTTACGCATCGCCCGCAACACCGCCGAGCTGGTGGAGTTGGAAGGCGGCATTACCGACGACGATGTGATTCTGGATACCCGCTACGGCGGCCCGGAATACGGCCTGCCCAACGAAGGTACGCTGGAAGCCATTCGCCTGTGTGCTCGCTTGGAAGGCGTCCTCACCGACCCGGTTTACGAAGGCAAATCCATGCACGGCATGATCGATAAGGTTCGCAACGGCGAATTCCCTGCGGGCTCCAGGGTTCTCTATGCTCACCTGGGCGGCGTACCGGCATTGAATGCCTACAGCTTTCTATTCCGTAATGGATAAGTTCTTAATGGAAAGAGGATAAAACACCCATTTCGCCTCCTCTGATCAGGCATTTATATAACACCGATCAGACGGTTATTGCTGTACAAATAGAGTACAGCCTTTAGTCTTGGCGTATCGGATATTCACGCATGAGGATACGCCATGTCTTCTACCCTTCCCGCTCACGTCACCCTTGAAGACCTTGCACACTGGCCCGAACCGCTTCCTGACGTAGAAGTGCACGGACTGGATATGGGCTGGTACATCGTTCGCTTGCATCAGGATAACAACGTCAGCTTGCTGATCGACCAGAATGGCGAGACGCAGCGCTTTACCGGCACGCAGTGGATTGGCCGTGCCTTGGCGCCGCTGGGCTTCACCCATGGCACGCTGACCTGGGCCGACGCCACCGATGAAATGATCGGCACCGATGTGCCCCCTGTGTCTGCTCAGCAGCGCATGGCTCATGGCGTTCGCGTAGCTTTTAACCAGGCCTGTCTATAAAATTGATAAAGCGCCATCAATAGCTTTCAGGTAGCTGTGTGGACGATCAATTTGCCGAAGGATGGACGCTATGCGCGATGATGAGAAATACACCAATACTGAAGAGCAGTTGCTTTATCTTCAAAAAAGTCTGGATGAAGAAGATAGCACCGCTCTGGAAGCGCTATTTGCCGAGCTGGACATTCTGGCCATTGCGCGCACCCTTGAATCTTTTCCCGCTAAAACCCGCGATCGGCTTTGGGAGTACATCCCTGGCGAACTCATCGGCGAGGTATTGGCAGAAGTCGATGAAGACATCCGTGCTGACTATATCGAAGATTTATCGGCAAGCGATGTTGAGCAGATCGTCAAGGGCCTGGATGCTCAGGAAGTGGCTGAAGTACTGGACGTTGCTGACGAAGCCATCAAGACCAGCGTTTATGCCAGCCTGGACCAGGAAATTCGCGCCCAGGTCGAAAACCTGCATGCCTATGAAGATGATGTGGTGGGGCGTTACATGGACCCCGAGACGGTCAATGTAAAGCAAGGGGTCTCGTTAGAAGCCGTGCAACGCTATATACGCATCCACCAGTTGCTCGACGATGAATCCCAGCAGATCATGATCACGGATAAAGATAAGCGATTGCTCGGCACACTGACGCTGATTGATTTGATCAAACAACCACAAAGTGCCGTGGTTGATGATTATATGGATGATTTTTTTACCCTGAATGATCAAATGAAAGTCAGTGATGCAGCGGCGTTATTGCGCTCCAAAGAGCTGCCCTTTGTGCCCGTGTGCGATAGCGATGGATTGCTGGTTGGGCAGTTGAACTCCGCCGACGTATTAGAAATCACCCAAGACGATGCTGACATGACGCTGAAGCACATGTCAGGCGTCAGTGACGAAGAAGAAGTGTTCACCCCCATCATGCGCAGTGCTAAAAGCCGCGGTATTTGGCTGGGTATTAACCTGTTGACCGCTTTTTTAGCCGCCTTCGTGATCGGTCAGTTCGAAGCGGTACTCGATCAAATCGTGGCATTAGCTATCCTGATGCCTGTCGTTGCCAGCATGGGCGGCATTGCCGGTAGCCAAACCCTGACGGTCGTGATCCGCGGTCTCGCGTTAGGCCAACTTGCCGGTAACAACAAACAGTGGCTGTATAACAAGGAACTTTGGGTAGGCATGAGCAACGGCCTGGTGTGGGCCCTCGTCGTCGGGTTCATTTCCTATCTGTGGTTCAGTGACTTACTGATCACGCTGGTCATCACCCTAGCCATTTTTATCAACATGAGCCTCGCCAACTTGTCAGGCGTGCTGATTCCGCTGGTGTTGAAAAGGCTGCAGATTGATCCAGCGCTGTCCGGCGCAGTCATTTTAACCACCGTCACCGATGTGGTTGGCTTTCTATCCTTTCTGGGGCTGGCGACGCTGATTATTTTGTGATCTTTTCGTTAGCTTATTGCTCCTTTTACCTTTTCAGCCCATGAGGCATTCGCCAATTCAATTTCGGCAACGCCTCATTTGTCGATCATTAGACAGCCAAAGCCGACGTGGAGGAGCGTAAGGCAAGCATCCGCTCCCATATTACTGGTTCAGCCGCGCTTCGTATTTTTCACTAGGGGCATCCATGTCCCTACTTAGATCACCGCTATAACAGCGTCTCGAATAGACGTGGGTGGCTTGTCGATAAACTTAGAGTTGGAGACCGCCCCTTCTGATTTTCTTACCTAAATCCGTGACTCCACACGGCCCCATTTGTAGTGGTCAACTAATACCGGACAGTAATTTCAGATTTTCCTCAGCCCCACCAGGAAAAATGCCACCGTTAAATGAATGAGGTCGCTGCTGGTTGTAGTAACCCATCAGATAGCTACTAACGTCTTTCTTGGCCTCAGGTAGATTTCGATACCCCCACGCCGGTATCCACTCTGATTTCAGGCTCCGGAATAGCCTTTCCATCGGCGAGTTGCCCAGCAGTTGCCACGTTGGCTCATGCTTTGTTTAATTCGATAACGTCAAAGTCTTTGGCGGAACTTGCGGCTTGCATACTGACGACCCTGGACGGAATGGAACATGACCTTCTTTGGCTGAGCACGTTGTTTCCAAGCATGATCCAGCGCTTTCACAACAAGATCTGCATCCGGGCTGGACGACATGGGCCAGCCAACAACACGACGAGCATAAAGATCTAACACAACGGCCAGATAGCTCCAACGCTGGCCACTCCAGATATAAGTGATGTCACAACACCAGACCTGATTGGGCTGGTCTGGTGTAAATTTGCGGCCAAGATGATTCGCAATATCAGGTCGCTCAACGGTCGCCTGTTTGTAAGCACGAGGGCCTGGCTGCTTGCAGACCAATCCCATTTCGCTCATCAAACGCCGAACCTTGAAACGGCCGATGGTGACGCCTTCTTCGCTGAGTAACCCATTGATTGAGCGGCTGCCAGCTGAGCGGCGACTCTTTTTGAAAAGGCGGTTTACCTGAGCTTTTAAAGCCAGACGTTCAACATCCACGCGGTGCCGCCGGGCGGTACTCGTAGTAACTGGAGCGGCTAATATCAAACGCGTTACAGACCATTTCAACAGGCATTTGCTCACTCAACTGGTCTATCAGCGCGTACGATTCATGTCGTCCGACATCAAGAGAGCGGTAGCCTTTTTTAGGATGGTTTTTTCCATCTCAAGGCGTTTGCAGCGAGCCTCAAGCTCCTGAATACGCTGCTGTTCTGGAGTTAACGCTTTGCCCTTAGGCGTTATTCCCTGACGTTCGTCCTCAAGCTGGTGAACCCAGCGTCGGAGGGCGCTTTCTCCGACACCCAACGAGGTACAAGCTTGAGGATAACTGTACCCTTGACCTAGTACTAGGCTGGCAGCTTCTTGCTTAAATTCAGGCGAAAAAGTACGTCGTTTCTTGGTCATCAGGCACCTCGCTTATGATGGCAATATTACCACCTACGTTGGTGTCCGGTTTTATTGAACCGCTACAATCACGTTTCTCCTAGCGGGAGACGAGCGATGTCGTATCGACTTCAGAGCAACTGACCACCCGAAATGTCAAAGGTCGTTCCGTTAGCCCAAGCCATGTCTTCAGAGAGGATGGCTGCTACGGCAAGACCTATATCGTCTGGTAGACCAACGCGTCCTAGTGCGATGCCTTGCGCTACATAGGCGTTTACATCCTCATTATCACGCACTGCACCACCGCCAAAGTCAGTAGCGATCGCGCCTGGAGCGATCGCGTTCACGCGGATACGACGCGCACCAAGCTCGACAGCCAAGAAACGAGTTAGGACTTCGACCGCTGCCTTCATTGACGCGTAAAGACTGTAGCCAGGCAAGGTAAAACGAACGAAGCCAGATGAAACGTTCAGAATACGTCCACCGTCCTGAATAAGAGGAAGTAGCTTTTGGGTCAGGAAGATAGGCCCACGCAGATGCGTGGCGACAAGTGATTCGAATTGCTCTTCGCTAGCATCAGTGAAGTTAGAGAAAATACCGTTCCCCGCATTATTGACAAGAAAATCGAAGTGCTTGCGGCCGAAATGGGTTTTCAGAGTATCTGCCACCTTCCCGGCAAATGTCGGGAAGCTAGATGTGTCGGTGACATCAAGTGCAAGCATCTCGGCTTTGCCTCCTAGCGCCTCGATCTCTTGCTGTAGGGTCTTGGCTTCTGCAGCACCACTGTGGTAGGTGCCAATGATGTGGATGCCACGCTTGGCCAGATTAAGAGCCATGTTGCGACCAAGGCCACGGCTGGCGCCAGTGATAAGTGCGATCTGATTACTCATAGTTATCTCGGTGATAAGGTTTAAATTCAGCGCGCCTTTCGACGCCTTCCTGACCTTCTCATGATAAGTAATCGCTGCTTCATATCCTTCGCCTAATAAACTCAATTTATTGCCCAATTATATCAATCCTCTTATAAAGTGAAGGATTGTTGTTATAATCGGTTGATGAAAAATGATTTAACACCACATCTTGATATAGCGCTGCGCCATGCGCCACCTGGGTTGACGGTTACACGCATTCCACGTGTAGACCTCTGTGTGGGGCAAGGTTCCACAGACAAGGCACCTTGCCTGTATCGCTCGATGATCTGCTTTATCCTGCAAGGCTCAAAACGCGTTGCCATTAATGACAACCTTCTAAGCTACGATAGTGAGCAGTATCTTATCAGCGCCCTTGACTTACCTTTGACCGGGCAAATTTTTGATGCAGAAGAGGGCTTGCCTTACGTGGCAGTATCGCTAGTGCTAGATCCGGCAATATTGGCGGAATTAGCGGCAACTATGCCATCTGTTCGCGAAAGCGAACCAACGAAGATCGGCATTACGGTAAATCCAATGAGTGCTCCGCTGCGTGATACCTTACTGCGCCTATTATCGTTGCTAGACTCGCCTGAAGATATTCCGGCTCTTGCCCCCTTGGTCGAAAGGGAATTGCTTTATCGTCTCCTTCAGGAACCTCAAGGGCAGCTTCTGCGTCAGATTGCCCAACCCGATGGTGCGCTAAGCCGTATCCGGCGAGCAGCTGCCTGGATCCGGGACAATTATAAAGTCCGACTTCAGATAGAGGTATTGTGTGATGTCAGCGGCATGAGCCGGGCAAGTCTTCATCGACATTTCCTGTCAATGACAGGTCTCAGTCCTGTTCAGTACCAGAAACAACTTAGACTGCAGGAAGCACGCCAGCTTTTACTTGCCGGCGAGCATCGCGCGTCAGATGTAGCGTTTGTTGTTGGCTATGAAAGTGCATCACAGTTTAGCCGCGAATATACGCGGCAATTTGGCGTATCTCCTATGCGTGACGTGCGCCAGATACGGCATACGATTAAGACTTCGTAACGGTGTAACCAGCCAACCAATCTGTTTTGTTGGTTGCTTGCGTTGGCATGAACGTTTTATCAAAAATGGCGAGCCAAAGCTCAGCAGCAGCAAAGTGCCTCGGCGCGCGAGCAGTCTTAGGCTGAAGAGAACGCGCGGATCAAGTGTCAGCTGGCCGAGAAGTCATCGGAGCTTGAAATCGCAAAAAAGCCGCGATCCGATGGAGGATCCTGACTTTGCGAAAAGCCTGAAGTGAATTACGTATTCATCGAGCAGAATCGTTAAGCCTCCAGCGTCTACGGACTCTGCTCGAATACCAAGCAAGTTGTCGTCGCGTGGGCATAGAGCTTACCGTCTGGCCCAAATAGCCGACCTTCCGCGGTCGCCACCTGGCGACCACCGTGAACCACTCGGCCTTCAGCACGAACTAGCGGTACCGCATCGGTGAGTGCCCGGACGAGATTGAGCTTCAATTCCAGGGTTGTGTAGGCCCTGCCCGGTGGCAATGTTGAATGCACGGCGCATCCCATGGCGGTATCGAGCATGGTCGCGAACCAGCCGCCATGCACCGTGCCCATCGGATTATAATGGCTGAACCGGGGCTGTCCCTGGAACAGCGCGAATCCCTGCTCCACGCGAAGCAGAGTGAAGTTCAGCGTATCAGCCATGGGCGGTGGCGGGATCTCACCGGCGAGAAGCGCCTCAAATACCTGCAATCCGCTGCGCCCGGCGATCTGAGCAGGCGTCGCCACGCCGGGAACCGTCTGGATACGCTCTCGCACGGCTGCCTCTTCGGCCTGCCAGAGCGCAAGTATTTCTTCTGGACTGAGGGAGTCAATTGACGTTGTCATGGCATCAATCTCTTGAGTTATATGCTCTTCTTGCGATAAAAGCGTAAAAGCTCACCCATTCATCGCACGTGATAAAAAAGCCTGGTGCAGCCGACGCGGCGTCGCCCAGGTAAGGATAACAAGGGCCTTGTTCGCCCAGCCTGGCACGACGCTGATGCGCCCGGTTTGTAAGGCACGGATCCCGGTGCGCACCACAGGCGCAGGCTGCATCATCATTCGCTTCAATGCGGGCGTAACCTTCTGACGCGCCATAGTGGCAAAGCCGGTTTCCGACATACCTGGGCAAAGTGTTGTCACCGTGACGCCATCGCGCTTAAGCTCGCGATGAAGCGCTTCCCCTAAACGCAATACATAGGCCTTGGCCGCAGCATAAACGGCGAAGTCCTCCACGCCCTGATAGGCCAGCAGGCTTGCCACCAACAATATCTTGCCGTTTCCTCGTGTGCGCATGTCTTGCGCAAAGACGTGAGTGATGGCCGTCAGGCTCGCCACGTCCAGTTGCACCATCCCCAGCGCTGCATCCAACGTGCTATCCACGAACGGGCCCTGCAACCCATGCCCAGCGTTGTTAATTAGGATATAGATCTCGATACCCCGCTCTTGAAGGCGCTGATGCAGCTGGGTAACCGCAGCAATGTCTGAGAGATCGACCTGCTCCGTCACGACCTCAATGTCGTACTGCTGGCGCAGTGTCTCGGCAAGTGCTTGCAGCCGATCTAGCCGTCGCGCCACCAGCACCAGCGAGTGCCCCTGCTCGGCATATTGGCGGGCAAATTCCTCGCCGAAATCGCTTGATGCCCCCGTGATGAGCACCCATGAAGTGTTTATTAAGGTCATTTCGCTTACCTACCATTAGTAGTTAGTAGAGAGGGCACCGTAGAGGCGGTCGTTGCTTGCATGCGGTGCATCCCACCCGCCTCCCAATGCCTTAAAGGAGGCAATGGCAGCACGCGCGGCTTCGGTCTGTGCCTGTGCCTTCATATCGCTTATCTGCAGCAAGTTAGCGTCGGCATTGAGCACTTCGATCAGGCTTACGACACCACTTTCATAGGCGGCACGTGATTTTTCGCGGGCGAGGGCGAGAGAGGATTCCCCCCGCGCTAAAATATCGACTTGGGCCTCGTGTTTGACCAGCGCTGAGAAGGCGTTTTCTACTTCTTCTGTTGCGCGTAACACGGCTAGACGGTAGGCGGCGAGTGCTTCTGCTTCCTGGCCGCGCGCGGCGGCAATTTGTGCCTCGACGCGACCAAAATCAAATAGGCGCCAGCGAAGCCCAAGCACACCTTGGGCTTGACGGGCATCGCTGGAGAAGAGGTTGCCGCTTGAGATCGTAGTGGCACTACCTAGCAGCCCCCCGAGCGAGAACTTGGGGTAGTACTCTGAAATCGCCATGCCAATGCGCGCATTAGCAGCAACGAGCCGCTGCTCGGCCACGATAAGGTCTGGACGCCGCCGAATCATCTCGGCTGGCGTGCCGGTTTCTGCCAGGCCTGGAGCCACTGGGATCGACGCTACCTGACTCACGTCGCTGCGGTAGGTTCCAGGCGGTACACCGAGAAGCACGTCCAGCGCGTTCATTGCCGAGTCGAGGCCGGCCTCGAGAGCCGGAATCTGTGCTTCGACTTGAGCGAGTGCACCCTCGGCCTGATTCACCTGAAGCTCACTGGCCACTCCCTTCTCATACTGGAATTTAATCGTGTCGCGTAGTTCACGACGTGTGTTAGCTTGCTGTTCAGCAATCTTGATACGCGCTTGCAAGCCCCGAATCATGACGTATACGTCCGCCGTTTGGGCGGCGACAGCCAGCCGCGTCGCGACGGCACCCGCTTCAGAGGCCACGTATTCCGCGCGTGCCGCTTCCCGTCCTCGCCTCAGCCCCCCAAACGCATCGATTTCCCAGCCCATGTTGAAGTTGGCCTCATAGGCGCTGCCCCTGCGTTCGAATTCGGGCACGGAAGAAAGCACCTGACCCAGCGGGGTCTCGGCCGATTGATATACTTCGGCACCCTGGGCGCTCACATTGGCCGATGGCAGTAGTACTGAATTGGCTTGGCGTAATGAGGCACGGGCTTGGGCGACACGGGCTGTCGCTTGTTCGATATCCAGGTTCTGCTCAAGGGCAAGAGTAACGAAGCGCGTTAACATAGGATCATCAAAAGCGGCCCACCAGGCCTGAAGGTTTGCCTTGTGCTGCACCTCACGCTCTTCGACACCCTCCTGGCCAAGGAAACGAGGCGATAAGGCGGTCTCGGGTGAGCTATAGTCAGGGCCGACCGCACATCCCGTTAACAGGCTGGCCGTTAATAGACTGGCACTCATCAGAAAGGCGAGAGAGCGTGGGCGGGTGAGCATGAGCGTCTCCGGAGAGTAAAATTGTTAAAGTGACTATAATCCATTATGGTCACTAACTGTCAAGCTAAAGAATACGAGGCAACACGACCGATGATTGAAACACCTTCCACACCACCGTCACGAGGACCTGCCGAACACAGTGTTCGCGAACAGATCGTGACAGCGGCTGAAGAGCACTTCAGCCACTACGGCTACGAGAAAACCACCGTCTCCGACTTAGCAAAATCGATTGGCTTCTCCAAGGCTTATATTTATAAGTTTTTCGATTCCAAACAGACCATTGGCGAGGCCATCTGCTCCAAAGTCCTGAAAGCTATTATCGAAGCGATCGAAGAAGCCGTGATGAACGCACCCACGCCAACGGAGAAATTCAGGAGGATGTTCAAAGCACTAGTAGAGACCGGATCAAATCTTTTCTTCAATGATCGCAAGCTGTATGACATTGCCGCACATTCCGCTGGAGAGGGCTGGCCCTCTGCTCGCGCCTATGCGCAGCACATTCAGCAGATACTTTCGGAGATCATCCGTGAAGGACGTGAGAGCGGCGAATTCGAGCGAAAAACCCCGCTCGACGAGACGGTTAATTCAATTTTTCTAGTCATGCACCCCTATGTGAACCCTCTTCTTCTTCAACATAACTTAGATCTTGTCGAGGAGGGGCCTGCGCAACTTTCGAACCTGGTATTGCGTAGTTTGGCACCCTGAAGGATGAACTCATGACTGTGACTATTGACAATATTGGTCACTAGTTAGAATATGAGGCCTTCTATCACTGGAGGTCGCCATGCTTCAGCGCCGTAATATTCACTCACTCGTCTTCGCTGGTCTGCTGCCTTTCGCTCTGGCCGCTTGCAGTGACGATAGCCCTATAACCGACCCTCGCACCCAGAGCCCTTATGTGCGGGCAGTCGAGGTGGAGGCCAATGGAAAAGCCGAGCGCTCATTTACCGGCGTTGTTGCCGCGCGGGTGCAGAGCGATCTCGGCTTTCGTGTATCCGGCAAGATACAGGAGCGTTTAGTCGATACAGGTCAGACCGTCGAGCGCGGCCAGCCACTCATGCGCATCGACCCCACGGACCTGGAACTCGCCGCTCACGCCCAAGAGGAAGCCGTGGCTGCCGCCAGGGCTCGCGCGCGTCAAACCACAGAGGACGAGGCGCGATACCGTGACCTGGTCGCTAGAGGCGCGGTGTCCGCTTCGGCCTACGACAGCGCGCGGGCCGCCGCCGAGACGGCCCGCGCGGATCTTGCGGCAGCCGAGGCTCGGGCAGACGTTGCTCGCAATGAAACCGATTATGCGGTTCTTCACGCCGATGCTGATGGTGTGGTAGTGGAAACGCTGGCAGAGCCCGGCCAGGTTGTTGCTGCCGGCCAAACCGTGGTGCGGGTGGCCCATGCGGGGCCTCGCGAAGCACTCATCGACCTCCCCGAAACGCTGCGTCCGGCGATCGGCAGCACAGCCCGTGCGACCTTGTATGGCCGAGAACAAACCGAAGTAACAACGCTTCGCCAGCTGTCGGATGCCGCCGACCCTCTGACACGAACCTTCGAGGCACGCTATGTGTTGGAGGGCAAGCTTGCCGAGGCGCCACTGGGCTCGACCGTCTCCGTCGCGATCCAGGCCGACACTTCCGCTTCAGCAATGCAGGTGCCCATAGGCGCGCTCTTCGATCCGGGTAAAGGGCCCGGCGTATGGCTGATTGAAGGAGAGACACCCCGGGTCACTTGGCATGCGGTGCAAGTGATCGACCTCGGCGAAGAAACAGCCACCGTCGCTGGAGACCTTGAAACTGGCGATCGCGTCGTGGCACTCGGCGCGCATTTGCTGCACGAGGGCGAGCAAGTGCAGTTAGATAAGCGCGCGATGACCACAGGCTTAGCCACCAACCGGGGAGAGCAGCCATGAGTGCCTTCAATCTCTCCGCCCTAGCAGTACGCGAGCGTTCGGTCACCCTGTTTCTGATGATAGTGATCTTCATTGCCGGGATCGTGGCTTTCCTGACGCTGGGGCGGGCGGAGGATCCCGCCTTTACCATCAAGCAGATGACCGTAGTCACGTCTTGGCCCGGTGCTACGGCCCAGGAAATGGAGGATCTGGTCGCTGATCCGCTGGAAAAGCGTCTACAGGAACTACGCTGGTACGACCGCACGGAAACCTTCACGCGCCCGGGCTTGGCCTTCACCACCATGAACCTGCGCGACAGCACGCCGCCCGAAGAGGTTCCCGAGCAGTTCTATCAGGCACGCAAGAAAATTGACGACGAGGCCGACAGTCTACCCAGCGGCGTCATTGGCCCAATGGTGAACGACGAATACGATGATGTGACCTTTGCACTTTATGCATTGAAAGCCAAGGACGAGCCTCACCGCCACCTCGTTCGCGAAGCGGAAAGCCTGCGCCAGCGTCTGCTTCACGTACCGGGCGTCAAGAAGGTGAACATCATCGGCGAGCAGTCCGAAAGGATCTTTGTCGAGCTCTCCCATGACCGCCTCGCGACACTGGGGGTCTCCCCCCAAGACCTCTTTGCGGCGCTGAACGACCGCAACGTTATGACACCTGCCGGCTCGATCAACACCCAGGGGCCGCAGGTCTTCATCCGGCTGGATGGCGCCATTGATGACCTTGATGCGATTCGCAATACACCGGTTGCCGCCCAGGGCCATACACTAAAGCTCGGCGACATTGCCGAGGTAAAACGGGGTTACGAGGATCCCGCTACTTTTCAGATCCGCAATAATGGCGAGCCCACCTTGCTGCTCGGGGTGGTCATGCGCGAAGGCTGGAACGGTCTCGATCTCGGCGAGGCGCTGGAAAAAGAGACAGCGGCGATCAACGCCGACATGCCGCTTGGGATGAGTCTATCCAAAGTCACAGACCAGTCGGTGAATATCCGCGCGGCCGTCAACCAGTTTATGGTTAAGTTCTTCACCGCCCTCGGCGTAGTGATGTTGGTCGGCTTCCTCAGCATGGGATGGCGTGCCGGCATTGTGGTGTCGGCCGCGGTACCGCTGACGCTAGCCATCGTCTTTATCGTCATGGCGGCCACTGGCAAGAACTTCGACCGCATCACTCTCGGCTCGTTGATATTGGCGCTCGGGCTGTTGGTCGACGATGCGATCATCGCCATCGAAATGATGGTGGTGAAGATGGAGGAAGGTTACGACCGCATCCGCGCTGCAGCCTATGCATGGAGCCACACCGCCGCTCCCATGCTCTCGGGGACGCTGGTAACCGCCATCGGCTTCATGCCGAACGGCTTCGCCCGATCCACCGCCGGCGAGTACACCAGCAACATGTTCTGGATCGTCGGTATCGCATTGATTGCTTCCTGGATCGTTGCCGTGGTGTTTACACCCTACCTGGGGGTGAAGCTACTGCCGAATTTCAAGAAGCGCGAAGGTGGTCACGACGCGATCTACGCGACACCCAACTACCAGCGCTTCCGTCGGCTGCTGGGGACGGTGATCCGACGCAAATGGCTGGTCGCGGCAGCGGTGACCGGTGCTTTCGGCATCTCGATCCTCGGCATGAGCGCGGTCAACAAGCAGTTCTTTCCGACCTCTGATCGCCCCGAAGTGTTGGTCGAATTGCAGATGCCCTATGGTACCTCAATCAAGCAAACGAGCGCCGCAACGGCAAAGGTCGAAGCCTGGCTAGCGGAGCAGGAGGAAGCCAGCAACGTGACCGCCTACATCGGGCAGGGTGCGCCACGCTTCTTCCTGGCAATGGCACCTGAATTGCCCGATCCGTCATTTGCCAAGATTGTGGTGCTCACGGATGGTGACAAAGAACGCGAAGCCCTCAAGCTCAGGCTGCGCCAAGCGGTGGCCGACGGGTTGGCACCCGAAGCGCAAGTGCGCGTTTCTCAGATCGTATTTGGCCCTCCTTCGCCCTATCCGGTGGCTTATCGGGTCATGGGACCCGAGCCAGATACGCTACGCGACATCGCAGCAGAGGTGAGTGCCGTTATGCAGGACTCTCCCCAAATGCGCACGGTCAATAGCGACTGGGGCGAGCGCGTGCCCACGCTACATTTTTCGCTTGATCAGGATCGGCTGCAAAACCTCGGCCTGACCTCAAGCGATGTAGCTCAGCAGTTGCAGTTCCTGCTAGATGGCGCCCCGGTCACGGAGGTACGTGATGGTATCCGTTCGGCGCAGGTGGTTGCCCGTTCGGCCGGCGACACGCGGCTCGATCCGAGCAAAATCGGCGACTTTACGCTGGCCGGTTCAGCCGGTCAGCGAATTCCGCTGTCACATATCGGCACGGTGGACATCCGCATGGAAGACCCGATCCTACGTCGCTATGATCGTACGCCGACGATCACCGTGCGCGGCGACATCGCCGAGGGGATGCAGCCGCCCGACGTATCCAAAGCCGTCTGGGAAGAACTACAGCCAATCATAGCCGAACTGCCAACTGGCTACCGGATCGAGATGGCCGGTTCCATTGAGGAATCCGCCAAAGCAAATCGCGCTATGGCCCCCCTATTTCCCATTATGATCGCCCTGACACTGATCACGATCATCTTTCAGGTTCGGTCGATCTCAGCGATGACAATGGTGTTCGCCACCGCACCACTGGGCCTCATCGGCGTAGTGCCCACCTTGCTGGCTTTCAATCAGCCATTCGGCATCAATGCCCTCGTCGGTCTGATTGCGCTGGCAGGCATTCTGATGCGCAACACCCTAATTTTAATCGAGCAGATTCGCAGCAACAGACAGGATGGATTGGCACCTTTCGACGCGGTGGTCGAGGCGACGGTACAGCGTGCTCGCCCGGTTATCCTGACCGCGCTCGCCGCCATTCTAGCGTTCATACCCCTCACCCAATCGGTGTTCTGGGGAACGCTGGCCTATACCCTGATCGGTGGCACCTTCGCGGGAACAATTCTGACGCTGGTGTTCTTGCCGGCGATGTATGCCATTTGGTTCAAGATCAAGCCGACACCTAGGGGCGGGAATACCGCATCTAAAGGTGGAGTGAACCCTGTTACACAGGGCCAAACGAATAATTAGCAATAAGCTAATAAGGAGCTAAGCATGCGTAGAGTCGTTGTGACAGGACTGGGGCTGGCCTCCCCTTTGGCTGTCGGAGTAGAAGCTAGCTGGTCGAGGCTTTTGAATGGCCAGTCAGGTATTAAACGGCTGCCTGACACCATGGTAGATGACCTGGCGGTCAAAATTGCCGGGGTTATTCCCGATCACCAGGAAGATCCAGAGGCTGGCTTCAATGCCGATAACGTTGTGCCGGTTAAGGAGCAGCGCAAAATGGATCGCTTTATGCTGCTTGCGCTGGCAGCCGCCGAGGAAGCCGTTGCCCAGGCCGGGTGGTATCCCACGCAAGCTTACGAGCAAGAGCGTACTGCAACGGTGATTGCATCTGGGGTGGGTGGCTTTCCAGCCATTGCAGATGCCGTTCGCACGACGGACACCCGAGGCGCACGTCGCCTGTCTCCTTTTACCGTGCCTTCGTTCTTGGTCAATCTGGCTGCTGGTCATGTCTCTATTCGATATGGCTACAAAGGGCCTATCGGGGCGCCGGTAACCGCTTGCGCCGCCAGCGTCCAGGCGATTGGTGATGCGGCAAGGATGATTCGGGCCGATGAGGTGGATGTCGCCATCTGCGGTGGGGCCGAGGCCTGCATCAACGAAGTGAGCCTGGGGGGCTTCTTGGCCGCTCGCGCGCTGTCTACGCATTTCAATGACACGCCAACACAGGCCTCCCGCCCTTTTGATTCCGCTCGGGATGGCTTTGTGATGGGCGAAGGTGCAGGACTTCTGGTCATAGAGGAGCTTGAACATGCGCTTGCTCGTGGTGCGACGCCCCTCGCTGAAATTGTCGGTTATGGCACAACGGCGGATGCTTATCACATAACGTCAGGCCCTGAGGACGGCAGTGGCGCCCAGCGAGCGATGTCAAACGCGCTCGCGCAGGCAAAACTGCAACCCGTCGATATCCAGCACCTCAACGCTCACGCCACTTCCACTCCATTAGGAGACAAAGGAGAGCTCGCAGCCATCAAGAGCACCTTCGGTGACAAGGTGGCCGTCAGCGCGACCAAGTCGGCGACCGGTCATTTGCTAGGAGCGGCCGGGGGCCTGGAGGCGATTCTGACCATCCTAGCGCTACGTGATCAGATCGCGCCTGCCACCCTCAACCTGGAGAATCCCGATCCTGCTAGCGAAGGGCTTGATTTAGTGCGGGGGTCAGCGCGCCAAATGTCGATGGAGCACGCTATATCCAATGGCTTCGGCTTTGGTGGCGTCAACGCCAGCGTCATTTTCCGGGGATGGCGTTGATGATGAGGGAAGGACACTATGCCTAGCTCAGCCACGCGCAGGCGCTCTGGCCCACTGCCGGCGACCAGGCTCTTGATCGTTCTTCTCGCCGCGATGGCTGCGCTTGGCCAGTTTGCGTCCAATATCTATACGCCATCGCTGCCGGCGGTTGCCCAGGAGTTCGTAACCACCACGGCCAGCGCTCAGCTCACATTCGTAGCCTTCCTTGCTGCGTTCGCCGCAGGACAACTGGCTTATGGCCCCGCAGCCGACCGCTATGGTCGGCGCCCCATCCTGTTCACCGGTCTGGCACTATTCCTGGTCGGAACTGCTGGTTGCGCGCTGGCTCCAACGCTTGAGACGCTGATCGCCGCTCGCGTGATCCAGGCCGCAGGGGCCGCCGCTGGGGTGGTCGTGTCCCGAGCCGCCACGCGCGACAGCTTCGAAGGGATCGAACTCTCGCGTGCCTTGGCGGCTGTGACGATCGCGTTTGCATTGGTGCCGGGATTGACGCCGCTGCTGGGGGGCCTTTTCCAAAGCGTGGCAGGTTGGAGGTCAATATTCTGGGCCACCTTCGTTTTTGGCGCAGGGGTCACGATCCTTGCAGCTCTCAAGCTACCGGAAACCCTCAAGGAGCGCAGCCCCGCATTGAGCTTGAAGAGCATGGGATCTGCCTACCGGATCGTCTTTTCCGACCCCGTCTTTTTGGGCAATGCGGTGACGGTTGGGCTCGTATTCGGAAGCATGTCGGCCTTTTTTCTGCATCGCCGGCACTGTTCATCGACCGGCTCGATGTCAGCCCGACAGAATATGGGCTCTATCCGCCTCTTGCCGTAAGTGGTTTTATCGTCGGCGGGGTAGCGGTTCGCCGCTTCGCCGGAAACGTGCCTTCCCGCCGCATCGCGTTGGGCGGACTTGGCCTGATGATGTCCGCGCTGGCGTTGATGTTGGCCTTGCCGCTTGCGGGGATTGTCCACAAACACGTCTTCAACGCCACCATGGTGCTTAACGTCACGGGGCTTGGCCTCTTCCTGCCAATAGCCATCTCGGCCGCACTGCAACGTCACCCCAGCCGGGCCGGGACGGCAGCATCACTACAGGGCTTCCTACAGATGGCCGGCGGCGCATTAGGGGCATTTGCGGTGGGCCTGTTTCAAGACGGCCTGCCGATACTTGCCATGCCGCTTACTATGTTCGTCTGCGTAACGGCTGCGCTTTTGTTGTTTATTTATATACCGGATGGGGAGGCTTCACGAGATAAGTAGGATGTAACATAAAAGGCCAGTGCAGAGCTGGGTCAGCAACTATCATCCTGCTGTCGTATGCCCTCATGTTGAGACGGCGGTTCATACGTCCAGTCCAATTAGCAGCCCCCCAGAACGGCACGGGCTGCTAATATTATATGTGAACCCACCGCCCCGTCTGATCTGACCTTTCGATGGCGTCGATCAGTCGGTTAACCCGGGCCGCTTCGCGAAAATCAGGATAGAGGGGGCGGTGGTTGATGATGCCTTCGACAAGATCCCTAACCTCGATAATTTTCTGATCGTTATAGCCCAAGCCATGGCCTGGTGCGGGGCTAAATGAAGCATAGTCGGGGTGTTCAGGACCAGCGAACAAGGTGGTAAAGCCACGCCTCCCTGGTGCATCGCCGTGGCGATATAGCTGCAGCTCGCTCATGCGCTCCTGGTCAAACACAATGGCGCCTTTTGTGCCGGTAAGGGTGTAGGCCAACCCCATCTTGCGGCCAGCGGCCACCCGGGAGGTTTCGATATTGCCCATTAACCCCCGGTCAAAGCGCAACATGGCCTGGGCCTGATCATCGTTCTCTACCGCCGCCATACCACTGCCGTCGGCCCTGGGCCGAGTGGGAATGACGGTCTGGAGATGGCCGCATGCCTCGGTAATGCGCTGCCCGGTCAAGAACTCGGCCATATTGAGAATATGCGACCCTACATCGCCTAATGCACCGGCACCCGCTGTTGCCCGCTGTGTATGCCAGTCGTGGGGCTTTGCTGGGTCGAGCAGATAATCCTCATTGTGCCGGCCACGAAAGTGAATCAGCTCACCGATTTCACCGCTGGCAACAATCTGGCGGGCCAGCTGGGTGGCGGAATTGCGAATATAGTTAAAGCCGACCAGGGTTTTGACGCCTGCCTTTTCAGCCGCAACGACCATCTCGTCGGCATCTGCCGTGTTCAGCGCCAGCGGTTTTTCTGCGTAAACATGCTTGCCAGCGGCAATGGCGGCCAGCGCCATCTCTTTATGCAGAAAATTGGGTGCGCAGATATCCACCACGTCCACGTCACTGTCTGCCACCAGGGCACACCAATCGTCGGTGGCGCGGGTAAAGCCCCAGGCCCGCGCCCGGCTCTCTGCAGTGACGAGGTCGGCATCCGCCAGTAGTTCGCAAACGGGCTTGGCGGGCAGTTCAAAAACGCTGGACGCCGCGTTAAAGGCGATGGCGTGGGCTTTGCCCATATAGCCGGTGCCGATGAGGCCAATTTTGAGGGTTTTCATTGTGGTTATCCTGTTTTAAACAAATAACGCCGGGCTGGGCCCGGCGTTGAATGGTGTCGTGCCCCACAGAGTGTTTACATCGTCGGCATGGTGAAGTGGTTGGTCTCTTCACGAATGCCACTGGGCCAACGCTGGGTGATGGTCTTCATGCGGGTGTAGAAACGTACACCGTCGGGGCCGTGCATATGCAGCGGGCCAAACAGCGAGCGCTTCCAGCCGCCGAAGCTATGGAACGCCATGGGCACTGGAATCGGCACATTAACGCCCACCATGCCGACCTGGATCTGCTCGCAGTACTGACGCGCCGCGTCGCCATCCCGGGTAAAGATCGCCGTACCGTTGCCGAACTCGTGGGCATTGATCATGCTGACGGCTTCGTCGAAGCTCGCCACGCGAGCAATCGCCAGCACCGGGCCGAAGATTTCTTCAGAGTGAATGCGCATTTCTGGCGTCACACGATCAAATAGCGTTCCGCCAATAAAATAGCCATCGCCCGCGCCCTCTATCGTTGTCTGGCGGCCGTCCACAACAAGCTCTGCTCCCTCATCCACGCCGGTTTGGATATAGCCTGCCACTTTGTCCCGGTGTTCGCGGGTGATCAGCGGGCCCATGTCGTTATCCGGGCCATCGACCAAGCCAGGCCCGACCGTGAGTTTATCCAGTTCAGCCACCAGCTTTTCCCGCAGGCGGTTGGCGGTTTCTTCACCCACGGGCACTGCCACGGAAATCGCCATACAACGTTCGCCTGCCGAGCCATAGGCAGCGCCCATCAGGGCCCCCACGGCTTGATCAAGATCCGCATCGGGCATGATCACCATATGGTTTTTAGCCCCGCCCAGGGCCTGAACGCGCTTGCCATGGGCGGAGGCAGTGGCGTAGATGTACTCGGCGATGGGCGTGGAGCCCACAAAGCTTACCGCCTGGACGCACTCATCGGTGAGCAGCACATCTACCGCTTCTTTATCGCCGTTGAGGACATTAAAGACGCCATCCGGCAGACCCGCTTCGCTTAACAACTCGGCCAAGCGCAGCGGCGTAGAGGGATCTTTTTCCGAAGGCTTCATCACAAAGGTGTTGCCGCAGGCCAGCGCGATGGGGAACATCCACATGGGCACCATGGCAGGGAAGTTAAACGGCGAGATACCTGCACACACGCCCAGCGGCTGCATCATCGAGTAGCTATCGACGCCGCTACCCACGTTCATGGAGTGCTCTCCTTTCTGCAGGTGGGGAATGCCGCAGGCAAACTCAACCACTTCCAGGCCGCGAGTCACTTCACCTTTAGCGTCAGAAAACACCTTGCCATGCTCACTGGATATGAGCCGCGCCAGCTCATCGGTGTGCTCCTCAACCAGCGCTTTAAACTTAAACAGGATGCGCGAGCGCTTCAGCGGCGAGGTTTTTGACCAGGCGACAAAGGCCTCATCGGCAATGCGCACTGCGTCACGGGTCTCGTCGGCACTGGCCAGCGCCACCTGGGCGCTCTGTTCACCGGTGGCCGGGTTGTAAACTGGCGAAGTGCGCTGGCTCTGACCGGCAGAGAACTGACCATTGAGATAGTGGGATAGCGTCTTCATACAAACTCCTGATTCAAGTGCGGCGCTGGCGCTATTTAGCTGGCAACGTTAAAACCCGCCTGCTCGGCAAGTTGGCGTAAGTTACGGTAACCCAGACGGGCATAAGTCAGCGGATGAGCGACTTCCGGGTCTTGTTCGGCTTCAACCACTAACCAACCCTGATAGCCCTGTTCGCACAGGTGGGTTAAGGCGGGCAAAAAATCCACATTGCCATCCCCGGGCACCGTAAACAGGCCGTCCAGCACCCCGTTTAAAAAGCTTTTGTCGCGGTTGCGCACGGCGTCCAGCACCGGGAAGCGCAAGTCTTTGCAGTGCACATGGTGGATACGCTGGCTGTAGCGTTTGGCGATGGCGAGCGGGTCACCGCCAGCGCCGCGCAGATGACCAAAATCGAGCAGCAGACCCACGCCTTCGCCGGTGTTGTCCATTAAGCGCTCAACGTCGCCCTGGCTTTCGATCACCGTGCCCAGATGGTGGTGATACACCAGCTGTATGCCCTGGGATTTCAGGTAGTCGCCTACCACATCCAGGCCATGCAGCAGGCGCTGCCACTCTTCATCAGAAAGATGCGGACGCTGGGAGAGCGGGCGTTGCTGGTCGCCGTGTACACAGTGGGTAACTTCGCACAGCAGCATGACCTTGGCCCCACACTGCTTGAGCAGGTTCATATGATCCTGAACGGCTTCAATCTCTTCTTCTGGGCTACGCTCAAGCAGGCGTGCGGAGTACCAGCCCGAAACGAGCGCCAAGTCATGAGCACCCAGCACTTTGTTCAAGGCGTCAGGCGTGCGAGGAAATTTATTGCCCAGTTCAAAGCCGCTAAAACCCGCTTCGCGCCCTTCTTGAAGGCAGGTTTCCAGGGGCGTATCGCTCCCCAGGCTGGGCAAGTCATCGTTCGTCCAGGTGAGCGGATTAATACCTAACGTAACCGTTGGCATGGTGTATTCCTTGTGAGCATGTTTGTTGGCATTAATGGCGTTGGCGCTGCTTGGCCTCGCGATACCCTTGGTAAGCAGTATTGACTTCTTCACGTTCGGAGACCTCGGGCACGGCCACGTCCCACCAGGCTCCGCCTTCCTCGGTACTGGGTAACGGATCAGTATCCAGGGCGATCACATAGGTGGATTGGGCAGCGCGAGCGCGCACCAGCGCCTGTTCCAGTTCGGCAATGCCGCTCACTGACTCAGCCTCACATCCCAGGGCTTTGGCGTGGGCAGCAAAATCGGTTTTGGGGGCGCCAGCCTCCACAGTGCGGCAATCTTCCAGCAGGTTGTTGAATCCCGCGCCGCCGGTGGCCTGCTGCAAGCGGTTGATACAGCCATAGCCGCGGTTATCCAACACCACGACGATCAGCTTGTGGCCCAGCATCACCGAGGTGGCCAGCTCGGAGTTGTGCATCAGGTAGCTACCATCACCCACCATCACCACCACTTCTCGCTCGGGCTTGGCCATCTTGACGCCGAGCCCACCAGCAATTTCATAGCCCATGCAGGAGAAACCGTACTCAACGTGGTAACTACCTGGGCCTGAACACTGCCAGAGTTTATGCAGTTCACCTGGCAAACCTCCGGCGGCGCATACCACGGTGGTGTCATCACCAGCCTGGCGATTAACTGCACCGATCACCTGAGCATCAGTGGGCAGCGCCAGCCCTTGATCGGCGGTTACACGATGTACCGCCTCGGCCCATTCGCGCTTGAGCGTGCTGGTCTGTTCGCGCCACTCATCGCTGCCGCGCCACTCGCCCAGCGCCGCGTCGAGTTGCCTCAGCCCGACCAAGGCATCGCAGCTAAGCGGCAGCGCTTGATGTTTCAGGCTGTCGAAGCGGCCAACGTTGAGGGCAATCAGTGTCTTATCGCTGCTTTCAAACAGCACCCGGGAGCCGGTGGTAAAGTCCTGCAGCCGGGTGCCCACCGCCAGGATGACATCCGCCTGCTCTGCCAACTGGTTGGCGGCTGCGCTGCCGGTGACGCCAATGGCACCCACCGCGCAGGAGTGGCTATCCGCCAGTGCGCCTTTCCCCGCCTGGGTTTCGGCGACCGGGATGCCGCGTGCTTTGGCAAACTCGGCCAAATCTTCGCAGGCAGCGGCGTAATGCACACCGCCACCGGCAATGATCAACGGGCGCTTGGCCTGCTTGAGTGCCGCGACTGCTTGACTAAGCTCATAAGCATCCGGCGGCGAGCGGCGAATGCGATGCACCTTGGGAGCAAAAAAGGCTTCTGGATAGTCGTAGGCAAAGGTTTGCACATCCTGGGGCAGCGCCAGGGTCGCGGGGCCGCAGTGCTCCGGGTCAAGCATTGTGGCGATCGCCTGGGGCAAGCTGGTGAGTAGCTGTTCCGGGCGGCTGATACGATCAAAGTAGCGCGACACGGGACGAAAACAGTCGTTGACGCTAACCGTAGGGTCACCGAAATGCTCCACCTGCTGGAGAACCGGGTCGGGTTCGCGGGTGGCAAAGGTGTCCCCCGGCAGCAGCAGGATCGGCAACCGGTTGGCATGGGCCAGCGCCGCCGCGGTGACCATATTAGTCGCCCCTGGGCCGATGGAACTGGTCGCGGCCATTAAGCGCTGGCGATTATTGGCTTTGGCAAAAGCAATCGCCGCGTGAGCCATGGCCTGTTCGTTGTGGGCGCGAAAGGTCGGCAGTTTGTCTTGCATGTGGTAGAGCGCTTCCCCCATTCCGGCCACATTGCCATGACCAAAAATCGCAAACACGCCTTCGAAAAGCGCCACCTCTTGACCATCAATCTCGATACGTTGCGCGGCAAGATACTTGACCAGCGCCTGGGCCATGGTGAGTCGAATGGTGCTCATCTTACGCCTCCTCGGTGTGGGCCAGCGTTTGCGGCTGCGCCTGCCTTAATTGCCGCCACGCTTGTATTAGCTCGGCATAATTTTTGGCAACGCGTGTTACCAAAGCTGCATCGTCGATGCGCCCCGCCAGCCAGTCGCGACTGGCGCTGGCAAATAGCGTGCGTCCGACGGTAAACCCCTTGCAGCAAGGGTGTTTAGCAGCCTCGTCAAAGCCGCGCTTCATGTCGTCCATGGGGGCATCAAGCCCGAGCAGTACCACGCCACGGCAGTAAGTATCCTCGCGCTCAATGGTCTCGCCCACCGCCTGCCAGGCAGCGTCTGACATAGTGGGTAGCTTCCACCAGTCGGGCCGAATGCCCAGGTTGTAAAGCCGCTGCAGGCTGCGCGGCAGCGTGGTGTCATCGCCGGGCATACTCGAAGGAGGAATGACCTCAATCAGCAGTTCCAGCCCATAGGCACAGGCCGCCTGGTAGAGCTGGCGCAGCCGCTCCTCCTGCTCCAGGCGCAGCGCAACCTCGTCGTCAGGGTGGTAGAACACCAGGCATTTAATGATCTGTTCTCTAGGCCAGTTGCGCAGGCAGGCACCTAAATCGTCGCCATGCTGGAAGCGCAGCGGGCGTGAGCCCGGCAGCTCTACCGGTCGACCAATCCACCAGCCTTTGCCGCTGGCTTGATTAAGCGCTTCCTGCCCCAGCACGTCATCTACCAGAATCGCAGGCGTGGTAATGCCGCCCAGCTTGGCGCCCTCCTCGGCAGCCGACACCAACAGCTTCTTAAGCTTAGGCAGTCGCGCGCTGTCGGCATACTCTTCGCGAGCCATATCGGTGAGCTGGCGGCGGTGGTCAAATGCCAGGCCCAACACTTCGGGCCATTGAGCAGGCACTCGGGTGGTGACCCGGTGTAAATGATTCAACCGTTGATCGATATCCGGGCGGGGAACCTCATCACGCCTGTCGAGATAATCAAATAACTCGTCTTCGGTGGGCATGGCCGGGGCACAGCCGTGCCGGGACACCACCAGCGCGCCGCAGGCGTTGGCATAGGCAGCGCTGGTTTGCCAGGGCTCACCTCTCAGCCAACCCCGCAGCAACCCACTCATAAAGGCATCCCCGGCACCCAGCACGTTGAGCACTTCAACCTGTACGCCCTTGACCAAAACACCGTCTTCAATGCGTGACGGAATGTCTCCTTCAAACACCACACAGCCCATGGGCCCGAGCTTGCATACCAGGGTAGCCTCGCTAACCTTTCGCACTGCGCGCAGGGCCGACAAGGTATCCGTACTGCCGCCGGCAATATGAAACTCCTCTTCGGTGCCCACAATCAGGTCGAAATCCGGCAGCCAGCGCTGCAGGTCGGTGGTCACCTTGTCATCGGCGACAAAGCGGGTTTCGCCATCGCCGGGATTGGTGAGCCCCCACAGCACGGGACGGTAGTCGATATCCAGCACCCGCTTAACGCCATAATGGGCAGCGGCGTCCAGCGCCTTGCGGCAGGCTCGGCGAGTCGTATCAGTAGAAAGATGGGTGCCGGTAATCGCCAATGCCTTTGAGCGGGCAATGAACTCAGGGTCAATGGCGTCAGCATCAATGGCCATATCGGCGCAGTCGCGGCGATAAAACAGCAGTGGGAAGCTCTCGCGGTCTTTTAACGCTAACAGTACCAAACCGGTATGGCGTTCGGGGTCGGTTTGTAGCGCGGTGGTATCTACCCCTACCCGTTCCAGCTCTTCGCGTACAAAGTTGCCCATCTGTTCGTTGCCCACCCGCGAAAGCATGGCGGACTTCAACCCAAGCCGCGCGGTACCGTAGGCCATGTTGCCGGAGCTACCGCCCAGGTATTTGGCAAAGCTGGACACGTCTTCCAGGCGGCTACCGATTTGTTCGGCGTAAAGATCCACCGCTACACGCCCTAAGCAAATCAGATCAAGCGGCCGGTGTTGCATATTGTTGTTCAGCATAAGGTCTCCCCACGTTACTCTCGTGGTCTAGGGCAAAGATGGTTTGAGCATCAAAGCGCCCTGGGCGTCTAACCTGTCTAGAATGAAAAGGCAGCACGGAATCGGTCGAGCGCGAGGTCGTCATCCCCAGAGGCCCAACCTTCCAACCCCACAGTGCCTCGATAACCTATTTTATTTAGCGCTTTGGCGATGGCCGGATAGTTAATCTCGCCGGTTCCCGGTTCGCAGCGCCCAGGCACATCAGCCACTTGCACTTCACCAATGTACGGTCCGCAGCGGCGAATCAATTCGATCAAATTACCTTCGCCAATTTGGGCGTGATAAACGTCCAACATAATGCGCAAGCTGGGCCGGTCGACACTTTTTACAAGCGCTAGAACATCTTCCAAACGCGCAAACGGTACACCTGGGTGGTCAACATCGGTATTAAGGTTTTCAAGCACAAAGGTGATGTCGTTCTGCTCGCCGAGATCTGCCAGCCGGTTGAGCGTGTCCCGGGCTTTGAGCCACATAGCGCCGGTTATCTGTTGGCACGGCTGAACGGGCAGGCCTTCGCTATTCAACCCAGTGCCATGCAAGTTAAGTCGCGGAATGCCGAGACGTTTTGCTACCTCAGCCGATTCAGCGGCGGTTCTCAGCAGTTCATCGGCACCGGCAGCATCCGCCAAGGTGCCTGAGATATAGCCGGTCATGGATGAAAACGTCGCGCCGCTATTGGCCAGGGATTCAATGTCGTGTCGGGTCCAGTCCCAGATTTCCACTTGAAAACCCAATGCATCAATACGCTTAACACGTTCATTCATCGGTAGGTCGCGAAAAACCATTTCTGCACAAACGGCCAACGTAAACGGCGATGAGAAAGTAGATGCTGACATGGTCATAGTGGCTCTTTGGTAGCTGTTCGCTAAACGTTTTCAGCGGGCTCATCAATCTTCCCGCCAGCGGTCTTTGGTGTGGTCGGATCGGCAGCAGCGCTATTGGCTTTTTTTTCGCGGTCGCTGCGCTGGAACTCAGCGAGCTCTGCATCCAGACTCTCCAATTCGGCACCACCGGCCATCATGTTGAGGACTTCTTCGCGGGTGACGTCTTCTTTGCGGAAGGAGCCCAGGCTGCCGCCACGGGACAAAAGCGTGAAGGCATCGGCCACGGGGAAGGCGTGATGGACGTTATGGGTAATGAAGATGACCGCCAGGCCATCGGCCCGCGCCTTGGCGATATAGCGCAGCACTACCGAGGCCTGCTTGACCCCGAGGGCGGACGTTGGCTCATCCAGAATCAGCACCTTGGCGCCAAAATAGACGGCTCGGGCAATCGCCACGCACTGACGTTCGCCACCGGAAAGCGTGCCCACCGGTTGACTCGGGTCGCGCACATCAATGCCGATCTTGGCCATTTCCTGCTTGGCAATGCGGTCGGCGTATTTCCAATTGATACGCTTAAACGGCCCCCAGCCCACCGTCGGTTCGCGCCCCATAAAGAAGTTACGGGTAATCGACATCAACGGCACCATCGCCAGGTCCTGAAAAACCGTCGCGATACCGGCGTCTAGCGCGTAAGCCGGTGACTTGAAGCGGGCGGGTTCGCCATCCAGCAGCATCTCGCCATGGGTGGGCTGATGAACGCCCGACAGGGTTTTGATCAGCGTCGACTTGCCAGCACCGTTATCACCGAGCAGGCACATGACCTCGCCGGCATAGACCTGCATGGAAATATCGCTCAAGGCGATGACACTGCCGAAGTGCTTGCTGACGCTGCGCATTTCGATCATTGGCGTTTGAGTTGTCATGTTACTTGGCCTCCATCGCCTTCTTGCGCATGTAATTGTTGAACAGCACGGCCACCAGCAGCATCACACCCAAAAAGACCTGGAACCAGTCAGTGTTAACTCCGGTATAGAAGATACCCATTTGCACCATGCCGAAGATCAGCGCACCCAGCGCCGCCCCGATGGCAGACCCATAGCCCCCGGTCAGCAAAGCGCCGCCAATCACCACCGCGATAATGGCCTCCAGCTCTTTTAACAAGCCGCGAATGGTGTCCGCTGAACCGGTATCCATCACCTGAATGCAGGCAAAGATGGTGGCGGAGAAGGCAGTGAACATGAACAGTGAAATCTTGACCCGACGTACCGGCACGCCCGAATTGCGCGCGGCATTAGCGTCGCCGCCGCTGGCGAAGATCCAGTTACCATAGGGCGTGCACAGCAGTACCCAGGTCGCCACGGCGGTTAAGCCCAACCACCAGACGATGGAGACCGGAATACCGGTGACCGTGGGATTTCCCGCAAAGTTGGTCGCGATCCAACCCTGCGAAGCCATCCAAGTGAACAAGCCCGTGGCGACTTCGCCGGAGAACAACGCCGCAAACCAGTCGCCGGGGATATGCTCTTCAACGCCACCCACCTGGGTACGCCCGGTCAATAACCGACTGACACCAATCGCCAGGCCACGCAGGATGAACAGAAAACCCAGCGTGACGATAAAGGAAGGCAAGCCAGTGCGGTTCACCAGGTTACCGTTAATCACCCCCACTAGCCCGGCACAGGCGAATGCCAATAAGATAGCGGCCCATAGTGGCCAGCCATACTCCACGGCAGGAATGGCGATCAGAATGCCAGCCAGGCCGATCATCGAGCCAATCGATAGGTCAAACTCACCGCCGATCATCAGCAGTGCCGCCGCCGTGGCGATAATGCCGAGCTGGGCTGACACTTCCAGAAAATTAATAATCCCCGCGGGGGTAAACATCCCGGTGCCGCTGGAGACAACGATAAAAAAGGCAAGCACCAGCACGGTACCCGCCAGCGCCCCCAACTCGGGACGATTGAGCGCTTTCTTCCAGAAAGAGACCTTCTGGATCCGTTCGTCTTGATCAGCCGCTGCTGGCGCAGCCGCTTGGTTAGTGTCATTGGAACTCATGGCGATCGACTCCCAAGGCTCGGCACCGCCGAGCCTTTTCCGATTAGCTCGTTATCAACGGATACCCTGGCTACTCAGCTCAATAACCTGCGCTGCGTTGTCTTGAGTGACAAACCCAGGGCCGGTGGGCACATCCCCTGCGGGTAGCAGCCCGTTCTTGACGAACTGGTCCAGGAATATGACGGGCAAGTAACCCTGCATGTACTGCTGTTGGTCGATCGCAAAGTCCAGCTCACCCGCATCCAAGGCTTCCAGAATGTCGGGTGACAGATCAAAGGTACCGAGGGTGAACATATCGGTAGCACCCTGCTCGCGCATGGCCTGAATCATCGGATCAGCGGCCAATGCGCCCAAGGTCAACACCCCACGCACATCACTGTTCTCGTTAAGGTAGGCGATAATGGCATTGCGAATGTTAGTGGGGTCGTAGGTGGTCGCTAACTGCTCAGCATTGCCGTCGAAGCCCTCGACAAAGCCATCACAACGCTGGTCAAGGCCCTGATTCCCCTGTTCATGGTTAACGCAGACACCTTTCTCGACGCCCATTTCCTGCATACGCTCAGCGGCCTGCTTGCCCGCCTCGTACTCACTCTGTCCGACGTGCAGACGGGCGCCATAGTCCCTTGCCACATCGCCACCAGAGTTAATGGTGATGACGGGTATGCCGTTATCGACAGCATTTTGGACAGCGCCGCCCAGGGCATTTTCATCGGTGAAAGAGAGGATCAAACCGTCGGGTTGGGAGGCCACCGCTGCCTGTACGAGCTGCTGCATCTTGGCCATGTCAAAGGTAGAGGGCGCGCGGTACTCAAGCTCTGCGCCTACAAGATCAGCCGCTGCCTCTGCGCCATTTTTCACCACTGACCAGAAAGGGTCCGAGGGAACGCCATGGGTCACCATGACAAAGCGGTTATCTTCTTGTGATGCTTCCTGTGCTTGTGCGGCACCCGCCATGAGCGCCGTGATGGTGACGGAGGCTAGAAGCCATTGAGATAGACGTGCCATAAATAATTCCTCATAACGTTATCGTTGTTGGTAGGGAAGTGGCATTAAATGCCTTGGCGCTATGGAATATAGATTCCAAACAGCAATGCAGGCAAATTATTTATTCTATACTTTGGTATAAATGGAATATTTATTTCAATCTACTAGACTGCTCAACAGTCAGCCCCTTTGCTTAGTTTTCTCTCAGCTAAGTGGTACACGCGTTAACGCTAAGGAAATTGTATGTCGCAGCCACCTCAAAGCTACCGTGAGCTGGAAACGCTGCTCACCGCCGAGTACGCCACGCTAAGCAAACGTTTACAGCAGACCGCGCGGTTTATGCTTGATCACCCCCAGGAGGTGGCTCTGGCGACTGTGGCTAAAATTGCCGAACAAGCGGATGTCACCCCCTCCACCTTGATTCGCCTGGCCAACAGCTTGGGCTTTAAAGGCTTTTCCGAAATGCAGCAGCTGTTTCGCAGCCGCCTGGTCGATGAACTGCCCAACTACACCGAGCGCATTCGAGCGGTGCGCAGCGCAACCGGGGAAACACCGGACAGCACCCAGCTATTATGGGAGTTCGCCGACGCTAATCGCGCCGTCTTGGAGCAACTGCCTAGTCGCATTGACCCAGAGAACCTTGAAAAAGCGCTGGATATTTTTGAGCGGGCCCATGCCATTCATGTGATGGGTGCCCGACGCAGCTTTATGGTGGCCAGCTACATGACCTATGCCCTGGCGCATGTCGATAAACCGGCGCTGCTGGTCAATGGTTTGGGCGGGATGTACGGCGAGCAACTGCGGGCCATGAGCCGACACGACGCCCTGCTGACCATCAGCTTCTCCCCCTATGCCGAAGAGAGCCAGAAAGCCTGCGAAGACGCCCATCAGCGTGGTCTGCCTATTGTGGTGATTACCGACTCGACCCTCAGCCCGCTGGCGCGTTTCGCAGATGTAGCCTTTGTGGTCAACGAGGCTGAAGTGAAAAGTTTCCGCAGTTTGACCGCCTCGCTCTGCCTGGCCCAGACCTTGGCCATTGCCCTGGGGGTGCGGCAAGACAAAACACGTGAAAAGGATCCCCAGTCGGGCCACCAACGCAACGCATAAATGCAATTCACTCACTAAAAATCCTTCAACCCCAAGAACAAGATAGGAGCGCTTATGAAACTGGCACTGATCGGCGCTGGACGCATCGGCAAGGTGCATGCCCAGGCCATTCACTCACACCCGAATGTTACCCTGGCCGCCGTGGCCGACTTTCACCAGCCTGCCGCAGAAGCGTTGGCCGAGCAGTACGGCAGCAAAGCAACCTCCGTTGATGAGATTTTTACAGATGGCGACATTGACGCCGTCCTGATTGCCTCCAGCACGCCCACCCACGCGGAGTACCTGGAGCGTGCTGCCCGTGCAGGCAAGGCGGTTCTCTGTGAAAAACCCATCGCCCTGGATTTAGCACGCACCCGCGATGCCCTGCAGGTACTCAGCGAACACCCGGTGACCTGCGCGTTAGGTTTTAACCGCCGACACGATCCTCAGTTTTCGGCACTTAAAAAGGCCATTACCCAAGGGCGTATTGGGGCACTGGAAACCCTGACCATTATCAGCCGCGACCCGTCTCCCCCGCCTGCCGAGTATGTCAGCGACTCAGGCGGGCTGTTCCGGGACATGATGATTCATGACCTGGACATGGCGCGCTGGCTGCTTGATGAGCCGATTGAAAGTATTTTTGCCGTCGGCAGTAGCATTATCGACCCCGCCATTGGCGCAGCAGGCGATGTAGATACCGCCATGGTCACGCTCACCACCGCCAGTGGAAAGTTGTGTCAAATTAGCAACTCACGGCGCGCAAACTATGGCTACGACCAGCGTATCGAAGCCTTTGGCAGCCAGGGCATGCTGCAGGCGCAGAACGAGTCTGATACCCGGCTGCGCTTTACCGGCGAAGCGGGACAAGTGGAAGAAAAACCCAAATGGTTCTTCTTAGAGCGTTATGCCGAGGCTTATCGATTAGAGATTGGTGATTTTGTCGATGCGTGGCAGGAAAAGCGCGCCCCTCTAGCAGGCGCCCAGGATGGCTTGGAAGCATTGCGATTGGCCGATGCAGCGGAGCACTCGCTACGCGAAGGCCGTAAAATTCTGCTCGATGCTGCGGTTTAAGCAGCGGCATAAGGCTTTATTATCAAGACGTTTGGCTGACTAGACCGTCGCCGAACCGTCAGGAGGAGCGAAGAATGACTTCACTACTGGTACGCCCCACCGCCCCGGACGCCCAAGGCACCGTGATTGACGTCACCCCCGCCTCCGCTGGCTGGACGCATGTCGGCTTTCGGGTGCATAAACTCGCCAAGGGCCAGCGCCTGGAGGCCAGCAGCGATGATCAGGAAGTCTGCCTGGTGCTGCTCACTGGTCGCGCAAATGTGGCCTGCGGTGAGCACCGCTTTGATGATATCGGCAAGCGCATGGATATCTTTGAACAGATTCCACCCTACGCGGTGTACCTACCCAATGGGGTTAGCTACTCGGTGGAAGCGACCACCGACCTTGAGCTGGCCGTATGTGCGGCCCCAGGGCATGGCAATCATGCGCCACGTTTGATTGCACCGGACGACATCAAGCAGAGCACCCGTGGCCAGGGTACCAATACCCGCCATGTGCACGACATCCTGCCGGAAACCGAACCCGCCGATAGCCTGCTGGTGGTGGAAGTTTTCACACCCGCGGGTAACTGGTCGAGCTACCCGCCCCATAAACACGATGTGGATAACTTGCCCCACGAGTCGCAATTGGAAGAGACCTACTACCACCGCATCAATCCCGCTCAGGGCTTTGCCTTTCAGCGCGTCTACACCGATGACCGCAACCTTGATGAAACCATGGCGGTGGAAAACGGCTGCTGTGTACTGGTGCCCAAGGGGTATCACCCCGTTGGCGCCGCCCACGGCTACTCGCTTTATTACTTAAACGTGATGGCCGGCCCCAAACGGGTATGGAAATTCCACAACGACCCCGACCATGAGTGGCTAATGAAAACTTGATGAGGCAACACTTCGCCCGCTAAGGAGACTCTGAATAAGTCTCCGAAATCAGCGATAATACGGCCATCGTCAACTGCCTAGGATTCATTACCGCATGGATCAGATCACTTTCTCCGAAGCCGAGTACCAGAACAAGAAGCGAAAG